>JBATND010000199.1:0-17666 GCA_049290175.1 Flavobacteriales bacterium | reverse complement strand
CGCCCATTCGGATTTTCCAAGCCCGAATTCTGAGAGCCTTTCCCACCTTCGCCCCGCGCCATTCAGAATCATCGAAGCATGTTCGACCTCGCTCAAATCGGCAAGGCCTTCCTCATCCTCTTCGCAGTGATCGACATCGTGGGCGGCATACCGCTCATTTTGCAGGTGCGCCAGAAGGCAGGCAAGATCTACCCCGCGCGCGCCACACTGGTGAGCCTGGGCATCATGATCACCTTCCTCTACTTGGGCGAGACCATCCTCAACATCGTGGGCATCGATGTGCGCTCGTTCGCCGTGGCGGGTTCATTGGTGCTCTTCTTCATCGCGCTGGAGATGATCCTTGGCGTGCGCCTCTTCAAGGAAGATCTGAGCGCGCCGGGCCTTACGCCCGCCGATGAGGATCAGAAGGTCTTCAGCATCGTGCCCTTGGCGTTCCCGGTGATCGCAGGTGCTGGCACCATCACCACCGTGCTCTCGCTGCGCGCCGAATTCGATCGCCCCAACATCCTGGTGGCCATCATCCTCAACATGATCCCCGTTGTGCTGGTGCTGCTGCTCACCAACCGCATCGAACGCGCGTTGGGCCGCGTGGGCCTCATCGTGATCAAGAAAGCCTTCGGCATCATCCTGCTCGCCATCGCGGTGAAGCTCTTCGCAGGCAACATCCCATACCTCTTCCCGCACGTGCCATGAGCGTGACCCTTTATTCCGACGGTGCAGCAAGCGGCAATCCCGGCCCCGGCGGCTATGGCGCGGTGCTCGAGAGCGGCCAGCACCGCAAAGAGCTCTGGGGCGGCTACCGCATGACCACCAACAATCGCATGGAGCTCCTTGCGGTGATCGTGGGTCTGGAGGCGCTGAAGAACCCCAACACCGAAGTGGTGGTGATGAGCGACAGCAAGTACGTGGTTGATTCGGTGGAGAAGGGCTGGGTATTCGATTGGGAGAAGAAGGGCTTCGCGAAGAAGAAGAACCCCGACCTCTGGAAGCGTTTCCTCCAAGTGTACCGCAAGCACAAAGTGCGCTTCCATTGGATCCGCGGGCACAACGGCCATCCGCAGAACGAGCTGTGCGATCGCTTGGCTGTTGCTGCGCGTGAGCAGCCCGCGAACATGCTGGCCGTTGATGAGGCTTACGAGAAGGGTGATCCGGATCTGTTCGGGGCGTGAGTCGGAGCAACGCCGCGCTCTGCTTGCGGGTTAGCTTCGCAGCGCCGTTCGCTACGAGCGATCGGCCCCCAACACCGAATCAAGATGCTCAGCAAGAAGATCGAAGCGGCGCTCAACGGCCAAGTAGCCATTGAGGCCAGCAGCAGCCAAGCCTACTTGGCCATGGCCTCATGGGCCGAGAACCAAGGCCTCAGCGGAACAGCGGCCTTCCTCTACCGCCACAGCGACGAGGAGCGCATGCACATGCTCAAACTCATCAAGTTCATCAACGAGCGCGGCGGTTGCGCCGTGGTGCCTGCGCTGAAGCAGCCCAGCACCAAGTACAAGGGCATCACCGATGTGTTCCAGGCCCTGCTCGATCACGAGACCATCGTGACCAACGAGATCAATGGCGTGGTGGACCTCTGCCTGAAGGAGAAGGATTACACCACGCACAACTTCATGCAGTGGTACGTGGGCGAGCAGATCGAGGAGGAGGCGCTGGCTCGCACCCTCATCGACAAGCTGAACCTGATCGGCAGCGACAAGGGCGGCCTCTATCTCTTCGATCGCGACCTGGAGGGCATGAAAGGCGCCGACGGCGGGAACGCCAAGGGCGGAGGCAAGCAATAACGCAACAGTATCATCAAGAAGAAGGCGCCACCCGGTGCCTTCTTCTCGTTATGGCCAAGGCCAATCCCCGCCGATGCGCAACGGCTGTTCGAGCCCAGCATCGACCAAGCGCTGCTTCAGTGCGGGAACCGTGAAATGCGGAGGCAGCGTTGGCGCGCTGGCGAGCAGATAGGCGAGTGCGCCAACGAAGCGCACATTGTTCACCATCGCTTGCGGATCAACCAGATGCAGATCATCGCAGCTGCTGTGATAGCAGCCGTACACATGCTTGCCCAGATCGCTGAGCGGATAGATCACCGGCACGCCCGCCATGAGGAAGGGCTGATGATCGCTGTGCAACCAGATCTCGTCGCTCACACGACCAGCGAAGGCCGATGAATCCACGGGGCGAATACGCTCGCAGGCGTCGCGCAGCAATTCGCTCCAGCCATCGGGTCCGCCAACGCCGAAGCCCTGCGGATTGCCGCTCATATCCAGGTTGATCATGCACTTCACGCGAGCCAGTTCGCCGCTATCGGCATAGTCCTTCACCAAGGCGCGTGAGCCCAGCAGCCCCTGCTCCTCGCCCATGAAGAGCACGAAGCGGATGGTGCGCTCGGGCTTCTGCGGCATGGCGTTCATGGCGCGCGCCAGGTCGAGGATGCTGAACGAGCCCAGCCCATTGTCCGTGGCGCCAGTGGCCAGGTCCCAGCTATCGAGGTGGCCACCGATCACGATCACTTCCTCGGGTCGCGCTGACCCCGGTATCTCAGCGATGATGTTATTCGCTTCGACCAAGGCGCTTTGGTTGCTCATGCCCAAGCGTGCGGTGAGCTTTTGCCCAGCAGCCAATCGCTCGCGCAGCAAGGTGCCATCCTCCGTGGCGATGCAAGCGGCAGGAACCGGTATCAGCGCACCGTCGATGGATGCGGTGCCCGTGAGCAGCACATGTCCCTCGGCCTGATTCACGAAGATGAGTGCGGCTGCACCGCGGTCCATGGCCAGCTTCGCCTTCTCGCTGCGATGCAGGTTGCGCGCACCTTCTGAGGCGGCAACAAGTCCGATGTTCACCAGCAGCGCCGCCCCCTTGGCACTCTCGCCCAAGCGGTCCAGGTCATCCGGAAGGCCATTGCCCGCATCGAGCAAGAGTGCATCAACGGCTGCTGTCAGTGGTGTGTTGGCCAAGGCTACGGCTTGCAGATGAAGGAAGCCCGCGCCATCGCCCACGGTGAGTTGCACCGTGCCGCGCGACCACGCCTGTGCCCGGAATGGGAAACGCTTCACCACGGGCAGCCCGCCCACGCGGAAGAGGCTGTCAGCAGCTGCTTCGGCCATGGCGCCCTGTGCGCTTCCGGTAAGTCGATGGCCGATGTGGGTGCTGCTCCAGCGCAGCCATTGGTAGCCCATGGCGTCGGTCTGCGCGGCGCGGTCGAACGCGGTCTGGGTGGAGGCTTGAGCATGCGCGTCAACACAAGCGTGTTGACAGACGATCAGCGCCAATGCTGATGCGAGCAATGCGTGCCGGGTACTTTGCAGCGGGGAGGGGGCTATTGGCATGGTTTCAGTGAAGCGCGCGACCAAATCTATGCGAAGGGAATTCCCGGCCTTTCTGGCGAAGCGGCTGCTCATGCTGCTGCTTCTGGTCGTGTGCGGCGCTGCCCAGCAGCCGCGCGACTCGGAGAAGGACACCACCTCGATCCTGCAGGCCAACTACCTCTACAACATCGCGAAGCTGGTCGAGTGGAAGGACGAGAGCATGCGACAGGGCAACTTCATCATCGGCGTGCTCGGCGGCGCCAACCTCTACCAAGAGCTCATCAAGCAGTACAGCACGCGCACCATCGGCAAGCAGCCCATCGAGGTGCGCAAGCTGCCGCGCTCGGCCGATGTGGAGCGATGCCACATCCTATTCGTGGGCAAAAGCGACCTGGCCTTGCTGCCGGAGATCTACAAGCGCAACCAGGGCAAGCCCACCATGATCGTAACGGAGTATGCCGGGGCCTTGGATGATGGCGCCGTGGCCAACTTCGTGAAGGTGGACAACTTGTTGAAGTACGAATTGAGCATGGCCAACGCCAAGCAGCATGGTTTGGTAGTGGGCCTAACCCTGAAGAACCTCGCGCATCGCGTGCAGGAATGAACATGAGCCTCCGCGCACCACTCCTCGTGCTCCTCGTCCTGGTGGCGATGGCACTGCGCGCGCAGGATCCGCTGGTTGAGGCGCTGCGCAAGTACCAGGCCGGCGACTTGCAAGGGTCGCGTGCGCTGGTTGATGCCGCTGTAGCAACGCCCCAGCATGCGGCCAATGCCGAAGCCTGGCTGTTGCGCGGTTTCGTGTACAAGGACCTTTACAAGGCTAAGGCCGGCACGCGCGAAGGCGATGCGGCTCGCGACTCGGCGCTGAGCAGTTTGTACCGCACGGTGGTCATGGACAAGGACAGCACGTATCGCGACAATGCGGTGCAAGCCTATGACTTCCTCACGCGCTCGTGCTACAATGAGGCGGCCAAAGCGCTGGCCGAGGGACAGGATACCCGGGCCGTTGAGCTGTTCGACACCTATCGCGAGAGCGTGATTCGGCTGAAGCCAAAAGCTGACCTGCGAACACGCGAAACCGAATTCGCCAACGCGCTAGGCACGCTCTACACCAAGCGCTTCAACGAGGACCGCACACGCACCGAATGGTTCGAGAAGGCCACGGACACCTACAGGGGAGTCCTGCGCATCGACCCCGATAACTACGGTGCCAACTACAACCTGGCCACGCTCTTCTACAACATGGGCGTTTATCGCATACGCGCCCTTCAGGCCGAAGCCGACCTGATCACCATGCAACAAGTGCAAGAGGTGGCGCGCGAGTACTTCCAGTTGGCGCTGCCGTTCATGCTCAAGGCGCACGACATGAATCCCTCGCGGCGCGAAACGCTGCTGGGCCTCGAGGGCATCTATTACAGCTTGCAGGACGAGATGAACTCCGAGCGTTTCCGCGAGCTCTACGAATCGATGCCGCCGCAAGAGGATCGCTAGAGCCCATGGCCATGCGCTTCACCATCGGACGGAAGATCGGCGTTGGCTTCGGCCTTTTCATCTTCTTCGCCTTGATCGTGGTGCTGCTCACCAACCGCACCCTGGAGCGCAGCCGCGAGATCAATACCGAGATCAACGAGGTGTATTCGCCCTCGGTCGATGCCTTGGTGGCATTGCGGAACCTCACCGTGAGCGGACACATGCTGATCAAGCACTGGGCCCTGATCGAGAGCCGTGCCGATGCGCCGGAGAAAACCACCTTGGTGGAGATCTCGGCGCAGCGCATCCCGGCTGCACTGGACCGGATCGACACGCTCATGGGGGATTGGGGCCATGATGAAGTAGCCATCATGACCCAAGTGCATACAGAGCTGAGCGCGCTCATGGCGCTGCACGACGAGATCAAGCAGATGCTCCCTTCGCTGGAGAGCTACAATGACCCCTTCGTTCACATGGATCGCACCGGGCTCGCCGAAGAGAACGGCCCCATTGATCAGCAAACCGCCAAGGTGCTCGCGGATATAGACCGGCTGCTTGATGTGCTCGAGCGCAAGCGGCGCGAGCTCGGCTCCGGCATGATCAAGAGCTTCGACTCACTGAAGTTCTTCGTGCTGTACATGGGCATGGCGCTGGTGGTGGTGGGCATCGTGGTCGCCTTCCTCATCATCCGGGGCATCGTTACCCCTGTGCAGCGCCTGCGCGCCATCCTGCTGAGTCTTGGCAGGGGCGTATTCCCGCGCACGCGCGTTCGCATCACCAACGACGAGGTTGGCGACATGAGCCGAGCCCTGGGCTCACTTATCGATGGCCTTCGTCGCACAACGGACTTCTCGCACGCCGTTGCTGCAGGCGACTTCGATGCGGAGTACCAACCGCTCAGCGAAGAGGACATGCTCGGGCACGCCCTGCTGAAGATGCGTGACGAACTGGGCCAACGCGAACGCTTCTTGGAGATGAAGGTGGCCGAACGCACCGAAGAGGTGGTTCGGCAGAAAGAAGAGGTGGAGCGCCAGAGTCGAAAGGTGGTGGAGCTCTACAAGAATGTGACCGACAGCATCCGCTATGCGAAACGATTGCAGGACTCCATCCTTCCGCCGGAGCGCCGCATCCGCGACCTGCTCCCAGAAGCCTTCGTGTACTACCGCCCCAAAGACATCGTGAGCGGCGATTTCTATTGGATGGAGCGTGTGGGCGACAGGATCCTGTTCGCCGCAGTTGACTGCACCGGACATGGCGTGCCCGGCGCCTTCATGAGCCTCATTGGCCACAATGGCCTAAACCAAGCGGCCAAGGAGAGGGGCTTCGCGCGCCCAGCCGATGTGCTGCGCGAACTCAATCGCACGGCTTTCGAGGCCCTGCACAAGGATCGCGAGCAGCACCTGATCCGCGACGGCATGGACCTGGCGCTTTGCAGCTATGATCCCGCGACGCGCACGCTCGACTATGCCGGCGCCAACTGCCCACTCTATGTGGTGCGCGATGGTGAGACCTTGACCTTCGCGCCGAATAAGATCGCCATCGGCAACTTCGAGCCGCAGGACCAGGAGTTCATGCAGCACAGCATCGAGCTGCGCCCCGGAGACATGGTGTACGCGTTCTCCGATGGGTATGCCGATCAGTTCGGGGGACCCAAGGGCAAGAAGTTCCTGTATCGCCGCTTCCGTGAATTACTCGTGGAGGTAAGCCCACATGCGCCCGACCGTCAGCGCCGCATGCTGCACGATGCCTTCAATGCATGGCGTGGCGCGCATGAGCAGGTCGATGACATCCTGGTCATCGGCATGCGCGCGTGATTTGAACGCGAATTACTGGAAGCTCCAGCCGCCGCCGCCCGTGTTGGTCTCCCGCGGGTTCATGCAGATCACCGGGATCTGCGCTTCGTTGGTGAGGATCTCTTGTTCGTAGGGCACGCCCAGCACACCGAAGATGTTGCCTTGGGCCAGGTTCATGATCGCGATCAGGTCGGCATCCACGTTCACGGAGTGCTTCACCACGGCCTTCACGAAATCGCCGCTGTCCTCATCGGCGATCACTGCATCGTGCGCAATGCCGCGCTCATCCAGGTATTGATTGGCGAACTTGATGTGGTTCTGCAGCTGCTTGCGCAGGAACTCGTCGTCCTCCTTGGGCACGATCAAGTGAACCTTGCTCTGGAAAGTGCGCGCCATGTCGGCCACCACGGTGAGCTTCTGGCGGGTCTCCTTGTGCAGGTCCAAGGGCACCACGATGCTATCGTAGCCGCCTTCCTTGATTCCGCGCTCCTGCACCACGATGAAAGGCACCTGACTGCTGGTGATAACGCGCAGTGCCCGGCTGCCGGTGATGAACTGCATGCCGCGCATGCCATGCGTGCCCATCACGATCAGCCCCGCCCCGATCTCTGCGGCCGCGTCGCCGATATCGTCGTAGATCGAACCTACCCGCACGAGCTTATGCACTTGCACGTCAGCCTCCATGGCTTGGGCGCGCGCTTGCTCCATCTCCAGCTTGCGCCGGGTCTCATCCACATCGTCCTGTTTGGCTACCACGTGCAATAGGTAAACCTCTGCGCCTGTGTGCTTGGCCAGTCGCATGGCATGGCTGATGGCATTATCGGCCACTTTGGTGAAGTCGGTGGGGACGAGGATTTTCTTGGCAGTGGCGCTCATAGGGTATAGGGTGTTGCTAGGACGCTGGTTCTGTGCGCCGCGAATGTAGAGCGCAGACTTTGGGTGGAAATACCCCAGAGCAGCTCAACTATTCCGTCGAGCAAACGGATGCAAACGCAGATGAACGACTGTAAACGCCAACTGGCCGAATCCTCCTCGCCCCAATCGCTCGCTTTGCCCTCGGAAGGCCGGAAATCGAACCGGCGGGACATCAACCAAACACCACAATAAGATGATCGCGACGATGAAGAACAAAGTGCAGTTGGTAGGGCGCCTGGGCAAGGACCCTGAATTGAAGAACGTGGGCACCGGGACCGCCATGCTGAAGCTGAGCATCGCCACCAATGAGCGCTTCAAGGGCGCCGATGGCGAATGGAAGGATGATACCCAATGGCACCCCGTGGTGGTTTGGGGCAAACAGGCCGAACGACTGGCGGCCACCCTGCGCAAGGGCGGTGGAATCGTGCTCGAAGGACGCCTTGTGCATCGCAGCTACGAAGGCAAGGATGGCAGCAAGCGCTTCAGCACCGAAGTGGTGCTCTCCGACTACCAGCTGCTGGCGACGAAAGCCGAAGCCGTCATGGCCGAGGTTGATTAGGCAGGAAAATCCTACGGCGCTCGAACGATACGCTGTGCCTTGCGCCCCTCGGGGCCATGCACCACAAGCAGGTAGGCCCCCGGCAGCAATCCGTGCAAGGGCAATGAAGTGGCGGCGGCGGCGGGCGCAAGAGCCTGCTCCGCCACCACGCGTCCTGCGGCATCGAGCAATTGGGCTCGACGCGGGAATGCACTCGGCGCCATGAACAACGTGTTCTCGAAGGGGTTCGGCCAGGCCAGTGAACCTGAGACGAGGTCGCGCTCAATCACGCCCACCACAGCTTGCGCCTCGATGGTGCGGCACAAGGTGGTCAAGCAGGTATCGCTGAGCAGTGGCCCCCACACGCGCAAAGTGCCGCAGAGCTCGTAGCTCTGGAATGGCTCATAGGCGTGCGCGGCGATTCGCCCCGTTGCTACAGCACCATCGCCGAAATCCCAATCGTATCGGGCGTTCATGCCGGTGGTGTACGAGGTGTCGATCACGCCCACCAAGTTGCCGTATTGCAGCACCGCGAATCCTTGATCAACCACCTCGTTGCAGGGCAGCCCGCCGGGGCCGAGGTAAAGCCATTGGCAACGTGTAGCGGTGCAGTAGTAGGGAGCCTCGCCCACAACGGTGAGGCAGATCTGGAATGGCCCGCTTCCGCTGAACGCATGCGTGGCCGATGGGCTTGACGCAACGTTGGATCCGTCGCCGAAGTCCCAGAACGATTCAGAGACCTGGCCGTCGGGGAACTGCGTAGTATTCGCGAAGGTGATGCTGAAGCCGCTCACTGCGCTGATGGTGAAGTCCACCTCAAGTGCAGCGCACTGCGCATAAGCAAAAGGCGCAATCAGCTTGCACACCGTGGTGATGCATGGCTGCGAAGCCATCTGATCGAAGGCGTTCACTGTGTAGCACATGGGGTAGGGCTGCGCGCTGGGATAAGAGACGGTGGGCGCCGCGCCGTACAGCGTGGACCAAACGCCCTGCGCATGGTTGTAGTAGTCCCATTGCGCGCTGAGCAAGCTGGTGCTGCCCATGACCACTTCGGGCGTGACCTGGCAGCCGTAGTTATCCAGGTAGGCGGTTGCGAAATCAACGTGCATGCTGGTGTCGCAGGTCTGCAGGATGCCTCCGCCCTTCATGGGGTTCAGCCCGCTGAGAACTTGGCCTTGTGCGGTGCCAGTGAAGACCAACGAGAGAACGATGAGTGTGCGTGGGGTAAGCATGCAGGTCAGAAGCGGTGTTGGAGCATGAGGCGGAGGCCGTATCGCTCGGGCGAAGCCTGTGCGTCGGTGGCGGGGCCGAAGGTGGCCAGCGCGCGCGAGGCGAAGGGCGAAACGATGATGCGGCCGTTATCCGAAAGACTGAAGCCAAGGTCGATGCCGAGCAACGCCGATACGCTCAGCGGGTAGCGGGCATTCAGGTCGCTCTGGGCCAAGGTGCGCGAACGAATGAGACCATCTTCGGAATCGACAACCAGACTCGAGGAGGATTGGACCTTCGTGTATTCCACCACAGCAGCAGCCCGTGGGCCCAAGCGCCACCGACCAGCGGCCAAGTGATACGATAGCTCCACCGGCACCCGAACTCGCGTCCTGCGATCCGTGCCCTCGGCGCGACTCTCGTATATCACCGTGGTGTTCACCGTCTCTGTAGTCGAAGCGAAAACCTGTGTGTTCAGCGTGACCAACTGAACAACCGTTTCGGATTGCACCTCCGTGCGGCGGTCAACGCTACGATAAGCCTGCTCCATGCGGTCCGCCTCGACTCCAAGTCCCAAGCTGATGCCCGATGGCCACGTGCGACCAGCTACAACACCGAGCGAAACGCCGCCGATGAGCTTGCCATTTCCGTTGAGTGCTCGCTCAAGTTTTGCCTGATCGCTTCGCCACGAGTAGCGCGACACCTGTGGGGTAACCGAAACGCCGGCCCACCAGTAGCCACGCCGCCGCTCCTGCTCGAAGAAGCGTGCATGCGGTTGAGCCGAACTCGCGCCAGCCCACAGCATTGGTGCAATCGACAAGTACTCCAAGCTCATCCGATCAACAGCGGTGCTGGTGGCGATTGATTCTGCTGGGACTCCGTCGGCGTCCACCGAGATGGGGTTATTCTCATCCGTTGGAAGCGAGGTCGAAGCAGCCCCCCCTTCCGATGCGCTCGCGTTGGGTTGGTTTACACCCGCACCTCCGAATTGCTTGGTTCCTTCCGGTTGAGTAGCGCGGGTTTGTGATTGTGCGCGTGGAGAAGAACCCGCTGTGCGTTGCGTGTTGGCTTCGCGATTCGGTTCAAGTTGTGCAGCGGCCTCGGCAGTAGCGTTTTCGAGCGTAACAGACGGCGTTGTCTCCACGGGAGATTCGGAGACAGCCGCAGCAACTTCCGAAGGATTGCCTTGTACCTGGGCAACTGATGATGTTTGGTTCGTGGGCTTCAGCCAAAGGAAGGTGCCGCCCGCAAGGAGCAAGAGCGCGGCCACCATCCGCCAACGCCAAAGGAGCGCGCGCCGACGGCGGCCCTGCACCTTGGCCATGATGGCCGAGGCCAGCGCGGGCGGAGGCGATACGGAAGCGCCCTGCAGGCTCTGCCTGAAAAGGTCGTCAATTGGATGTCGTTCCTGCATGAACAGGGGTGGTTGAAGCGGTGATCATGGATTGGAGCATGCGCCGTGCTTTGGCCAATTGGCTGCGCGAGGTGCTCTCGCCGCAGCCCAGCATGTCGGCGATCTCGGCGTGGTCGAAGCCCTCGATGGCGAACAGATTGAACACCATGCGGTAGCCATCGGGCAGCGCCGATACCATGGACATGAGCTCCTCGGCGCCGAGGCGTTCCATGGCATCGGATGGCACGGGTTCCTCCGGGAGCTTCTCCAAGCCGAAGCGCTCCTGCGTGAAGCTCTTGCGGCGGTACGTGTTGATGGCGGAATGCACCATGATGCGGCGGATCCAGCCCTCCAAAGAGCCTTCGGATCGGAAGCTGGGCAGTTTCTCGAAAACGCGGATGAATCCCTCTTGCATCAGGTCCTGGGCCTCTAGTTCGTGACGGGCATAGCGCAGGCATACCGCATACATGCGGCGTGCATACCGTGCATAAAGCCCCTCTTGGCAACGGCGGTCGCCATCGAGGCATCCTTGCACCAGCTCGCGATCAGTCAGTTCACGCAACCAAGGGCCTTTCTAGCGCCAAGACACATCGCGCGGCGCGCACGCTGCCTTGGCTTTTCGGCACGGGAAGATAGAGTGGCATTCGGGCCGAAACGCCCCCAACAGCAAACGGTAGCAAACGGCTGCAATCACTTGTAAGCGGGTACTGGCCGAATCCGGGTTGGGGTCGGCGAAAATGTTTGCAGCGTCGGTCGGCAACAGCACCGGTCGGCGGAAACCGAAAGTCACAAACACCCAAACACCCAAGTACCATGAACACGCTGAAGAACAAAGTCCACCTCGTAGGGAACCTCGGCTTCGACCCCGAAGTGCGCGAGATCGCGAAAGGCCGCAAAGTGGCCCGCCTCTCGGTGGCCACGCACGACAGCTACAAGAACGCCAGCGGCGAGCGCGTCACCGACACCCAGTGGCACACCGTGGTGGCTTGGGGCCAAACAGCCGAGATGGCCGAGCGCCTGTTGCGCAAAGGATCGCCCGTGATGCTCGAAGGGCGCCTTGTACACCGCAGCTACGAAGCGAAGGATGGCAGCAAGCGCTACATCACCGAAGTGGTCATGAGCAACTTCCAGCTCCTGCCGAGCAAGCAGGAGGCAGCAGCCGCATAAGCGTGCGGCACCGGGCCACAACCGGCCCAACAACGCGAAGGGCGGCCATCATCGGCCGCCCTTCGATTTTGCAGCGTGAAGCAATCACCTCCCCGCCATCATCCGCTCCACATACTTGCCCAGCACATCGTACTCCACATTCACCGCATCGCCGGGGCGCAATGCCTTGAAGGTGGTGTGCTCATAGGTGTACGGGATGATGGCTACGCCGAACCCATGGTCATCGAGGTTGGCGATGGTGAGGCTCACGCCGTTGAGGCAGATGCTGCCTTTGTGTACCAGCAGTTTCGGCGTGGCGGGCAACTCGAATCGGAAGCTCCAGCTGCCGCCCTCGTCGCGTACATCGGCGCAGCGAACCACGGTATCCACATGGCCTTGCACCAAATGGCCATCGAGCCGGTCGCCCAAGCGCAGGCCGCGCTCCAGGTTCACGGCATCGCCCGCGCGCAGCAGACCCAGATTGGTGCGCTCCAGCGTCTCCTTCACGGCAGCCACTTCGTAGCCATCGCCCAGCAAGCGCGTCACGGTGAGGCAGACGCCGTTGTGCGACACGCTTTGGTCAACCCTCAGCTCTGCGGCCATGCGCGCGCGGATGGTGAGCACGCGGTTGCTGCCTTCATCGCGCAGGGCGGCCACTGCGCCCACTTCCTCCACGATCCCGGTGAACATCAGTTGAGCTTCGGCGAGTCCTTGCCGCCGCTGATATGCACGTAGCCTTTTAGTACCACGGGCTCGTCGCCCATTAGCCGGGCGAAGGTGACGATGCAGCTGTAGAAGTACACGCCATCCGGACAAGCCTCGCCGTTGTTATTGAGCGTGCCGTTCCAAAGGATGTCGGGGTCCTGCGTGCTGAAGACCGTTTGCCCCCAGCGGTTGTACACCTGCAGGTCGATGCTCTTAACGCCGCGGTAGGGGAAGGGTACGAAGAGGTCGTTCACGCGGTCGCCGTTGGGCGTGAAGATGTTGGGCAGCGTGTACACCGGGCAGTTGTCGCCGCACACCGCTGCAATAAAGGGGCTCTCGTTGCCGACCGTATCGATGGCGGTGACCTGATAGCAGCCCGCTACGCTGGTGCCGTTCACATGCGTGAAGCTGGTGTTCTCGGCGCCCATGATGGTGGCGATCAGCTCGTACTCGGCATCGGGCGTTTCGGCGAAATAGACGCGGTAGAAGTAGGTGTCGTCCGCACAGCTCAGGTTGGGGTTGTTCCAGGTGAGCGTGTTCAGCGGAGTCTCGCAATCGTTGTCGAGCTGCACGGTGGGTGGGCAAGGCGGTGTGCGGTCGCGCGGGGCGGCGCACAATTCCTGGCTGAAGTTGAGCAGCGGCGCCACGATGTCGGGGTTGCTGTACGCGCCGGTGCTGCGCACGAGGTAGCAGTACTCGGTGCCGTTGCTGAGGCCCGTTTCGGTGAAGCTGTTGGTGGTGCTCGTGCCCACGAGGGTCCATGTGCCGCCGATGTCGCGATAGACCTCGTAGAGCGAATTGATCCACGGCGGGTTCACCTGCCACGAGACGGTGAGCTGTTCATCGTTGGGCTCGGCGCTGATGAAGACCGATGAGCCGGGGCTGCTGCTGCCGATGAAATCCGCGCCACCATTGCCGAAGAAATCGACGCGATAGACGTGCGCGAAGTCACGCGTGTTGATGCTAATGTCCAAGAACTGCGTGTCGGGATGCGCGAGGAAGGGGTGCAGGCCGCTGGTGTACACAAGCGTATTGGCCGTGCTGAAGCCATTGCCCCGGTACAGCTTGAATTGATAAGGGCCGGGGCGCAGCAGCGTGTCCAGATCATAGGCGTTGCTCCAGCGAACGGTGTCGATTCCGGCCACGGCATCGGTGAGGCCCACGCTCACATGCGTGAGCACCGGCACTTGGCGATCGAGCACGGCGCAGAATTCCTCGCTGGCATAACTCACCGCGCCATTGGTGAAATAGGCCACCACCATGTAGCAGTAGGTGTTGCCCACCGTGATGGGTCCGGGATCGGTGTAGGTGCTGGTGCCCGACCCGGTAACGCTGCCGATGAGCGTGTAGCCCGTGTATGCGGGCACGCCCAGTTCGCAATGAGCGGGCACGAAGCCGTATTGGCCCAGGCGCCGGTAGATGCGGTAGCCAGCTGCATTGGTGCATACCGTCGGCGTCCAATTCAATAGCATGCTGCTGCCGCTCGGCGTGGCCGATGGGTTGGTGGGCGGAGGCGACACCACCTTGATGTTCATGGTGCGGTAGTCGAAGAGCTGAACCGGCTGGCCATTGTCCTGCGCTTCGAAAACAACCTGATAAGGCTGAGGCCGCACATGGCTGCAGTTGGTGGCCCAAGAGAAGATGCCGTTGACGGATGGCCCCGGCGAAGGACTTACGAATGTGGCCGGTGAACTGGGCATAACCAAGGGCTGGCCCAGCGCCGTGAGCGTGACCGCATTGTTGTTCGGATCGCTGGCCTGCACATTGAAAGCGAGGAAGGTGCCGGCCGTAATGCACGTATCCTGCACTTGTGCGATCACCGGCGGCTGGTTGTTGCATGTCACCACGGTCACCTGCATGTCGCGCGTCACCCAGCCCACATTCACCATCACGCCATTCACGCGTCGCCACTCCTTCACCCGGAAGGCGATGTTGTATTCGCCTTGCAATCCGGGGTTGAGCCATCGGATGGTTCCTGTGACGGGGTCAATGCTGTACGCGTTGCCGTTGCAGCCTGCCATTTGGTTCGGGTAGAGATACCCGACGATGGGAGCTACATCGATCCCCAAACAGGGCATAGGTTCGTAACTCAAACTGTCCCCATCGGGATCGTAAGCCGCCGGGTTGTGTATCCACGGCACGCAGCGGCAGGCATCCTGAATGGGTGAATTCAAGAAGCGCGGGGAGCAGTTGTTGCCGCCGAAAGGGCTGATGATTAACTGCGTTTCTACGGCGAAGGGCTGGTTCACCGAGTTGGGGATGTTCAGCACCCCGGCATTGCGGTTCTCATCGAAGAAGTGGAGCGTGAACACGCCCGGGCCGCTATAGGTATGTGTGCCGATGTACACGTTGCGACGCAGGTCGTCCTGTGGGAAATCCTGCGGGGGCAGGCGCTGCAGCACGCTGCTATCACCATCGCCCCAATGAATCGTGAGCTCCGGCCTATCTGCAGGTGCCGAAAGTTTCGTGTGCGTGATGATCGTGGCTTCGTAAGTGAGTCCGCTCACATGGCACACGATGATCTCGCCTGCGCGGTTGTGCGTGGCATGCACAGCCACGGCCCAAACGACCAGGAAAAGACTTGCAAGCGCGCGAAGCATATGCATCGATAGGGCAAAGATGGGCCATCGGCGGGGGCGATCGCTCCCGGTAACGACGATTCCTGCACCGCTCCCCGTGGCCCAACTGCCGCGCCGCTGCCTGTCTCGCTCGCGCCGTTCCGCGTGCAGCAAGGCTTCAGCCCCGCCTTCAAGCGCGCAGGTATCTTCGGCCCATGATCGAAATGGCCAAGGCTCCGCGCGCCGCTGCCTCGCGCGACAGCCTCGTGATCCTCGACGACTTGGCGCAACTCCGCTCCCTCGACCTGGAGCGTGCCGACCGGCAATACCTCAACGAGCAACTCAAGGCCGACCCCGCCCTTGGCGTAGCCGACGTGAGCGGGCGGCTCATCATGGCGCACTTGGCCACGGCCACCGACGCCAGCAAGCGGCTTGAACAAGCTCGCCGCGCCGGTGATGCCATGGCCGCACGCCTCAACGCCGCAAAGCGCACCGAAGCACAAGTGGTGAGCCTGCAGGATGATGCCGCACTCACGCTGGCCCTCGCCGAAGGTGCCGCGCTGGGCAGCTATGCCTTCCGCAAGTACAAGACCGACGAGGCTGGCGCACCCTCCTTGCAGAAGCTGCAAGTGGTGGCCAAGGAGCTGAGCGCCGATCAGGTCGAAGAACTCAGCGACCTCTGCGATGCTGTTTGCACTGCGCGTGACCTGGTGAACGAGCCGGTGAGCTTCTTGAATGCCAAGCAGCTAGCCGCCGAGATCCGCAACCTGAGCCGCAATGCGGGTTTCAAGGTGCAAGTGCTCGGCAAGGATCAGATCGCGGCCTTGGGCATGGGCGGCCTGCTCGCCGTGAACAAAGGCAGCATCGACGAGCCCACCTTCAGCATACTGGAATGGAAGCCGAAGGGCGCCGTGAACAAGAAGCCCATCGTGCTCGTGGGCAAGGGCGTGGTGTACGATACCGGCGGCCTCAGCCTGAAGCCCACCGCCAACAGCATGGACCAGATGAAGTGCGACATGGCCGGCGCCGCTGCCGTGGCCTGCGCCATTGCCGTGGCCGCCAAGCGCGAGCTGCCCGTGCATGTGATCGGCCTTGTGCCCGCAACCGATAACCGCCCCGGTGGCAATGCCTACGCGCCCGGCGATGTGGTGCGCATGCACAATGGCCTCATGGTAGAAGTGCTCAACACCGACGCCGAAGGCCGCATGATCCTGGCCGATGCACTGAGCTACGGCGAGCAATACCAAGGCGAACTGGTCATGACCATGGCCACGCTCACCGGTGCCGCCATGCGCGCCATCGGCACTTACGGCAGTGCGGTCATGGGCACCGCTCCCAGTGCGGAGTTCAAGCGCTTGGAAGAGGCGGGCCTCACCACGTACGAGCGCGTGGCGCAACTGCCCTTCTGGGATGAGTACGGCGACGAAATCAAGAGCGAGGTGGCCGACATCAAGAACCTCGGCAGCGACCTTGGTGGCGCGCAGACCGCAGGCAAGTTCCTCGCGCGCTTCACCACGCGCCCCTTCATCCACATCGACATCGCCGGCCCTGCCTTCATCACCAAGCGCGATGGATACCGCACCCGTGGCGGCACCGGCGTTGGGGTAAGGCTCCTGTATCAATTCCTGAAACAACGCGCCCACGGATGAGTGAGCCACGTCCATCGCCGCGTATCGGCATCTCTTGCGGCGACCTTAACGGTATCGGCATCGAAGTGGTCCTGAAATGCTTCGAGGACCCGCGCATGCTCGCCGACACGACCCCTGTGCTGTATGCCTCGGCCAAAGCCGTGAGCCACTGGCGCAAACTGCTCAAGCTCGATGAGGTCCAGTTCCACCGTGTGAACGATGCCCGTGAGGCGCTTCCGAAGAAGCTCAACCTCGTGAACCTGTGGGAGGACGAGATCCCCATTGAGCCGGGCAAGCCTTCGAGCGCACTTGCTGCATTCGCCATTCAAAGCTTGGAAGCGGCCGTGCAGGACCTCGCCAGCGGGAAAACCGATGTGCTGGTGACCGCGCCCATCGACAAGAACAGCATGCAGCAGGCGGGTTTCGCCTATCCCGGCCACACCGAATACCTGCAGCACATGGCCGGAGGCGATGGCGAAGTGCTCATGATCCTGGTGGGCGAGGGCTTGCGCGTGGGCTGCGTCACGGGTCATATCCCCTTGAAGGATGTGGCCGCTGCGGTGACCACCGACCGGATCGTGGCCAAGGCGCGCCTGTTGCACCAGAGCCTGATGCGCGATTTCGGCGTGCTGGAGCCGCGCGTGGCCATCCTCGGCCTCAACCCGCACGCGGGCGATGGCGGCGCCCTGGGCAGCGAGGACAAGGAGCGCATTGCCCCAGCCGTGCGCAGATTGAACGACGAGGGCATTAAGGCCATGGGGCCCTATGCCGCCGATGGGTTCTTCGGCAGCGGCGGATACACACACTTCGATGGCGTGCTGGCCATGTACCACGACCAAGGCTTGGCCCCTTTCAAGGCACTCAGCTTCGGCCATGGTGTGAATGTCACTGCGGGCCTGCCCATTGTGCGCACCAGTCCCGACCACGGCACTGGCCTCGACATTGCGGGCAAGGGCCTCGCCGACGAGGGCTCTCTCCGTGCGGCCGTTTGGATGGCTTGCGACATCCGTGCGAA
>JBATND010000198.1:0-8308 GCA_049290175.1 Flavobacteriales bacterium | reverse complement strand
GGCCAACGATGCGGCCTCGTTCCCCGATCGGTTGATGAAGTCGAGCAACAGGCCCGTATTCCTTTCGTTGGCGCTAGGACGCCAATGGGCCGAGCGGTACGCAACGAACCTGCACATCACGGGTTTGGCCATGCGCCTGAGCGATGCACCCTGCTGCGATGTGCGCAAGCTCGAATTCACATGGGCAGCCATGCAGCACACCACGGATGCCGGGCCCCTGAGCCGCAACTACGTGATCCCAGCCGTGGTGCTGCTGAAGCATTACCGCGCGCAAGGCAATGAGGAGCAGGCCGCGCTCATGGAGCACCAGGTCCGCGCGCTGGCCAAGCGCTTGGGCATCACCAGTGAACTGCAAGCCAACGGCATCCTACCCCATTGAGCATGGCGCTGTTCGGCAAGGACTACGAGCGATTGAGCGATGAGCGCCTGATGGAGCTGATCGCACGCGGCGACGAGCGGGCCTTCGGTGCCATCTATGATCGCTACCAGTACCGGCTGCTCAACTACTTCCACCGCATGCTCTGGCACGATCGTGAGCGCGCGCGCGACATGCTGCAGGACCTCTTCACCAAGCTGGCACGCAAGCCGGAGAGCTACGATGCCTCGCGGCCCTTCAGCACCTGGGTGTTCAGCGTGGCCAACAACATGTGCAAGAACGCCTACCGCCATCACGAAGTGGTGCGCGCTGCGGCCAATCACATGCGCCACGAGCCCGACCGCGTGGAGGCTTTGGATGGCATCGGCGTTGACCATGAGTTGTTCCGCGACCGCTTGAGCGTTGAGCTGGATCGCATCGACCCCGACCACAAGGCCACTTTCGTGATGCGGTACCACGAGGACATGGCCATCAAGGAAATCGCCGTTGCTTTCGGATGCTCCGAGGGCACGGTGAAGAGCCGCTTGTTCTATACCCTGAAAAAACTGGCCGAGCGCATGAAAGAGTTCGACCCCAATGCCCTTCACCATGGAAAGGCGTGAGCATTACGACCCCGAGGACATCGAGAGCCTGCTGCAAGAGCGCGGATTCGATGAACTGTTGGAAGAGGAGCGCGCCTATGTGCTGCGCCACCTCAGCGGGCGCGAGGAATACGAGGCCATGCGCGCCCTATTGAACAACGTGCGCGACGACGACCGCCGCCGCGCGCCCATCACCGCCGACCCGCAACTGCGCACCGACCTCATGGGCCTTTTCCGCGCGCAGCAGAAGCCGCAGTGGCAGATCTGGCTCAACAGCGTGGGCACCTTCATCTGGCCCAAGGAAACCAGCGACCTCTGGAGGCCCGCCTTGGCTTTCGCATCGCTGGCGGTTCTGATCACCGCTGGCGTTTGGGTGCTGCGCCAATCCGATGCCCAGGAGCAGCAACTCGCGGAGCTGAAGCCGGAGAAGGCAAAGGCCGAAGCGCCCATGAAGCCCAAAGCGAACGATGAGTCCATGGTTGCAGCTGAGCAGCAGCGTGAATTCAACAAGTCCGAATCTGAAGCTGCCCCAGCTGAGGTAATCGAGAAATCAGATCTTGCACAGAAGCGTGAAGAAGCTCCAGCCCCGGGTGAATCGTTCAAGTTCGTTGAGGCCGAATACGCAGCTGCGGCTGATGATGCCCAAGCGCTTGAGGAAATTGAAGACGTGGCCATGACACGCGCTGCGGCTTCTCCGGTTACGGTGGCTCCAACCAACAACTTTGATCATGCCGCCGCCGCGCCTGCGACAACGGGTTCGCATGTGGTCACCCTGAATGAAATGGCGGTGAACCAGAGCATGGCCAACGCGACCGGCAAAGGGACCCTGAGCAAGAACCTCGAATCGGCGAATCGAGCAGCCACCCTCGTGAGCAATTCACCCGAGCTGGTGTCCTTGTTCGCCGCTGGTTGGTAGATGGAAAGAGGCGCTGAATGCGTCTGCTGAAACTGCTACGATGCCACTCAACTGCGGGGCCGCTTCATGTACAGCTCGATCAAGGCCTTACGGTCGGTCTTGTGGCTGCTGTTCACCGGGAAGGCATCAACGAGCATGAGGTCCGCAGGCACCATGTATGCCGGAAGCCCGCGCTGCATGTGCTCGCGCAAGGCGATGATCAAGGCGCTTTCATCAGTGCCGGGCAAGGGCCGCGCGAACGCGACGATGCGCTTCACGGCATCGCCGCTTTTCAGCGGCACCGCGATCGCATCAGCCACGCCGGGGGCCGTCAGCATGCACGCGGCAATATCGCCAAGTTCGATGCGGAAGCCGTTCAGCTTCACCTGCTCATCGCGTCGGCCGGTGAAGAAGAGGATGCCATCCTGGAACCAGCCGTAGTCGCCGGTGCGGAAGCCGCGCCAGCCATCAGCCTCGAAGAACTTCTCGGCGTTCAGCGCATCGTTGTTGAGGTAGCCGATGCTCACGTGCTTGCCGATGATCTCAATCTCGCCGGGCGCATCCTTGGTGGCGATGGCGCCATCATCGGTCCTGCATCGGATCATGCTGTCGCGCTTCGGGAATCCCACGGGCATGTCGGCGTAGCGTGCAAGCACATCAAGCGATACATCGATGAGCGTGGTGGCCACCGTGGCTTCGGTTGGGCCGTAGGTGTTGAGCACGCGCGCTTGCGGGAACCGCTCCAACAGCCGCTGGGCCGTGGCCTTGGGCAAGGCTTCGCCACAGAACAGGAAATTGCGGATGCTGGGCACCAGCGCACCCGTGAAGCCGAGATCGGTGAGGTAGAGGTAGGCGAAGGTGGGCGTGCTCACCCACACGCTGCCGCCAAACGCGCGCACGCGTTCGAGGAAGCGCGGGGCGTCCTTCGCGGTCTCGGCATCGTTGAGCAAGAGCGTTGCGCCCATGTGCAGGCTAGTGAAGAGCTCATACACGCTGAGGTCGAAGCTGAAGGGCGCTTGATTCACGAAGACATCATCGGCCGTGAAGCCGAAGTCGTTGGTCATCCAAAGCAGAAAGGCTTCTGCTGCTTCTCGCGTGATACGCACGCCTTTCGGTTCGCCGGTGCTGCCACTGGTGAAGATGATGTAGCGGATCGGGTCGAGCGGTCGATCGGGCACCAGTCCGTTGAGCATTGGCTGATCGCTTCGGCTCTCCCCTGCCCTGCTCCAGGTGATCGGCGCAAGATCCACGGGCGCTTCCGGCGAATGATCGATGAGCAAGCTCGCTCCAGTTGCTGATCGAATCCGGCGCACGCGCTCCAGCGGCACCACCACATCCAGCGGGACGTACGGCCGATTCAAGCTGATGCACGCGCAGATCGCCGCCACCATGCCCGCTTCCTTGTGACCGCGGATGAGCACTGGTTCGCCAAGTGGCAGATCGAGTCTGGTGATCCGGGCAGCAAGGGCTTCCGCTTCAACCTGCAACTGCGCCCACGTGAGCGAGCGATCGCTGCCGATCACCGCAGGCTTATGGGCGTGCGATCCCACTTCCTCGAATCCACCGGTGACGATGTTGAAGCGCATGCGCTAGTGCAGGTATGGGAAGCGTCCGCTGAACAAGTAGAGCGCGAAGCTCGCCAAGTTGATCATGATGAGGATCGAGAGGCCCTTCGCCACAGGCGCTGGCCAGCCTGCCCACAGCTCGCGACGCTGCTTGCGCGCACGGTGCAACACGCTGTTGTAGGCCACCGAGTACAGGCCGAAGAGCGCGCCACTGGCGATGTAGTGCGCCTGCAATCCGTTCCAGCAGCCCATGAGCAGGAAGGTGCTGAAGAGCGCGATGTTCTGCCGAAGCAAGGGCCATGCGCGCAACGCCGCCGTGCTGCTCAGTTGCTTGTAGATGGGCCGGAAGAAGTAATCGCGCAGCCAATCGCCGAGGGAGATGTGCCAGCGTCGCCAGAACTCCGGCGCGTTCTGCGTGAGCCACGGCCTATCGAAGTTGGCCGGTAGCGCGATGCCCATCATGCGCCCAAGGCCGATGGCGAGCAATGAGTAACCCGCGAAATCGAAGTAGAGATAGACCGTGTAGCCGTACATGTTCGCCGTCATGTCGCTTGCCATGGTGCTTGCGGCATCGAAATGCTGGAGCCAATAGCGATCCACCAATTCGGCCAGAACGAACTTGTTCAGCGCTCCCAGCAGGACCAGTTCCCAGCCCGCGATCAAGGCCGCGCCGTTCAGCCGCGACCATCCGGCGTCGAGGTCGCCCTTGAAGCGCTCGTAGCGATCGATGGGGCCTGCGAGCAAGCTGGGCGTGAATAGCAGGAAGCCGATGAAGTCAACGAAGCGGAAGCGCTCGCGCAATTGCTCGCCGTCGAGATAGACCTGGATCGCGCGGAAGGTGATGTAGCTGATGCCCGCGAAGCCCAGTGCATCAACCTCAACATTGAGCTTCACCAGCACCATGGGAAGCGCCAGCAGCAAACTGCCGATGAGCCCGTGCAGCTTGCGCCAGCGGAATAGCAGCAGCCAGGTGAAGCCGCATTGATAGACCGCGAAGAGCAGTAGTTGCAGCGGCTTGGGGTAATAGAGCGCGGTATAGAGCAGGCTGATGCCCGCGATGGCCTGCGCGAGCGTGATCCTTCTGCCAGCCAACGCCTTCAGCGCATACATGGCCGCCACCAGCACTGCGAAGAGCAGGTAGAACTCGATGTCGGCGAAGGGCAGCATGGATCAGAACTGCTGATAGACGAATTTCACCGCACTGGCAGCGGCATCCATGCTCACGCTGCGCGGATCGTGCAACCAGAGCATGCCCAAGCCCAGTGCCGTGTAGATCACGGTCCATTTGGCGATGCGCAGGATCCGTTGTTTCATGGTGCCTTGAAATGAGCCATGAGCGCACTATCAACCTGGTACCAGCCCAAGGCGCCGAGGTGCATCACATCGGTGAGCACGCCGGGTGTGAAGCGCGCGGGATCGCTGCTCCATTGATTCAGCAAGGTGAAGCCATGCCCTTCGACCAACTCGCGCACTTCGTCCATGGTGGCATCGGCGTCGTGGAGGTTGGTGTACACGTAAGGGTTCAGCGGTTGCAGCACGAAGAGCGGATCGGCGCCCTCTTGCTTCAAGTAGCCGAGCAGCCGTTTCAGGTCGCGCAGCTCGCGGCTTTTCTCCATCGGCACGGCATCAATGGTCTTTGTTCCGCCCTGCACATAGGTGGCGTAGTAGTGGTCGTTCACGAAGAAGCTGTTGTTGGTGCAGGCAGCGAGGTGCTCATCACGTGAGCGCTTGAACAGATCCTGCCAAGGCACAGAATCCAAAGCGGGCATGGCCCATTCAACCAAGTGCGATCGCATGGGCGGATCGCTGACCATGGGCGCGGCACTGGCCTCGATGCGCCAGCGGTCCCAAGGCTGCGCGAAGAAGTAGCGCAAGCGGCCAGCGGCTGTGGCATCGCGCAAGAGCCACTTCACCACGGGCTGCGCGGCTCCCAATTCATGCGCATGCTCCAACAGATAGTCGGTCACTGGCCTGATGCTGGTATCGCCCTTGGCCGCACGGGCCGCGATGCGGTAGAGCGATGGCGACGGTTGGTATTCAAGGAAAGCCTCGAGTTCGGTGCCGCGTTCGGCGCTTCGCCCCAGGAACCAGCCTGGCGAGAGCAGGATGGCGATGCGCGCATGCTGGAGCGGCGCATCGGCGGCGATGAGTTGCGCGTGGATGCTGCGGCATTGGTTGCCGGCATGACCGAGCGCGAGCAGCGGAACGCGCAACTCGTTGTTGAAGAAGTTGACGGGCTTCGCCGGGTGATCCTCCGAAGTGAGTTCCGACGATCCGAACAGGATGATGCTGCCGCCATCGCGCAAGCTCTGGCCTAACAGCGCGCACAACCATGGCTCAGTACGGTAGTTCTCCAAGTAGCCGCTGAGCGGATGCGCGAGACGTGTTGCTGGTTCGGGCTGTTCCGCAGTCGGCAGCTTGGGCACGGCGGCCCATAGTAGCACGGCTGCGAGCATCAGGGCCGTCGCATGCTCCAGCAGCAGCGATCGACCCGAAGGCTTCATCCGCGCTTGAGTTGGATGTAGGCCGCGATGGACTCCACGCTGGCGAAATGCTGTGCGTTGATGTCCACGAATGGAACAGAGACGCCGAAAGCGCCTTCCAGTGCCACAGCCAGATCCACAGCCCCAACGCTATCGAGTATGCGGTCGTCCAGCAGCCGGTCGGCATCGCCCACCTCGCGGAAGGCCACGTTCGATACCTCTTGCCGGATGATGGATTTAATCTCGTCGGACGTCATTCGCGCCGAAAATATCGGTTGTGAATCATCTAGGACTCGGGCATGCACGTTGCTCGTCGGGTCGGACATGTCCGACCCCTACTTCGCAACGGCTACGGACCGTTTCTCGCGGATCACGGTAATCTTCACCTGGCCGGGATAGGTCATCTCCTTCATGATGCGGTCGGCGATGCTCATGCTCATCTCATCGCTCTGCTGGTCGGTGATGCGCTCGCTCTCCACCATCACGCGCAACTCGCGGCCGGCTTGTATCGCGAAGGCCTTGGTGACGCCTTGGTAGCTCATGGCCAGGCTCTCCAGGTCCTTCAGGCGCTGGATATAGGCCTCCACCTGCTCGCGGCGCGCGCCGGGCCTTGCTCCGCTGATCGCATCGCAAGCTTGAATGATGGGCGACAGCAAGGTGGTCATCTCGATCTCGTCGTGGTGCGCGCCGATGGCGTTGCACACATCGGGCTTTTCGCCATACTTCTCGGCGAGCTTCATGCCTAGGAGCGCGTGCGGCAGTTCGGGTTCTTCATCGGGCACCTTGCCGATGTCGTGAAGAAGACCAGCGCGCTTCGCGGCCTTGGGATTCAGGCCCAGTTCGGCGGCCATGATGGCGCTGAGGTTCGCGGTCTCGCGGCTGTGCATGAGTAGGTTCTGGCCGTAGCTGCTGCGGTACTTCATGCGGCCCACCATGCGTATGAGCTCGTTGTGCAGGCCGTGGATGCCAAGGTCGATGCAGGTGCGTTTGCCCACCTCCATGATCTCTTCCTCGAGGTGCTTCTTGGTCTTCGCCACGATCTCCTCGATGCGCGCAGGATGGATGCGGCCATCCTTCACCAGCTGATGCAGGGCCAAGCGAGCCACTTCGCGGCGCACGGAATCGAAGCAGCTGAGGATGATGGCGCCGGGCGTGTCGTCCACGATGATCTCCACGCCGGTGAGTTCCTCGAGCGTGCGGATGTTGCGGCCCTCACGGCCGATCACGCGGCCCTTCACATCGTCGTTATCGATGTGGAACACGCTCACGCTGTTCTCTACGGCGTGCTCCGTGGCCACACGTTGAATGGTCTGGATCACGATCCGCTTGGCCTCTTTGTTGGCGTTCACCTTTGCTTCTTCCTGCGCCTCCTTGATGTGGGCCATCGCGGCGGTGCGGGCCTCGTCCTTCAGGCTATCGACCAATTGCTTCTTGGCCTCCTCGGCGTTTAACCCGCTGATGTTCTCCAGCAAGGCCACCTGCTTGGCGTGCAGCTTCTCGCTCTCCTCGCGGCGGCGCTCTACGCCTGCGAGCTTCTGCTCCAGATCCCCCTTCAGCCGGTCAACGTTCTTTTCCTTGTTGGCCAGGTCCTGCTGCTGGCGGCTGAGCTGCTGCTCCCGCTGCTTGGCTTTCTCTTGGGCCTGGGTCACGTTGCGCTCGCGCTCACGCACCTCTTTCTCGTGCTGCTCCTTCATCTGCAGGAACTTCTCCTTGGCCTGCAGGATCTTGTCCTTCTTCAAGGCCTCCCCCTCGGCTTCGGCTTCTTTGAGGATGCCGTCCCTCCGCTTCTTCATCAGGCTGTTGAGGGCGATGAAGACGATGATGCCGCCGACCACAAGGCCGGCCAGCGCTCCGATCAGTATGCTGACGATGTCGATTGTTTCCATTGGTCCATGCGTTTTACATGGACCGCACTAGGCCTCCGCTTTCAGGAGCGTGTCAGGACCGCAGATCGCCGAGCATCCGGTCAATCTCCTCCACCAAGGCAGATGCGGCTTCGGCCTCTTGCCGTGCCGTGTTGCTGTTGAGTGCGCGCACGGCTACCTCCAGGGCAGCCATGGCCAGCAGATCCTGCTTATCGGTGAGGGGGAAGCCCGACTTGAATCGGGCCATGCTCTCGTTGATCTCGTCCACGGCGCGCCGCACGTTCGCCTCTTCCGCCTGATGGATGGTCAGGGGATAGGCCCGTCCGGCGACCTCGACATTGATGGAACGTTCCTCCATGGCTGGGTTACGCTAGTTCTGGATCAGCTCCAGACAGCGGTCAATCTCTTGAACCAGTTCGTCGATACGCTCCTTCGCTCCCGGAACAGCCGCTTCATGGGCGGCTTTCGTGTTCTGGAGGACCTCGTTCTCCTTCTCCAACTCTGCTACGCGCTGCTGAAGCACTTCTTCCGTGCGCTGGTGCT
>JBATND010000197.1:0-10111 GCA_049290175.1 Flavobacteriales bacterium | reverse complement strand
GCTTATCCTATGTTCGACCAAGGCTTAACCGGACAGCAGTGATGTACCATCAATTCGAGTCGCGGCCCTCCCGTGTAAGTGATTTGTGATGTAATGCCTTCGGTCTCGGTTAAGCGCTGTTGGTCTTTGACTTTGCCATCAAGGCCTACAAAGCGATACTGATACATGAGCACACGATTCCATGTGCCTGCATATCTGCCGAAATAATCCTTCATTGCGCGTTCTCTGACATTGCGTTGAATCGTCTGTGCTACAGCAGCAGCTAGGGCGCCACTCCCAGCGCCGACAACTATCGTGGAAGAGAGTTCCCATAGACCAAGCGAATAGCATGGCCTGCTGAAAAGCCAGAAGACTACGCCGAGCAGCGTAGCCACCGCTGCCCATTCAATGACTGATTCCTCTTCCTTATTGAACCACTTCATGAGTTCGGCTATTTATTGTCCAGCACGGCTTCGGCGAAAGTAACCATCACTTCCCCGCGCAGTGGTCACGCCAAGCATAGGCCCTGAGCGCGGCGGGTTTGCCCTGCTCCAGCAACACTCGTGGAACCTATCCATCGGCCTAATCCCAACAGGTCGCCTGACCTACTTTCGCCGCCCTTTCAATCGGAACCGTCACGCATGTCATTGCAGCAGGAGATCGAGCGGCGGCGCACCTTCGCCATCATCAGCCACCCCGACGCGGGCAAGACCACGCTCACGGAGAAATTCCTGCTCTATGGCGGTGCCATCCAGACGGCCGGCGCGGTAAAGAGCAACAAGATCCGCCGCGGCGCCACCAGCGACTTTTTGGAGATCGAGCGCCAGCGCGGCATCAGCGTCACCACCTCGGTGATGACCTTCGACTACGGCGACCGGCTCATCAATCTGCTGGATACGCCCGGTCACCGCGACTTCGCGGAGGACACCTACCGCACCCTCACGGCGGTTGACAGCGTGATCCTGGTGATCGATTGCGTGAAGGGCGTGGAGGCGCAGACCGAGCGCCTGATGGAGGTGTGCCGCATGCGCAACACGCCGGTGATCGTATTCATCAACAAGCTCGATCTCGAGGGGCAGGATCCCTTCGACCTGCTGGATGAGTTGGAAGAGAAGCTGAGCATCAAGGTGCGGCCCATGAGCTGGCCCGTGGGCATCGGCGCCACTTTCCAAGGCGTGTACGACCTGCACAGCAAGGGCCTGCGCCTCTTCGATCCCGGCAAGACCAAATTGGAGAAGGCCAGCACGCGCATCAGCGACCTCGCCGATCCGCAGCTCGATGAATTGCTCGGCACTGATCCCGCCAACGAGTTGCGCGCCAACATCGAATTGATCGAAGGCGTGTACGAGCCGCTGAGCATCGAGGCCTACCGCAACGCGCGCATCGCGCCGGTCTTCTTCGGCAGCGCCTTCAACAACTTCGGCGTGAAGGAATTGCTCGATGCCTTCGTGGACATCGCGCCGCCACCGGGTCCGCGCGCCACGGATCAGGGTGAAGTGCAGCCCGACGACAAGCGCTTCAGCGGCTTCGTGTTCAAGATCCACGCGAACATCGATCCCAACCACCGCGACCGCATCGCCTTCTTGCGTGTGTGCAGCGGCCACTTCGAGCGCAACACCTACTACAACCACGTGCGGCTCGGCAAGGAGCTGCGCTTCGCCACGCCCACCACCTTCCTCGCGGCGCAGAAGACCATCGTCGAAGAAGCCTGGCCCGGCGATGTGATCGGCCTCTTCGATACCGGCAACTTCAAGATCGGCGATACGCTCACAGAGGGCGCCAACTTCAACTTCCGCGGCATCCCGGCCTTCTCGCCCGAGCTCTTCCGCGAGCTGGTGAACCAGGACCCCATGAAGAGCAAGCAGCTGGAGAAGGGCATCCGCCAGCTCACCGACGAGGGCGTGGCGCAGCTGTACACGCAGCAGCCCGGCAACAAGAAGATCGTGGGCTGCGTGGGCGAGCTGCAGTTCGAGGTGATCGCCTACCGCTTGGAGCACGAGTACGGCGCCAAGTGCGCCTTCCAGCAGATCCCCGCGCACAAGGCCTGCTGGATGACCACCACCGACGAGGCCGCGCTCGACCAGTTCATCCGCGTGAAGGCCCAGCAGATCGTGCAGGACAAGGACGGCAATCCCGTGTTCATCGCGCCCAGCGCGTACATGCTCGACCTGGAGCGCAGGAACAATCCGGCCATCACCTTCCACACCACGAGCGAGTTCAAGACGGAAGCGCAGGTGGGGAGTGGGCAGTAGGCAGTTAGAAGTTGGCAGTTGGTAGTTTGCAGTTGGCAGTACGCAGTAAGCAGTAGGCAGTCTGCAGTTGGCAATATGCGTTGCTTGAGTCTTGGGACTTGTGACTTGCGACTTGAGTCTTGCGACTTGAGTCTTGCGACTTGAGCCTTGCCCCTCCTTTACATCCCTTAACGACCCCACGAGCGCCGCTGGGCGTTGAAGTCTTCGTCTCCGGCACAGTGATCGCCTGCGGCCCGCGCACCTCCCGAATACATTTGCCGCGCAATCAACCGAACGCATGCCCCTCCGATCCGTGATCCTATCCGCAGCCGTCGCTGCCAGTATCGTTTCCACCACCGCGCAGGACGGCCCCAAGCGCACCATCGAGGCCCAGATCCAAGGACTGGCGAAGGGCGATACCGTCTATCTCGCCAACTACTACGGCGCCAAGCTCTACTACAACGACACCGCCGTGGTCGATGCCAAATCCACCGTCACCTTCAAGAAGGAGAAAGGCTATCCGGCGGGCGTGTATGCCGTGGTGGTGCCCGGCCCTAAGTACTTCCAGCTGGTGGTTAACGAGCCGGTGATCAAAGTGGCCACGCACCGGAATGATCTGCTCCCGGCGCTGCAGGTGAAGCAGAGCAAGGAGAATGAGATCTTCATCAACTACATCCGCTTCCTGAACGATCGTCGCCTGGAGGGCGAGGCCCAGCGCGCCCAGCTCGATGCCGCGAAGGACGAGGCGGGGCGCGCCGAAGTGAAGGAGCGCATGCTCGACCTCGACAAGCGCGTGAAGCAGTACCAGCGCGACCTGATCGCCAACAACCCAAGCATGCTGGTGGGCTCACTGGTGAAGATGAGCATGGCCGTGGAACTGCCCGAGCCGCGCAAGGACGATGGCAGCCTCGACAGCGCCGCCAGCTACTACCAGTACCGCGCGCACTTCTGGGACAACTTCGACCTCACCGATCCGCGCATCGTGCGTGTGCCCGTCTTCGGCAACAAGTTCGAGGAGTACATGACGAAGGTGGTGCCCCAAGTGCCCGATACCGTGAAGCGCCTGGCCGATGAGCTGATCGCCAAGTGCGGCGACACGAAGGAGACCTTCCAGTTCGTGGTGCATGGTATCACGCACAAGTACGAGACCAGCGACATCATGGGCATGGATGCGGTCTTCGTGCATATGGCGCTGACGTACTACTGCAAGGATTGCAAACCCGGCGGTCGTGCCGATTGGATGGAGGAAGAGAAGGCAAAGAAGCTATGCGAACGAGCGTGCAAGCAAGCCCCGCTCACCTTGGGCCGCAAAGCGCCCTACCTCTGCCTCACCGACAGCACCGAAGAGAAGTGGATCAACTACTACGACCTGCCCAACGACTTCGTGGTGATCGTGTTCTGGGACCCGCACTGCGGCCATTGCAAGAAAGAGATCCCCGAGATCCACAAGGTGTACAAGGAAAAGCTCAAGGGCATGGGCATCGAAGTGTACTCCGTTGCCAAGGCCACTGACGAAGCGCTCTTCAAGGATTGGAAGAAGTTCATCCGCGAGAACGATCTCGATTGGGTGAACGTGGGCCTCACCAAGAACGTCTTCGAGGAGGCGAAGAAGGATGCGCGCAAGTTCATCCCCAAGTACACCACGCTCGAGAGCCTCAACTACGCCGATGCGTGGGACGTGTACAGCACCCCGAAGATCTTCGTGGTGGACAGCGAGCGCCGCTTCGTGGGCAAGAGCCTCAGCGCCGAGCAGATCGCCGACCTCGTGACGCGCATGCGGGAGCGGAACAAGGCGAAGTAGCGCGCTTATCCACATCGCGGCATGGGCACAAGCGCGGGCCTGCGCATTTGAACGGGTGCGCTCCGCTTTCCTTTGTTGCATGGCACGCGCGCTACCCGTCATGGAGGCCTTCCACACCGTGCAGGGCGAAGGGCTCTACTCCGGTCAGGCCGCCTACTTCATCCGTCTCGGCGGTTGCGATGTGGGCTGCGCCTGGTGCGATGTGAAGGAGAGCTGGGATGCGAGCGCTCATCCGCTGGTGGAGGTCGAAGCCATCGTGTCTGAAGCGAGCCGATTCCCTTCGCGCATCGCCGTGATCACCGGAGGCGAGCCGCTCATGCACGACTTAGGGCCGTTGACGCAAGCGCTTCGCGAAGCGGGCTTCCGCACGCACATCGAGACCAGTGGCGCGCATCCCTTCAGCGGCGCATGGCACCATGTATGCCTAAGCCCGAAGAAGTTCAAGCCTGCGCTGCCCGAAGCCTTCGAGCGCGCCGATGAGCTGAAGGTGATCGTGTTCAATAAGCATGACCTGCAATGGGCCGAAGAGCAAGCCGCCAAGGTGAGGCCCGGCTGCATCCTCTTCCTTCAGCCTGAATGGGCCAAACGCGACGCCGTGATGCCGATGATCGTGGAGCATGTGAAGGCTCATCCGAAGTGGAGGGTCTCGTTGCAGACACACAAGTACTTGAACATACCATGAAGCAGCTCGCAGTAGGCAGTTGGCAGTTGGCAATGCGATGGTCATTCATGGTGGTGGCGTGTACTGCCAACTGCCTACTGCCAACTGTCTTCTCTCAGCCCGGAGGCTATTCATCGCAGGACAAGAAGGCCATCAAGCTGTACGAGAGCGGCAACACATGCTTGCAGCAACGCAAATTCGAGTGCGCGAAGAGCGATTTCACCAAGGCCGCGAATGCCGATGCGCGTTTCGTTGAGCCGCGCATCATGCTGGCCGAGATAGCCGAGATGGAAGGCAAGGATGCGGAGGCCATCACACGCTACCGCGAAGCCATGACCATCGCGCCGCGCTTCTTCCCCACGGCGCAATTGCACCTGGCCGATCTCGAATTCCGCAGCGGTCAATACGTCGAAGCGGAGAAGAACTACAAAGGCTACCTCGACAAGGAGCAAGAGCCGCAGCGCAAGGCCCGTGCGCGCTTGGGCATCGCCAATTGCCAGTTCGCTGCGGATGCGATCACGCGTCCGGTTCCCTTCGAGCCGAAGAACTTGGGTCCGAGCGTGAACAGCAATGATCCGGAGTACTACCCCTGCATCACCGCCGACGATGCCACCTTGATCTTCACCCGTCGCGTGAAGGCGCCTGAGATCGCCATTTATGGCATGCAAGAGGATTTCTATGTGAGCAGGCGCGGTGCGGATGGCGCCTGGCAGCCGAGCAAACCGATCCCCACGGTGAGCACCGCGGAATACAACGAGGGCGCTGGCACGCTCACCCCCGATGGCCGCTTCATCATCTTCACCAAGTGCGCCTTGGAGGATGGCAGCTACGGCGGCACGTTGAAAGGCCTCGGCAGTTGCGACCTCTTCATCAGTCAGCGCATCGGCGATCGCTGGAGCCCGGCCTCGAACCTGGGCACGCCGGTGAACAGCGCGCAATGGGAGAGCCAGCCCAGCATGGCCAGCGATGGACGCACGCTCTACTTCGTGCGTGGCCGTCGAACGGCGAATGGCATCGCGGACACCGATATCTACATGAGCCGCATGGGCGATGATGGCGCATGGAGCAAACCCGAGAAACTCGGCCCCAACGTGAACACGCCCATGCAAGAGGAGAGCGTGCAGATCCACCCCGATGGCCGCACGCTGTACTTCAGTAGCAATGGCCATCCCGGCTTCGGTGGTCTCGACATCTTCGTGAGCCGCATGCAGGACGATGGCACCTGGGGCAAGGCGCTCAACCTGGGCTATCCCATCAACACCGGCGCCGACGAGAACAGTTTGCTCGTGAGTGCCGATGGCCGTGTCGCGTACTTCGCCAGTGACCGTCCTGGCGGATTCGGCGATCTGGATCTGTACAGTTTCGAGCTGTATGCCGAAGCACGTCCACAGCCGGTCACCTACATCCGCGGGCATGTGACCGATAGAACCAATGGCAAACCCGTAGAGGCCGATGTCGAGCTCTTCGACCTGAGCACCGGCAAGCTGGCCACCGCTGCGTACAGCGATCCGAAGACCGGTGAGTTCCTCGTGTGCCTGCCGAGCGGCCGCAGCTACGCGCTGAACGCTGGTGCCGAGGGTTATCTCTTCTTCAGCGAGAATTACGATGTGGCCGCTGGCACCGCGAAGGAGCCGGTGACGCTCGAAGTGCCCTTGAGCCCGCTCACCAGCGGAAGCGTGATCGCATTGCGCAACATCTTCTTCAACACGGCTAGCTACGATCTGCTGCCCGCATCGAATACCGAGCTCGATAAACTCGTGAAGCTGCTGAAGGCGAATCCGACTTTGCGCATCGAACTCGGCGGCCATACCGACAACGTGGGCAACGATGCAGCCAACCAGAAGCTCAGCGAGCAGCGTGCGAATGCCGTGCGCGACTTCGTGGTTAAGCAAGGAGTCGATGGCTCGCGCATCACCGCCAAGGGCTATGGCGAAACCAAGCCTGTTGCCACTAACGACACCGAAGAAGGCCGCGCGCAGAACAGAAGGACGGAGGTGAGGGTGCTGTGATCTAGGACTGCGCCAACTCCATCGCCCTCCTGCTCGCTGCTTCGATGGCGCGCTCCAGCACGATTTGCAACTCGCCTTGCGCCATCACCTTGAAGGCCGCTTCGGTGGTGCCGCCTTTGCTCATCACGGCCTTGATGAGCTCTTCGGGCGTACGGTCGGCGTGCTCCATCAGGTGGAAGCTGCCGAGCATGGTCTGCTTCACGAGCGCGCTGGCCACATGCGGCTCCAAGCCAAGGCGCGTTCCGGTCTCGATCATCACACGCACGATCTCGAAGAAGTAGGCAGGGCCGCTGCCGCTGAGCGCGGTCACGGGATCGAGCAAGGCTTCATCGGCTAGGTGCATGGCGCGACCGGTGCAGTTGAGCAGCTGCTCCACCATCAGCGTTTGCCGCATGCTCAGCTCGGCGCCGGTGGCGTAGGCGGTGATGCCCATGCCGATCTGCGCGGGGGCGTTGGGCATGGCACGCACCACGGTCTCATGGCGAAGGTGCTCGCGCATGCGCTGCAAGGTGATGCCTGCCATGATGGAGAGCACCACTTGGCCTGGGCGCAGCACGGCAGAAAGCGATGGCGCGATGCCATTGAAGTCCTGCGGCTTCACGGCAACGATCACGAGTTCACTAGCACTGATGCGTTCATCGATCGCATCGGTTACCTGGCCCAAGCGTTCAAGCTCCTGCTTGCGGCCAGCGCCGCGGACCACGAGCACGAGTTCATCGGCCTTTACCAGGCCGTATTTGCGGAAGCTGCGCGCATAGGCCGTGCCCATGTTGCCGCAGCCGATGATGGCGATGCGCATGATGGTTCCGCCGGATCAATTGGAATGGCGGTGCGCAAAGGACGTCATCGCATGGTGATGCGAGCAGACCAGTTGGAACAACGAACAGGATGGAAGAAAGGCAAGTGGCTCATGAAACGCTCACCCGCCCAAGCGCATCTCCAACTCATCGGCGATGCCGCGCAGCATGGAGGCTTTCATGGCGTCGGCCTCATCGCTCGATGCCGTGCGCGCGCGCGCTGCGCCGAGCCGTGCGGCCTTCTCGGGCCAGATCTCCTGGTTCTCGATCACCGTGAGGCACTCGAAGCACTCTTCAGCGCTTCCGGCCAAGGCCAATGAAATGAAGCGCTCGAGATGGTCGCGTGCGTCGAGACCAGCGCTCCAGAAGCTCGCGAGGATGGTGCGGCGCACCGAAGCCAGTTCGGGGTCGTCGAGCGCAGCAACCAGCAAGGGCACCGCGTCCGCCGCTTTCACCGTATGCAGCAGCGCGGTGATGCGCGACTGAACAGCGGGTGCAGGGTTCGCGACCAAGGCCTTGAGCAAGTGCGGAATGGCCCTCGCATCTCCTTGTTCCTCGATTCGTGTTAGCGCACCAAGGGCTGCGGCATCGTCTTCACTGAGCAGCGCAGCGAACGCGAGGTCCATGCGCTGCTGCTTGCTGGCGCGTTGCGTCATGATCTTGTACGGAGAGAAGGCTTAGCGTGCCGAGGTGGCGTCCTTGCTCTTCCTCATGGAAAGGAAGCTGCGACGGCCTGGGCTGCGCTTGAATTTGTACGACACCTCGAGGTTGAAGAAGCTGATGGTATCGAGCAGGCCGGGGTTGCCGCGACGGCTGGTGCCCGACCCGATCTCGCCATTGGTGCCTTGGCCCGTTGGGTCGCTGATGTAGCGGGCGAGTTGCTGGCGGTTGGGATCGCCAGCATAAGCTGCGTCGATCTCCGCGTAGGTGGAGTAGCGGTCGCTCACGTCGTCGATGTGGTCGTTCATGAACATCACGTAGCTGAACTCGATGCCGATGCTCATCTGCTTGGTTGCCATGTATCGCACGCCAGCACCGATCGGCATGGCCACGTTCCATGGCGAATGCTTGAAGCGCCTGCCGCTCTCGCCGGTTCCCTTGCCGCCCTCGGTCTGCCATTCATAAAGGTCCGTCTCGTACTTGCCATCGCGCTCGATCACCTGTGCGGTGGGCTCGGTCATGGGGCCGTTGCGCACGGTGCCATCGTCCCAGAAGTAATAGCGGTTCTGCAAATCGATATCGCCATTGAAGAGGTCTGCTTTCGGGCGGCCGTAGTACACGCCCAAGCCAACGTGGAAGTACATGAAGAAGCGCTGCTCGAAAAGAGGCTGGTAGGGTTCGCGATAGGCGTTCAGGACGATGTGCCCGCTCATGCCCACGAGGTCATTGCGGAAGCCGATGCCGCGTCTACGGTTCCGCAGATCCGTGTATTCCATGCCCTTGATGGGATTGGCTTCCTCGTAACCCACCCGGAACCAGCTGATCCGGGCCTCCGTGTCGAGGGCGCGCGTCACGTAGCGCTTCTTGTTGTTCAGGAAATTCCGGAAGGTCACGGACATGCCAGGGCGCATGCTGTTCCATTGGATCTGGCCATCGACATTGCCCAGGTCGCCGTAGTAATGCGTAACGCCAGAGGCCATGCCCACCTCGATGTGGCGCTGGGCAATGGCAGGGGAAAACAACGAGAGCGTGAGGCTCAGGGTAAGGATCCGGTTCATGATCAGGGCCTTGGGGTTCCGAAAGGTATGCCCTGAAGACGCAGGACGGGCAACCGGTTGCTTTCAGCTGCGTTCCCCGAAGATCGCGGTGCCTACCCGGACCAAATTGCTGCCCGATTGAAGGGCCGATTCTAGGTCACTGCTCATACCCATGCTGAGTATGTCGAACTCGGTTCCGAGTCGCTGCTTCAACTCGCGGTGAAGGTTGGCCAGACCGAGGAACTCCGCTTTCACCTGGGCTTGGTCCTGCGTATTCGTGGCCATGCCCATCAGCCCGCGGATATGCACGCTCGGCCAACGGCCTGCCGCTATTTCAACAGCCACGATCCGTGCTTCATCCGGCGAAAGCCCGTGCTTGGTCTCTTCTCGGGCGATGTGGATCTGCAAGAGCACCTCCGCCGCTTCGCCACGCGCAGCCGCTCGCTTATCGATCTCATCCAAGAGGACGGCGCCATCCACACCGTGGATCAGATGCGCGATGGGAACGATGTACTTCGCGTTGCTCCGCTGCAGGTGACCGATGAAGTGCCAGCGGATATCGGCGGGCAGCACGGGTTGCTTGGCTCGGAGCTCTTGCGCGTAGTTCTCGCCGAAGTCCCGGTGCCCGAGGTCGTACAATGCTTGGATCTCTACGGCAGTCCGCTTCTTGCTAACAGCCACGAGCGTGACGCCGTGGGGGATTCCGGCTTTCACGCGCGCATAACGCTCGGCCAAGCTGCTGCGGTCCATCTCAATCGCCCTGCCCGCTGAAGGCATAACGCACGATGTTGGCGCCCATGCGAAGGGCTTTGGTGCGCGTGGCCTCGCTATCGCCATGCACATCGGGGTCCTCCCAGCCATCGCCGAGGTCGCATTCAGAATCATAGAAGCAGACCACCCGGCCCTCCCAAATGAGGCCATAGCCGCGCGGCGGTT
>JBATND010000196.1:0-6473 GCA_049290175.1 Flavobacteriales bacterium | reverse complement strand
TCTTGGGCAAGCCGCTCTCGATGGCCTTCGCCATGCCGCCGAGCTCTTCCACTTCCTTGATGCGCGCCCACGCTTTGTGGACCAGCTCGTGCGTGAGGCATTCCACATAGTAGCTGCCGCCGAGCGGATCGATCCACTTGGTGATGCCGCTGTTCTTCTGCAGGTAGAGCTGTGTGTCGCGCGCGATCTTGGCGCTGAAGTCGGTGGGCAGCGCGATGGCCTCGTCGAGCGAGTTGGTGTGCAGGCTTTGCGTTCCGCCGAGCACGGCCGCCAGCGCTTCCACCGTGGTGCGCGCCACGTTGTTGAAGGGATCCTGCGCGGTGAGGCTCCAGCCGCTGGTCTGACAGTGCGTGCGCAGCGCGAGGCTCTTCGGGCTGGTGGCGCCGACCTCCTTCAGCAACTTGGCCCAGAGCAAACGCGCAGCGCGCATCTTGGCCACTTCCATGAAGAGGTCCATGCCGATGCCCCAGAAGAAGCTGAGGCGGTTGGCGAACTCGTCCACCTGCATGCCTGCAGCCATGCCGGTGCGCACGTATTCGATGCCATCGGCCAGCGTGTAGGCGAGTTCGAGATCGGCAGGCGCGCCCGCCTCGTGCATGTGGTAGCCGCTGATGCTGATGCTGTTGAACTTGGGCATCTTCTTCGCGCAATACGAGAAGATGTCGCCCACGATGCGCATGCTCGGGCCCGGTGGATAGATGTAAGTGTTGCGCACCATGAACTCCTTCAGGATGTCGTTCTGGATGGTGCCTTGCAACTGCTCGGGTGGCACGCCCTGTTCTTCCGCAGCCACGATGAAGAAGGCCATGATGGGCAGCACGGCGCCGTTCATGGTCATGCTCACGCTCATCTTGTCGAGCGGGATGCTATCGAAGAGGATCTTCATGTCCTCCACGCTGCTGATGGCCACGCCGGCCTTGCCCACGTCGCCCTTCACACGCGGGTGGTCGCTGTCGTAGCCGCGGTGCGTGGCCAGGTCGAATGCGACGCTCAGGCCCATCTGCCCAGCGGCGAGGTTGCGGCGGTAGAAGGCGTTGCTCTCCTCGGCCGTGCTGAAGCCCGCGTATTGCCTGATCGTCCACGGACGGATGGCGTACATGCTGCCGTAAGGCCCACGCAGGTAGGGCGGAATGCCGGCGGCGAAGTGCAGGTGCTCCAGTTGCTTCGTGTCGACGGGCGTGTAGAAGGACTTGAGGGGGATCTCTTCGCGGTTAGGGATGCGATCAGATGATCGGTCAATCAGATGATCAGGTGATGTCACCGCGCGGACATTATCTGATCGCCCGATCATCTGATCGACCAATTTGTCAGTCAGCTTCTCCACCGCATAGCTCCCGCCGATCGGATCCGCCACGCGTGCTAGGAAACTCTCATCGCGCAGCAGATTGTGGATGTTGCGGACGATGCGGCGTGATAGGGCATCGCCTTCGGGCAAAGCAGGAGCGGGGATAGTGAGTCCATCGCAGCCGCCGGTGATGGCCGAGACAGCTTGTAGCGTGGCGCGGATCAGGTTCGTGTAAGGCGGTGTGTCAGTCCGAGCGGAGCCGAGGACGACCACCGCTTGGATCCACGTGTTGCGCGAGCAATCGTGTGCAGGCTTGAACTCATCAACAATCGCGGCCCAGGCTTCGCGGAAAGCACGAAGCCGCGCCACTTCCAGGAAGAGGTCGTCGCTGAGATGCAGGCGGAATTGCAGGCGCGCGCAGGCATCGTCGATGGTGAGGCCTTGAGCGAGAAGCCGCTGGACGAGCTCCTTTCCTTGTGCAAGTGCTGCGCGCGAATCAGCAATCAGCAGTGAGGAATCTTCGATTGTTGATTGCTGATTTCTGATTCCATCGCTCACGCTGAAGAGGCGGATGCGCGGGTGCTTCGCGATGCGATCCTTCATTCCGCTTGCATCCGCATCGTGCGGAAGGCCGAGGCAGAGGCTTACTCCGGTTGCGGGGGTGTTCTGCTCTTGATGAAGCGCGAGCAAGGTGTCGAGCATCGCCGCGTCACCATCCACAGAAAGGTCGATCGCGCCCACCCAGACATCCTTCAGCACCGCTCTCAGGTCAGAAGGCTTTCCATAGAACTCCAGCGCATCGGCACCGCCCATGAGCGCCTCAAGGGCCAGCTTGTTCGCGTCGGCTACCGTTGCATCGATACCAACGGTGGCGCGCCATGGATTGCCATCGCGCTTCACGCCCCGGCGACGCGTGCCTTGCGGCTTTCCATCGGCGGCCATGCCGAAGGGCAGGAGCTTCTCACCGGCAATCTCGGCCAGCAAGGTGGAGTAGTCCTTGTCCTTCAGTTCCTTCTTGATCACGGCCTCCCATTGCTCGCGCGTGGCGGGTGGGAAGGCGGTGAAGAGCGATTCGTTGGCCATCGCGACGAAGATCGGTCCCCGATGCGATTCCTCGGGCACGGGAGCGCTCGATGCGTGATCATGCCCATCTTGCCCGCCCTGCTTTGCCGGGAAATCCGCCATCCTTCACTGAATTCTCCATGCGATGCTGCGTCGCCTGATAAAACTCTTCCTTGAGGCGCTCAATAGCGAGGAGCGCGACTACACCGCGATGGGCATCCGTCGCGCCATCGTGCTGCTCAGCATCCCCATGATCATGGAGATGGGCATGGAGGCGCTCTTCGCCCTGGTCGATACCTTCTTCGTGAGCAAGCTCGGCGATGTGGCCACCGCAACCGTGGGCCTCACCGAGACCTTGATGGTGCCGGTGTACTCGATCGCGTGGGGCCTGGGCATGGGCATCACGGCCGTGGTGGCGCGGCGCAGCGGCGAGAAGGACAAGGAGGCCGCACGCGTGGCGGCCGGACAGAGCCTGTTCCTAGCATTGGTGATCGGTGTTGTGCTGGCCGTGCCATCGTCGGTGTTCGCGCCTGAGCTGCTGCGACTGATGGGGGCCGCACCGGAAGTGATGGAGAGCGCGGTGCCCTACGCGCGGCTTATGCTCGCCAGCAACCTGATCGTGACCTTGCTCTTCGCGATGAACGCTGTGTTCCGTGGCGCTGGCAATGCGGGAATCGCCTTGCGCACGCTGGTGATCGCCAACGGGATCAATTGCATACTGGACCCGCTGCTCATCTTCGGCATCGGCCCTTTCCCGGATCTGGGCGTGCAGGGCGCGGCGGTGGCCACCACCATCGGTCGCGGCATCGGCGTGGCGTATTTGCTGTGGAATATGTTCAAGGCTGGCGGCGCGTTCGCGGTGGTGCTGCCTGATCTGCGGCCCGTTGCAGCGGTGCTGGGCAACATCATCAAAGTGTCCATCGGAGGCATCGGGCAATTCCTGATCGCCAGTGCGAGTTGGATCTTCCTGGTGCGCATCGTGGCCGATTTCGGGACGGCGGCAGTGGGCGGCTACACCGTGGCGGTGCGCATCATCATTGTTGCGCTGCTGCCGGCATGGGGCATGGCCAATGCAGCCGCCACCTTGGTGGGACAGAACCTCGGCGCCAAGCAGCCCGATCGCGCCCAGCGCAGCGTGTGGCTCTGCGGCCATTACAACATGGTCTTCATGGTGCTGGTCACGCTCTTCTTCTGGTTGGGCGCGCCGTGGATCGTCTCCTTCTTCGCGCAGAGCGCCGAGGCCGATGCCACCGCCATCCTGGCCTTGCGCATTGTGAGCAGCGGCTACTTCTTCTACGGCTACGGCATGGTGCTCGCGCAAGCGTTCAACGGCGCGGGCGACAGCCTTACGCCCACTTGGCTCAACGCGCTCTGTTTCTGGGCGATCGAGATCCCATTGGCCTACCTGCTCGCCATCATCGCAGGGCTGGGGCCTGCGGGCGTATTCGCCTCCGTGGCCATCAGTGAGAGCATCCTCGCGGTGCTCAGCGGCATCCTGTTCCAGCGCGGCAAGTGGAAGCTCGCACAGGTGTAGGGTCCAGGGCTATCGCTTCTCATGGATGTCCCCCGATTAGTCCCGTAGGGACCGAATGTGGGTAGGATCATTTGCCGACGTGCTTCAAAGCGTGCCGTCAGGTACGCCATGTGCCACATCCCGTACCTACGGCACGGGCGGTTATGAGCCGATACGAACGCTACCGACATCGAGTCCCTACGGGACCATGGTGCAATCAGTATCCCGCGTCATTTACCTGCGGCCGCGCATTGGGCACACCTGGCTAAGCAGACCGCGAACCGGACCGAAGAGAGAGCTATGCGCTTGAAGAAGCGATCGCCCTGTGTAGGGTCCGCGTTGCAGCCTTCGTGCGCATACCTTCACGCCATGTTCCTCAAGCGCCTCTTCTACTACCTGAATCCGGCCACGCTCTTCGGCAAGTCGAACCCGGACTTCAACCTGCGCTTCATGCACGGCATCAACCGCATCAGCATCCTGGTCTTCCTGGTGTGCTTAACGGTGATGGTGGTGCGCGCGCTCAGCAGATAGCCTGGCCATGGTAGAGGCCGACTTCATCCGCCTCGATCGCCAGCGCCGCTTGGATGCCGTGCGCGCTGAGGGCGAGTACCTCGGCTCACGGGTGCATGGCGGCCACCGTGTCCATCTCTACCGCATGGATGGTTTCTTCTGCGAGCTGTGGATGCGCCTCGGCTGGGACCAAGTGGAGTGGATCGAAGTGGCGCGCAACACCAATGTGCTGAGCGAGTACGTGCATCTGGATTTGAGGGGGCTCTAGCTGTGCCAGAGTCCCCAGCTCGCCTCCGCCTGCGCGTGCAGCATCTGCAGCCCATTGGCGATCACCGCACCACGCTTCTTGCCTTCGCTGAGGAATGCGGTCATCTCCGGATTGTACACCAGGTCGATGAGCACATGCTTTGTCCGGATGGCCTCGTAAGGGATCGGCGGCAGCGCATTCACATCGGGGTGCATGCCCAGCGGCGTGGTGTTGATGATGAGCGTGCATACATCCACGACGATCGGCTCCACCAGGTCGTAGGTCATGTCGCCGCGCTCGCGGCTGCGGCTCACCACCCGGAACTTGATGCCTCGCTCCTTCAGCACGAAAGCCACGGCACGGCTCGCACCGCCGCTGCCCAGCACCAACGCGCGCGGCTTCTTGCCTTGCAGCAAGGGAATCAGCGTTTGGCGGAATCCCTCCACGTCGGTGTTATGGCCGATGAGCTTGTCGCCATCGATGCGGATGGTGTTCACCGCGCCCACGGCAGCGGCTAGTGGATCAATGGCATCGAGCAAGGGCATCACCGCTTGCTTGAAGGGTATGGTGACATTCAATCCACGCAGGCCCGGCGTATCGTTCACCAAGGCACGCAACTCGTCGGCGCTGTTCAGCTCGAAGAGGTCGTAGCGGTGGTCGCGCAGCCCTTCGCGCTCGAACTTCTCCGTGAAATAGCGCTGGCTGAAGGAATGGGAGAGGGGCTTGCCGATGAGGCCGTAGCGGATCATGCGCGGGGCGGTGCGAAGCGCTCGAGCACGAGCAGCAGCGACGCGCCCACCAACGCGAGCACCACCGCGCCTAGTATGTGCGGGTCCTTCGCGGTGATGCCCAAGGTCATATCGATGTCGGTGACGGTGGCGTAGTCGCCCGGCCAGATGCTGCGCGTGATGAAGGGCTCCAAGTGCTCATCGGCCTTACCCGGATGCACGATGCGCGTGCTGATCACCTGCTTCCACGGCCAAACGATGTAGAGCGAGCCCAACAAGAAACCGGTGAGCGTGGACACGGTAAGGTCGTGCTGCCGCGTGAACATCCAATTGAGCAATCGCGAGAAGGCCATGAGCCCGAACACGCAGCCCGCGCCGAACACGGCGATCACCGGGACATCGAAGCCCTTGATCGCGGTCATCACCGGCAGGTATGCCCCGAGCAACAGAAGAATGAAGGAGCCGCTGATGCCCGGCAGGATCATGGCGCAGATGGCGATGGCGCCGGCCATGAAGTAGAAGGCGAGCGAGTCGCTGGCGGTGCCCGGCTCGGCCAGTCCGATCCACAGTGCGACGCCCGCACCGATGAGCATGCCGATGATGGGCGCTACGCCCCAGCGCTTCACCAGTTTGCCGCAGAGCCAAACGCTGGTGGCGATCAAGCCGAAGAAGAAGCCCCAAATGAGAACGGGATGCGCCTTCAGCGCCCAGGTGATGGGGCGCACGAGCAACACGATGCTGGTGAAGATGCCGGCGACTAGTGTCGCGAGGAAGTCGCCGTTGATCTGGCGCCATGCGGCAGCGAGTCCTTGGTGACGGAGCACCTTCATCGTTTCCGGACCGATGCTCTTGATGGAGAGCAGCAGTTCCTCGTAGATGCCGGAGATGAAGGCGATGGTGCCGCCCGAGACGCCGGGCACCACATCGGCAGCGCCCATCGACATGCCTTTCAAGAAGAGCTTGACGCGCTCACGGAGGTTCATCATCTCAGTCGCAGTTCAGCTGTTCCACTTCGGCGCTCCAGGCTTGGATGCCGCCTTTCAAGCTCATCAGTCCACTGAACCCATAGCGCGCTTCGAGTGCCTGTATCACGGCCGCTGAACGGTTGCCGCTCTTGCAATGCAGGAT
>JBATND010000195.1:0-4844 GCA_049290175.1 Flavobacteriales bacterium | reverse complement strand
GCAGCCACGATCGTGGCGTTCGTTGGCAGAAGCTCCTCAGTCCCGCTGCTTAGCGGGATGATTCGAGTTTGCCGAAGCAATAGGTGGAAAGATGCCACTATCACCAAGCCACTGAATGACGACTCATCAGCAACCACCATTCACCTCATACCTCCCACCTTCGCCCCATGCCCACCGTCTCCTACATCCTCTTCTTCGCCGCCATAGCGTGGTGCCTGATCTGGTCCTACAGGGCCACGCGCAGCATCGCTTTCGTATTGCTGCTAGTTGGCTTGGGTGTATTGCACACCGTGCTCGCCGCGCGCGGCCTCTACACCAACACCACTGCTTTCCCGCCGCCGCAAGTGGCACTGCTGGCGCCGGTGCTGATTGCCTTGCTGCTGTGCATCGCCCTCCCGCGTGGACGCACATGGCTCAGCTCCTTGCCGCTCTTCGCGCTCACGGCTGTGCATGTGCTGCGCATGCCTGTTGAGCTGGTGCTGCACAGAGCCTTTGAGGTGGGCCTCGTGCCGCGCGACATGACCTACAGCGGCTTCAACTTCGATATCCTCAGCGGCATCAGTGCGGTGGTGATGATGCTTTGGCTGCGCAGCAAGCGCGCGCCAAGCAGAGGCATGCTCATCGCATGGAACATGGCATGCCTCGTATTGCTCTTCGTCGTTGTGGGCACGGCGGTGCTCAGCATCCCCAGCAGCGTGCAGCGCATCAACTTCGAGCAGCCCAACGTGCTGGTGACGGCGGTGCCGTGGGTCTTGCTGCCAGCGGTGCTAGTGCCCGTGGTTTTCTGGGCGCACGTGGCGGCGCTGGTGCAGTTGTTTGGGGGCAAGCCAGCCGCGGTTGGCAAGCGCGCAACAGGCGCTTAAAGGCGCGTGGGCTAATTGACCATCATCCGCATCGCATGGGGTGCGCCATCGACACGGAGCAGGTAGATGCCCGGAGCGAGTCCGGCATCGATGCTGGTGAGCCCAGCCTGCACGCGTTGTTGCAGCACCAACTGTCCACGCGCATCGTGGATCGCGATCACAGCGGTTTCGTGCGTGCCTATGGTGATGACGCCAGCCGAGGGGTTCGGCGAGATGCTGATCGTATTGTCGGCAGCATCGGCAGCGAGCCCGGTGCTGGCGACAAAGACGCATGGGCTTTGCTCGCTGCATCCGCCAGCGCTCACGACCACGGCGTAGTTGCCCGCTGTGCTGGCCATGTAGCTCTGCTGATCTGCGCCGACGATAGCCTGGTTGCCGTTGTCGCAATCGACCCATTGGTAATTGACGCTGGTTGCATTGGCCGTGAGGAGCATGCCATCGTTGAGCAAGGTGGCATCCAAGTCGATGACCTCAAGATCGATGGAGATGATGGAGTCGCATCCTTGCGCGTTGGGGATGGTATCGGTGTATAACCCACTGCTCGTCCACTGCTGGCCACTAGGCGAGAGGAAGGATTGGCATGCCGAGGCATCGATGGAGGAAGTGGTGGGCACGCAATCGGAGAGGATGGAGACGTTGAAGCGGATGTCGCTATTCGCATAGAGCGCGGCGTTGGTGCCGTTGTAGAACATGCGGCCACCGGGGTAAGGGTTGCCTCCGGAGTAAGGGATGATGAGACTCATGGGCACCTCGAAGGTGAGCTGGCCGAAACTGACGGCATTCACCGGTGCGGAGAGGTAGATGCGGAGGAATTCACCGGCATTCACCACTGTTGCAGGCACCGATTGGGTGTGGATGGCCGTGCTGGTGACGGTGCTGCCATTGTACATCTTGAGCTGACCGGCCACGTTGGTTCCGCCGCTGGTGCAGAAGATCTCCACGTATTCCACGAGGCCGTTGCAGGTGGGCATGAACGATTGTCCGATTTCCACATTGGTGGGGTCGGTGCCAGGGGCATTGGCATTGCCGACAAGGCATTGCGCCTGCGCAACCTGGTTAAGGGCCATGGCGGATACGAGTAAGAGTTGCGCTCGCATGGAATGGGATTTTGTGCGAAATCTAGCAGATGCTGCTTTTGCCCTCGGCGGTAATCCGCGATTTACCCATAGGGTATTCGTGCTCTGCCCGTGCCCTGCGTCGCGAACCCTGCAAGTGCTGTCGGCTCAATCGCGCACCACGCGTACCGCCCAGCCCTCTTCAACCCCGCGCACGAGGTAGAGTCCGCTTGGCAGTGCATGCAGCTGCATGTTGTGCTGAATGCCTTTCGCCCGCTCATTGCGCAGCACACGTCCTTGCGCATCGCAGAGCTCGAGGGTACGCGTGCGTGCATCGCTGAAGGTGAGCGTGCAGTTGTCGCTGCTCGGATTGGGATGCAGCAGCGGTGCTTGTGTTTGTTGCTCCGCGATGCCTGTTGACGATTCGCCGTGCAAGCGGATGATGTTGCGGTATTGTATTTCGGCCGGGTTATGGAAATCGCCGAAGTAGCCGCCCACGAGCACTTTGCCATCGGCTTGCACGAACACATCGCGCACATAGGCCGTCAACTCGGTGCCGAGGCCGGGGCCTTCGCCAAGGTCATAAGCGGCATCGTTGCGCGCGCCGTTGGGCAAGAGCTGGTTCAAGCGTGCGGGGCCGGGCACGTTCGGGTCGTACATGCCGCCGGAGAATTCGCCACCGGCGTAGATCATGCCATCGGCCTGCACGGCCAGCGCCGTGATGCCAGCGTACGGGTAGAACGGCGACACGAAGGAGGGGTCACGCGTGCCATCGAGGTTGATGCGTGCCAATGCGTTCGAGGGCTGCATGTTGTGGTAGGAGAAGGAGCCGCCCACGAGGATCTTATCGTCGGGCTGGCGCAGCAGCTTGCGCACCGTGCTACCAGCGCCTGTGAAGCCCGGCGCCATGGTCATGCTGGCATCGTACGGACCGCCGGCCTGCAGCATAGCCAAGCCCCAGGTGGGTATGAGGTTGTAGCTGCCGAAGTCGCCGCCCACCAGGATGCGGTTGTCGGGCAATACGAGGATATCGCGAGTTACTGCATTGAAACCGTAGCCGATGTCGAAGCTGAGGTCAACCGCGCCCGTGTTGAGGAAGCGGGCGATATGCGGCATGCTGTGGCCATAGCAGGTGAAGAACTCGCCCACGGCCACCACCTTGTCGTGGTTCTGGATATCGATGGCCAGCACCGCGCCGTTGATGGCGTTGGGCGGTATATTGAAGGCGGGATCGCGGTCGCCGTTGGGCAGCAAGCGCGTGATGAAGTAAGAGGCGATGCCGTTGTAGGTGCTGAAGTTGCCCGCGATTACGATGCGGCCATCGGTCATCACGGCGATGTCCATCACCTGATTCGATGGGCCGATGCCTGAAGGGTTCCAGGTGGGGTCCACGGTGCCATCGTTGTTCAAGCGCACCATGTGGTTCTTGCCGCTGCCAGCGTAGTTCAGGAAGAAGCCGCCCATGAGGATCTTGCCATCGGGAAGCTCCAGCACGCGACTCACTTGCACGCTCGGCGGCACAGCCTGGAAGCCATAATCGATGATAGGCACTTGAGCGCTGATCGGGCTGAGGAGAGCGCAGCACGCAACAAGCTGGCAAAGGCGCAGGGTACGGGAGCAGAGCATGTTGGGGTGACGAGTGGTTTGGGCGCTGTGGTTGCTTGTGGGCTTCAGGGCTGCACGACCACGCGCACGGCCCAGCCTTCTTCAACCCCGCGCACGAGGTAGAGCCCGCTCGGCAGGGCATGCAATAACACGTTGTGCTGAAGGCCTTGCACGCGCTCACTGCGCAGTACACGTCCTTGCGCATCGCAGAGCTCGATGGTGCGCGGGTTTGCATCGCTGAAGGTGAGCGTGCAGTTGTCGCTGCTCGGGTTGGGATGCAGCAGCGGTGCTTTTGTGTGTTGCGCATCGATGCCGGTGATGATCACCTGCACAGGTGCCGATGATGCGCTCAAACACCCCAAGGCATCTGTTGTTACCACCGTGTAATTGCCACTCACCAAGGGTGTGATGCAGGCGGAGGTGCCTTCGGGCACTTCCTCATCGTTGAGGTACCATTGAATGCCGGGCATTTCGCCGGTGCAGAGTTCATCGCCATCGAAGAGCACCGTGGGCACAGCAGCAAAAGCCGGACATGCCAGCGGCGCGCGGTACACATCGCCATAGCGTCCCACGCACAAAAGCGCACCATCCACCAGCGCCGCATCCCTGATCACGGCATCGAAGGGCGCGGCAAGGATGGTGTTCCAGGTATCGCCGCCGTTGGTGCTGCGCAGCGCTTGGCCGCTCACGCCCACGGCATATCCGGTATCGGGGTCTGTGAAGAAGAGGCTCATGCAGAATTGCATCACGTTGCCGAGCAGGGTCCACGAGGCGCCGCCGTCGATGGTCTTCCACGAACTGGCTTCACCGCCGATGAAGCCGAGCGTGTCGTTGAGGAAGAAGACGCTATTCAAGTTGGTGAAGGTGGGCGATGTGAGTTGCTGCCATGTGACGCCGCCATCGATGGTCTTGTGCAGCACGCCGCCTTCGCCGCAGCAGAAGCCGAGTTGGTCGTTCACGAACCAGAGGTCGAAGATGTTGCCGGTGGCGGTGTAGGCCCAGTTGCCGCCGTTGTTGGTGGTGCGGTAGCAGCCGCCGTTCACGTAGCCGCCAGCTACGATCGCGGTGGTGGCGTTGAAGGACCACACGCTGCGGATGGCAACGCTGGGTCCGCTCGCCGTTGTGGTGGTGACGAAGTTGTCCGTGGTGCGCCGTGCCGCGCCCGAGCCACCGCCGAGCCAGCCGATGCCATCGCTGCGCAAATGCGCGCCGAGCAATTGCGCGTTGCCCGCGATGTTGGTCCAATGCCTGCCGCCGTCGCTGGTGCGCACCGAGCCGTTCTCGAGGCCGCCCGAGGTGAGCCAGCCCGCCGCAGCGCCGT
>JBATND010000194.1:0-7869 GCA_049290175.1 Flavobacteriales bacterium | reverse complement strand
CATTGGTGGTGCGATACACGCGCGCTTTGCCCACGAGCAAGCCGATGCCGCCGGGATTGAGCCATGCGCCGTATAGGTCTTGCAGGTCGAGGTTCTGTACCGTCCAGCTATTGCCGCTGTTGGTGCTGCGCAAGAGGGTGCCGTTGACGCCCATGGCGAGCACGGTAGCACCCTGTGCATGCAGGCCGAGCAAACCCACGGTGGTCACCGGTGCTTGCAAGGTCCACGTTTCGCCGCCGTCGCTGGTGCGGATGATCTCGCCGCCGAGGCCGACCGCCAAGCCATTCAATGCATCGAAGAAGTGGATGTCGCGCATGTTGAAGGTGATGGGCGCCGCGATGGCGTTCCAGGTTGCGCCGCCGTCTGTTGTGCGCAAGAGCACTTGCCCCGTTGCGCTCGCGAAGCCGAGTTGCGCATCGACGAAGTGGATGGCGAGCATGGCGTTGGTGGTGCCGCTGGTCTGTTGCGTCCAGGTAGCGCCGCCGTCTGTTGTGCGCACGATGCGGCCGCTCTCGCTGCCGGCCCAGCCCAAGAGGTCATCGACGAAGTGGATGCAGGCCATGTTGCCGAAGGTGGGCTGGCTCACAGAGTTGGCACTTGTCCAGCCGTTGGTGGTGCGGTAGAAACGTCCGCTGTTGGCAGCGATGATGCCGCGCTGATCGTCCCACATCCACAGTGCGCGCGGCTTGTCGATGAGGTTGTAGGGCATGCGCTGCCAGCTATCGCCCGCATCGGTGGTCTTCAGCACGAAGCCCAGTACACGATCAATGGTGTAGCCCGTGGTGGAACTCACCATGCGCACGGCGGGGAGCTCACTGCGTGTCTTCACAGGAGTGACGAGCTGCCATTGTTGGGCGTGGAGCGCGGTGGAGAGCAGGAGGAAGAAGGGGAGGGCACGAAGCATGGCGCGAAGGTCGTTGATGTGTTCGGAGATCGCGACCAGTACCCGGCAGCGCTTCCTTTGTTCATCATGCCCACCGTTTACACCGTGTATGTGATCGAGCTCGCCCGCAAGGTGTTCACCGACGATTGGCGCTTCCGCAAGGCGAACCCGCAATACAACGGAGTGCTTGAATGCCTCTACGTGGGCATGACGAGCAAGACCCCGCAGGAGCGATTCGCGCAGCACAAGACGGGCGCGCTCAGCAAGAAGGGCCAGGACCTGAGCAGCGCTATCGTGAAGAAGTACGGGCGGTACTTGCGGCCGAGCTTGTATCAGGACATTGGCCCATTGAGTCGTGCGGAGGCTTTGGAAGTGGAGAAGGGACTGGCTTTGGAGTTGCGCCGCAAGGGTTATGCGGTGTGGTGGGGGTGAGCGCAAAGCCTTCTTGTTGCCTGCCTGCCCCGGGCTTGACCCGGGATTAAGGCACGCCTGTGAATGACGGTGTGTTCCGAGGGTCATCATCAAGCTGCGGTGCGAAGACACGCGAGGTCATGATCGGCATGCGTAGGTTGGCATCGCCTATGGCGAAGAAGCCCACCGCAACCGAAGCACTCGGGAAGGCCCGCGCCTATTGCGCCCGCCAAGAGCGCGCCCAGCAAGAGGTGCGCGACAAGCTCTACGCGTGGGAGGTGCCTGCGAAGGACATTGAACCGATCATCAGCCAGCTCATTGGCGAAGGCTTCCTGAATGAAGCACGTTTCGCGGAGCATTTCGCCGTGAGCAAATTGCGCCAGAAGGGCTGGGGGCTGCGCAAGATCGAAGCGGCGCTGAAGCAGAAGCGCGTGAGCGATCCGTGCATCCGTGCAGCGCTCAAGGCCATCGATCAAGGCGAGCAAGCCAGGCGATTGCAAGAGCTGGTGGCCAAGCGCTGGGCGAAGGAGAAAGAACCGGTTCTGTACCGGAAGCGGCAAAGGGTGATGGCGTATTTCCTGCGGCGGGGATTCGCTTTTGAGGAGGTCGAGGCGGCATCCAAAGGGTTGGGATAGCCCAAGATGCGAGCAACCCTCAACCTGCAACCCTCAACCCCGCGACCTACTTTCGCGCGCCTGTCTGCCGAAGGCAGGCTTTCATGATCACCATCGAGAAAATCACCGGCCTGCAAGAGCGTCTTGAGGCCCTCAAAGGCTACCTCGAAATCGAGGATAAGCGCGGCCGCATCCTGGAGGAGGAGAAATACACGCACGATCCCGATTTCTGGAACGATGCCAAGAAGGCCAAGACGGTCATGCATCGGATCCGGGAGCTGAAGCGCTGGGTGGCGCTATGGGAAGAGGTGAAGCGCGAGATCGACGACGTGGGCGTGATGTTCGAGTTCTGGAAGGCGAAAGAGGTGAGCGAGGAGGAAGTGGAGGCGCAATTCGCGAAAGCCGGGCATGTGCTGGAGGAGCTCGAGTTCAAGAACATGCTCAGCGCGGAGGAGGATCCCCTGAGCGCGGTGGTGCAGATCACCAGCGGCGCGGGCGGCACCGAGAGCAACGATTGGGCGCTCATGCTCCTGCGCATGTACCGCATGTGGGCCGATAAGAGCGGCTACAGCGTGAAGGTGCTCGACTACCAGGATGGCGAAGCAGCGGGCATCAAACAAGCCACCTTGGAGGTCGCAGGTGAATTCGCCTTCGGCATGCTGAAGGGCGAGAACGGCGTGCATCGCTTGGTGCGCATCAGCCCTTTCGACAGCAACGCACGGCGCCACACCAGCTTCGTGAGCGTGTATGTGTACCCGCTGGTGGATGAGAGCATCGAGATCGATATCAATCCCGCGGACATCACTTGGGATACCTTCCGCAGCGGAGGTGCCGGTGGCCAGAACGTGAACAAGGTGGAGACCGGCGTGCGCCTGCGCCACGGGCCCACGGGCATCATCATCGAGAACACCGAGACGCGCAGTCAGCTGGAGAACAAGAACAAGGCGCTGCAGTTGTTGAAGTCGCAGCTATATGAAGCCGAGTTGGAGCGACGCCGAAGCAAGCGCAGCGAGATCGAGGCTGGTAAGAAGAAGATTGAGTGGGGCAGCCAGATCCGCAACTACGTGCTGCAGCCCTACAAGCTGGTGAAGGATGTGCGCACCGAGCACGAGACCAGCAGCGTGGATGACGTGCTGAACGGCGACATCGGCGAATTCCTGAAGGCGTATCTGATGATGCACGGCCAATCCCAAAAGGTGTAGCGGCGACGCATGCGTCGCCCGGAACCTTGTGCCGGATGCAGCCAGCAACACACCTCCGTACCATCGACCCACTGGGTCGAACTGACAAGAACCACAATGGAATACAGGATCGAGAAAGACACCATGGGCGAGGTGAAAGTGCCCGCCGACAAGTACTGGGGCGCACAGACCGAGCGCAGCCGCAACAATTTCAGAATCGGTCCGCCGGGCAGCATGCCGCGCGAGATCGTGCATGCCTTCGCCTACCTGAAGAAGGCCGCAGCCCTCACCAACCTGGAGCTGGGCAAGTTGCCGAAGGAGAAGTGCGAGCTCATCGGCAAGGTGTGCGACGAGATCCTTACCGGTAAGCTCGACGACCAGTTCCCGCTGGTGATCTGGCAGACCGGCAGCGGCACGCAGAGCAACATGAACGTGAACGAGGTGATCGCCTACCGCGCGCATGTGCTCAACGGCGGCCAGCTCACCGATGAGCAGAAGGTGCTGAACCCGAACGACGATGTGAACAAGAGCCAGAGCAGCAACGACACCTACCCGACGGCCATGCACATCGCGGCATACAAGCTCACGGTGGAAGTGACCATCCCCGGCGTGAAGAAGCTGCGCGATACGCTGGACGCCAAGGCGAAGTCGTTCGCACGCATCGTGAAGACCGGCCGCACGCACTTCATGGATGCCACGCCGCTCACGCTCGGCCAGGAGTTCAGCGGCTACGTGCAACAGCTCGACAACGGCCTGCGCGCCATCGACAACGCGCTGCACATGGTGGGCGAACTGGCACTGGGCGGCACGGCCGTGGGCACGGGCCTCAATGCGCCCAAGGGCTACGCGGTGAAAGTGGCCGAGCAGATCGGCAAGCTCACCGGATTGCCCTTCGTGAGCGCGCCGAACAAGTTCGAGGCCTTGGCTGCGCACGATGCCATGGTGGAGCTCAGCGGAGCATTGAAGCGTCTCGCTGTTTCGCTCATGAAGATCGCCAACGACATCCGCATCCTCAGCAGCGGCCCACGCAGCGGCATCGGCGAGCTCATCATCCCCGACAACGAGCCCGGCTCATCCATCATGCCCGGCAAGGTGAATCCCACGCAACCGGAAGCAATGACGATGGTGTGCGCCCAAGTGATCGGTAACGATGTGGCCGTGAGCATCGGCGGCATGCAAGGCCATTTCGAGCTGAACGTCTTCAAGCCGGTGATCGCTGCGAACGTGCTGCAGAGCGCGCGCTTGCTGGGCGATGCCTGCGTCTCCTTCACCGACAAGTGCGCGGCTGGCATCGAGCCGAACGAGGTTGTGATCAAGCGTCACCTGGAGAATTCGCTCATGCTCGTCACCAGCCTCAATCCGCACATCGGCTACTACAAGGCCGCCGAGATCGCCAAGAAGGCGCACAAGGAAGGCACCACCTTGAAGGAGGCCGCCATCGCGTTAGGGCACGTGAGCGCCGAGGACTTCGACAAGTGGGTGGATCCGAGCAAGATGTGCAGTGAGGGGTAGCGACTAGCGAAGCATGCTTGGCGGCGCTGATGTCTGGCCATTGATCTGACTCCCTGAGATTATGTACCTCGGATAGAGCCGCCGTAGTCTTCTCTTGATGATACCCGCGAGGGGGCGGCCGATAGTATCGGTCTTGCCGCAACGGCCGCCGAACAAGGATGCTCTATAGCGCAGGTCGGAAAGTTGGAGGTTTACGCCAGCTGTGTCTCCCATTAGGTCAATCGCCTTAAGGTGCAGGGTGTATTGTTCAGCGCATATTGCCCGGCACTTGATGGATCTGCCATTCCTGGTGGTGCACATCGAAGAACTCCTTCGGCATGTCGAGGTGAGTTGGGCTTGAATGGCCCGGTGATCTGAAGGCACTTTGAAGCGAACGCGTTTCGACTTCTTCGGCTTGTCGCAGTTTATCCAAAAGCCATTCGCGCATGTGATTTCGAATACAGCGAATGGCTGCCCATTCACCACCCTGACGCGCAAGCGGTTCTCAGTCTGTCCTCGACGAGTCCATTCGCGCCTTGTACTGTCAGCATACCAGAGTTCCGGTGCTTCCCTTCCACGGCCAAGGTCACATTGCTCAATTGGAAGAAGCACATGGAAGGGCTTATCGAAGCAAATCTCTATCCCACAATTTGGCTTTACCCTGAGCCTGAACATGCCACAAGTGGCGAGCATCTCTCTAGGGCTTGCGCCAAGGTCCATGCCCAGTGCTGCGAGTTCGTCAGCATCATACGCACGTTCAACTTCAATGCACTCTTGAAATCGTCGAGCATCGCATCGCCCAATCCGAACAGTCAGCCCCCGATCCAGTTGGAGCATGGTGTCGCCGTTGCAGTCTTTGCTGTAGGTTGGAAGATGGAGTACGGTTGGGTTCCACACATTGATGCGCACATGGACCCTCCTGTTCTGCGCCTTCCCCGCCTCTGTCGCATTGTCCTCTAGGGGTGCTTCGGAGCCCAAGGCTTCCGAGGTAATGGCATCAACGGATATCCCTAGCCGTAGCAGGTGCATGACAATAGCATCGACACGGCGCTGTGCAAGCTTCTGGTTGTAAACCGAATTGCCTGTTGCATCAGTATGTCCAACTATATGAACGTGGTCGATGTTCAGCACGTTGAGGAAGGTGATGGCCGAATCAAGCTTTGCTGATTCTTGGATGCCGGGTTCATCTTGGTCGCTTGCGAAATACACCAGATGCTCAACGGTGTTCTGGCCCTGAAGCTGCGTTTGCCCTAGTGCCAAGAATAGCAGCGTCAGGAGAACTACAGTGGATACTGAAGACGACTTCATCGCTTGCGGTTCTCGATTGCCCTCCGTGCCTTCTCCAGCGCCTCCTCCAGCTTCTTCTCCTTGGGCAGTGCCAGCTTGTAGGCGCGCGCCATCATGTTGTTGCCGAGGCCATTGAGCGCGTAGTGCGCCACGGCATCGTCGTGCTCTGTGCACAGGATGAGTCCCACGGGCGGGTTCTCATCGGCATTGATCCAATGCTCGCGTGCGTAGTTGAGGTAGAGGTTCATCTGCCCGGCATCAGCATGCGTGAAGCGCCCCACCTTCAGGTCGATGATGACCAGGCACCTCAGCGTGCGATGGAAGAAGAGCAGGTCGATGCGGTACCACTCCTTGCCCACGCGCAATCTGCGCTGCCGACCGAGGAAGGCGAAGTCGCTGCCCAGCTCTAAGAGGAAATGCTCCAAGTGATTGATCAATGCCTCTTCAAGGTCGTCCTCGCTGTACTCGTCCTTGAGGTCGAGGAATTCCAGCAGGTACGGCTCGCGGATCAGGCTCGAGGTATCGAACGCTTCTTGCGCAGCACCCTTGGCGAGCATGAGTCCTTTCTTGCGCGATGCACCGGCTCGCTCATAGAACCGCGTGGAGACTTGGCGATCCAATTGGCGAACGCTCCAGCCATTGCGCAGCGCTTCCTTGGCGTAGAAGTCACGCGCTTGCTGGTCTTCGACCGTGAGCAGCCGCACGTAATGCGACCACGGCAGCGGGAAGGCTTCAGAGAGCGCGCCGAGGTAGTTCATGCGCTCGGCATAAGCGGCGTGCCGCGCGGCTTTCGAAGATTGTGCAGACACTGTCTGCACAATTCCCTTTCGTTGTTTGCCAACGCCATGCGGCAATAACGCCGTTCTCGATTTTGCAGACAGTGTCTGCACTTTCTTCCCGCTCTTGCTGCTGGCATGGCCGCTCTCAGATTGTGCAGACACTGTCTGCACAATGTTGGGATATGCCAGATAGAAGCCGCGCATCAGGAATAGGTTGCGCTTGCCGAAGCCGCGCCCGAAACGCTCGCTGAGGTCTTCGCTCAGCCGATCGATGAGCTCTTCACCATACCCTGCGCGATGCGTGCCTCCTTGCTCATGCTCCACGATCCGGCGCCCGATCTCCCAGTAGGTCGCGGTCATTAGCACGTTCACTGCACGCGCGCTGGCTAAGCGAGTCTCATCGATGAGGCTGGCCATGCTGAGCAGCACGGAGGTGTACGGCAGGCTGCGGGCATTCGATCTCTTTCGCGCAACAGGTTTGCTGCGCTTCACGGGCTTGGTTTTCTTCGCGGGCATGTCATGCGAATATCCGCGTTTCCCCGTCTTGTTGGCGCTGGGGCTCTGTGCTTCGGCCGCTTCCGCTCAGGTCATCGCCACCGGCGCCCTCAAGCGCACCATGTGGGAAGGTCAGCGCAGCGGGCTGATCGCGATGGACTCGTTGAGCGCGCCCGGCACTTACGGCATGGGGCCGCTGGAGCACATGCGCGGCGAGATCACGCTGGTCGATGGCCGCAGCCATGTGGCGCGCGTGGCTGGTGATAGCCTGGCGGTGAGTGTTGATCCCACGGCCAAGGCGCCCTTCTTCGTGCATGCGCGTGTTTCGCATTGGGAGGAAATGGTGCTTCCGACCGAAGTGCAGAATGCCGAGCAGTTGGATGCCTTCCTTGCGAAGCGAAGCGGTGACGAACCCTACTTCTTCCGCCTGAATGGCCGCTTCGAGGAGATGGATGTGCATGCGTGGGACCTGCCTGCTGATTCAACCTTCACAGGGCCGGTGGAAGGCGCGCGTTACAAGCGGTACTTCAGCTTCAAGGAAACGGAAGGAGAAGTTGTCGGTGTGTTCTCTCGGCATCATCGCATGGTGTTCACACATCACGATTCATTCATCCACTTGCATTTCCTCAGCAGCGATGGCCGCGTGATGGGCCATGTGGATGGGTTGAAGTTCGCTCCCAAGGAGGTTGTGCTTCTGATCGGAAGGAACTGATGACGGTAAGCAAAGA
>JBATND010000193.1:0-4070 GCA_049290175.1 Flavobacteriales bacterium | reverse complement strand
CGCTACTACGGCACCAACAACGCCAGGGGCTATGCCACCGGCTTGGATGTGAAGCTCGCCGGGCAGTTCATCGACGGCATCGACAGTTGGATGAGCATCGGTATCCTCAGCTCGCGCGAGGATGTGAAGGACGACTTCTTCTACTGGCGATTCAATGCCGAGGGCGATACCATCTTCCCCGGATACACGCGCGACAATGTTGCGGTGGACAGCTCGCGCGTGGAGCCGGGCTTCATCCCGCGCCCCACCGATCAGCGGGTGAATGTGGCCTTCTTCTTCCAGGACGAATTCCCGCGCTGGCCCACGGCGAAGGTGCATGTGAACCTGGCCTTCGGCACCGGTTTGCCATTCGGCCCGCCCAACAACAACCGCTACGCCGACACCTTGCGCACCAGCCTCTACCGCCGCGTTGACATCGGCTTCAGCAAGCAATTCCTTGGCGCCGAAGGGCAGAACAAGAACGGTTGGCGCAGGCATGTGAAGGACCTGTGGCTCACCGCCGAGGTGTTCAACCTGCTCAACATCGACAACGTGGCCAACCACACCTGGATCACCGATGTGTCAGGCCGCCAATACTCGATCCCGGATTACCTCACGCCGCGCAGGTTCAACCTGAAGTTGATCGCGTGGTTCTGAACCCATGAGAGCCATGCACCGCTTCATCGCGCTCGTCGTAACGGCGGCGCTGGTTTCGTCTTTGTCCGCGCAGGACAAACGTTTCGCCTTCGTGCTGGTGGATCCCGCGCATGCGCAGATCGACGTGCATTTACGCGATGGTCGCGACAGTCTCTATCGCCGCCTCGGTCCGTTGGTGAAGGAATTGGAGGCGAACAAGCAGGAGGTGCTGGTGGCCATGAATGCGGGCATGTACACCTCGGACCGCTCGCCACTTGGTCTCTTCGTGCAGGGCGGCAAGAAGCAGAAGCCGCTGAACCGGCGCACCGATGCCACTGGCAACTTCTACATGCAGCCCAATGGCGTCTTCGGCGTGCGCCCGGACAACACGGCGTTCATCTGCACTAGTGCCGATTTCCCCGTGCTGGCCGAATTGCGCTGCGCCACCCAATCCGGACCGATGCTCGTGGTGAAAGGGGCAATGAACAAGCTCTTCACGGCGGGATCCACCAATGTCCATGTCCGTAATGGCGTGGGCATCCGGAAGGACGGCCGATTGGTATTCGCCATCTCCAAAGAGCCGGTGAACTTCCACGACTTCGCGGCCTTCTTCATCGCGCAGGGCTGCACCGACGCGCTCTACCTCGATGGATTCGTGAGCAAGGCCTACATGCCCGCTGAAGGCGTGCGGCAGCTGGATGGGGAGTTGGGGCCGCTGATCTCGGTGGTGAAGCGGTGACTTGGTTCTGCGCGCGAATGGATTTGGCGAGCGCCGCCTTGAGTGCGTTCCCTGGACGCCGAAGCGCTACTAGCGCACGTCAACCAGAGGTCAGAAACAAAGCGGAATGAGAAGGATCCTCATCGTTGTCGGGCTCGTACTTGGAATGAGTTCCAACGCGCAGCTCACGTACCAACTCGGCAGCACTACGCTCCTCATCGATGTGGTCGTTGACAGCTCGCGGGTGAACATCCCGTGGGAGATCCTTTGGGGCCCGGATGACCGCTTGTGGATGACCGATGGCCCGCTGATCACGCGCTGGGACCCGGTAACGGATGTGATCGACACGCTGATCGATCGTGGCTACGGCAACGGCATGGGCATGGCCCTGCATCCAGATTTCCCGAACACGCCCATCGTCATGGCGGTATTCGATACCGCAGACTACTACGCGAGCAACACCTGGTGCGAGGTCTCTCGCTTCATCTATGATCCAGCGAACGACGTGATCGGCGAAGAGCAAGTGCTCTTCGGCTATTACCATGCGGGTGAGCATGCTGGTGGCCGCGTGCTGTTCGACACTACTGGGCATGTGCTGCTCACCACAGCCGATTACGGGCTGATTGGTCCGGACACGCTCTTCTCGCCAATCGGAAAAACCCTTCGCTTCGCCACCGATGGCAGCGTGCCGCCGGATAATCCGCGCCCTGATCACACGTGGACCTGGGGGCACCGTAATCCGCAAGGGCTGGCCATGCTGCCCAACGGCGCCATCGTGAACACGGAGCACGGCCAGATGTTCCAGGCCAATGAGATCAACCTCTTGCAGGCCAACGAGGACCATGGCTATCCGTTCTACGACGGCTTGAACTGCTTCCTCTTCCCGGACACGTGCGCCTCAGCCACCTATTCACACACGCGGCCGATCGCTACCTACTCGCATCCGCCTTCAGGTTGCGAATTCTACTCCAGCAGCGCCATTCCAGAGATGCAGGACAAACTGATCACTTGCATTCTTTGGCATCGCGGGCTCATGCTCTTCGGCTTCAACTCCGATCTGGACACCGTGCTCACGCAGGAATACCTGCAAGGCGGCGCTTTCGATGCGCTCTGGCGAATCCGTGACATCGCGATCCGACCGGATGGCAGTTTCTACCTGATCACCAATGATCGGCAGGATGCTCGGATCCGTTTGGTGCGCGCGGATGGGAGCACCTCTGTATCTGACGCTGCGGATTCGCTTCGTGAGCTAAATGCCTGGCCCAACCCGGCGCATGACAAGCTGTTCGTGGATGCGCCCGGGGCCGCTTCGGTCCAGGTGGTCGATGCGCAGGGAAGAAGCATCCCATGCGATGTGATGCGCTTGGGCGATCGCTTCATCATCGATGTATCTGATCTGCGCGCAGGCGTGTACATCGCTCATTCAAGCGATGCACACGCCATTCGCTTCATCAAGCGCTAGTCCTCCAGCACGCCGAACTTCCCAGCGGCCACATCCTTGAAGGCTTGCTGAAGCTCTTCAACAGTGTTCATTAAGAAGGGCCCATACGCTGCGATCGGCTCATTCAGTGGTTCGCCGCTTAGCACGAGCAGCGTTGCTCCAAGCGCGCTGGTCACATGCACTTCTTCGCCATCGTTGCGGAAAACGACGAGATGATCCGTGGGGGCATCGTTGCCATTCACGGTTGCCGTGCCTTCAACCAGCAAGAGCGTGGCATTGTAATGCGCGGGCAAGTTGAAGCTCGCTTCGCCACCGGCGCCCATTCTCACCACTGCTGCGATCACAGGGCTCCAGGTCTTCGCTGGCCCCTTCGCACCGAAGAGCTCACCCGCGATTATGCGCGCCTCGCTTTTGCCATCGGGCAGTTGCATTAACGCCATTTCTGATTTCGTGATGGGCTGGTAGCGTGGTGCTTCCATCTTGTGCTTCTTGGGCAGATTCACCCAGAGCTGCACCATGTGGAAGGGGCCTCCGGTGCGTGAGAACTCCTGCTCGTGGTATTCCTTGTGGAGAACGCCGCTGCCAGCGGTCATCCATTGCACATCGCCCTCGCCGATCACACCACTGTGCCCGGCGCTGTCGTGGTGCGCCACCTTGCCCTTGAAGGCGATGGTGACCGTTTCGAATCCCCGATGCGGATGCACGCCAACACCACGCGGCTGTTCGCGCGGACTGAAGTCCACGGGCGGGGCATAGTCGAGCAAGAAGAACGGACTGAGCCTGTCCTGGGCCATGTTGTAGCCCTGCGGGAAAAAGTTGCTCACGCGGAATCCATCGCCCACCATGTGCGGGGCGGGAGGAGGCAGCACGGCCTCCACACTACGCTTGGTCATTGGTTCCCATCATATCCTTATGGAACTAGATGGGCGCTGCGAAGGTCGGTGCAGCGGGCAGCTTCCTGACAGCCACTATCCTTGCGGTAACCACCATGCGCACGATAGTCCTGCTTCTATTACTTCTCGCCGCCAGTGTGATGCGCGCGCAAGTCCTGCTTCCCGATCTGCTCCAGCACGTGGATCCCATGATCGGCACGCAGCGCATGGGCCACGTGTATCCCGGAGCCACGGCTCCTTTCGGCATGGTGCAACTGAGCCCCGATACCGACACGATTCCTTACGCGGTCGATGGCAAGTACAATCCCAAGGTGTACAGCACCTGCTCAGGCTATCAGTACGACGACAGCACGATCGTCGGCTTCAGTCACACGCATTTCAGCGGAACGGGCCACAGTGATCT
>JBATND010000192.1:0-3382 GCA_049290175.1 Flavobacteriales bacterium | reverse complement strand
CTTCACCGTGCTGCGCAAGCGCCCAGTGCCGATGGCCTGCAAGCTGTCGGGCACGGTGATGCGCAGGTTGGCGCCGTACTCCGGCTCATCGCTCTGGTGGTCCTTGCACGGGTACCACACGCTGGCGCCGAGTCCCTGGCAGGCCACGCTCATCCATGGGTTGCCATGCGCATCGGTCCTCCAGATCCAGCCGCCATCCCATGGCGGATGCACGGCGGCGCGCGGTGTGCCGTGGTAGTGGATGGTGATCGTGGCGGCTTCGCCCTGCTTCATGGGCTGCGGCAGTTCCACCCACACCACATGGTCCTCGCGGGTGAACGGAACCCTCGCATAGCCCACGCTGATGGCGCCATCAATGAAGCTCGCCGCATCGGTGAGGATGCTGTCCACCACGAGCGGTTGTTGCAGATCGATCTGCATGCGCTGACCATCGTTGATCGCATCGAACGCGATGATGGTGCGGCCTTCGATGGATCGTGTCTCGAACTCGGGCTTCACAGCGACATCGTACCCGACCACGTTCCACCACGCGCGATAGGGACCGATGGAACCGCGTAGCGTATCGGAGCGGGTGAATGCCCCTTGTGCGCTGCCCAGTTGTGCCAGCGCAGCCAAGGGCGAGAACAAGAGTGCTGCGAATGCCAAGTGCCGCATGCGGGCAAGGTAGCCGCTGCCAGCGGTGCGGCCTTCATTCGCAGGATTGACCGTTGGCATCGCGCACGAACGGCTGGCAGATACCTTTCGCCGCGCAACAGCACCGCATCCGCATGAGCGAGAAGAGGCACATCCACCACCGCGTAGAATATGGCAAGGCCACCTTGCTGGAAGAGCAGGCGGGCAACGATCCCATGGCGCTCTTCGGCCGCTGGCTGGACGATGCCATTGCCGACGAACTGCCCGAGCCGCACGCCATGGCCATGGCCAGCATGGGCCCGCTCACGATCAGCTGCCGCATCGTGCTGCTTCGCTCGTTCGATGCGCAGGGCTTCGTGTTCTACACCAACCACAACAGCCGCAAGGCCATGGACCTTGAGCGCGATGCCCGCGTGGCGCTCACCTTCTTCTGGGCTGGGCACGAACGCCAAGTGCGCATCGAGGGCAAGGCCGAGCATGTTTCCGCTGAAGAGAGCGACGCCTACTTCAGCAGCCGTCCGCGCGAAAGCCAGGTGGGTGCCTGGAGCAGCGATCAGAGCCGACCGGTGGCTAATCGCGAGGCGCTGGAGGAGCGCTACAAGCGTTGGGAGGAGCGGCTATTGAATCAAGATGTGCCTCGGCCCTTGCATTGGGGAGGCTATCGCGTGCGCCCGGCGCGCATCGAGTTCTGGCAAGGGCGCCCGAGCCGCCTGCACGACCGCATCGCCTACGAGGCCCTCAACGATGGGCAGTGGCTGCGCGTGCGCTTGCAGCCTTGAGCAGCACGCTCCGATTCAGCTGCATGGAACTCAAGTGCAGGCTAATGCAAGTGATCTGCATCTTTCAGCATTGAACGCCACTCCAGCATCGCGGAAGCGGCTTTCAGCTTTCCACTTTCCGCTTTCCGCTTTCCGCTTTCAGCTTTCAGCTTTTGATTTGCTCTAACCGCTCATGGTCCCATTCCGGATCTTCAAGCCCCTATCAATGAGCGAGGCCCCCGGAACTCCGGAGGCCTCATTCCATTGAGCGCTGCGCGATCAGTCCTTCTTCGGAGCAGCTTTCTTGGCAGCGGCTTTCTTCGGAGCGGCCTTGCTTGCCGAGGCAGCTTTCTTGGCAGCGGCTTTCTTCGGCGCGGCCTTCTTGGCGGGCTTCGTTTCGCCAGCGGCTTTGCGCACAGCGCGGCGCTTGTTGCGGAGGCTGGGGCGGCTCTTGCCTGCGCTGCCCATGCGTCGCTTGCCTTTCTTCGTCTTGCGGTCACCTTTTCCCATGTGAAACGAGGTTGTTGGTTTCGGCGCGAATGTACCCGCGCGAGTGCATGGCGATCACAACGGTGCTGAGCCTTGTGAACCCGCTGCTGTCGATAAGCACGATCAGGAGCGCTCGCTGCGGATGCGCTCTTCGAGATGCGCGGCGCTGTGCACCACCTTCCGTGCCCACGAGAGCTTCAACGCAATGAGCTCTGCATCGCTCAGTCGCCATTCCACATCAGATGCGCGTAAGCGCTCCATCACGGTGTAAAGCGTGATCGCTGCGGATACGCTGATGTTGTAGCTCTCGGTGAAACCGTGCATGGGTATGCGCAACGCGATGTCGGCGTGCTGCAAGAGCGCATCGCTGGCGCCGGTGAGTTCCGTGCCGAAGCAGAAAGCGAGCGGCTTGTCGAGCGCGATGGTGGCGGGCGTGGTGTCCTTCGCGCGCGGCGAGGTGGTCACGATGGCGTAGCCGCGATCCTTCAGGTGCTTGATGCAGCGCATGGTATTGTCCGACTCCCCGCGCCAGCGGTGCATGTCCACCCACTTCGATGAGCCGAGCGTCACGTCGGGATTCACCGTGTACTTGTTGCGGTTCTCAATGATGTGCAGGTCCTGGATGCCGAGCAGGTCGCAGGTGCGCACCACCGCGCTGGCGTTGTGCGCCTGATAGATGTCCTCGAGCACGCAGGTGATGTGGCGCGTGCGCTCCGGAGCGATGCGATCGAAGAGCGCGCGCTTGTTGTCGGTGATGAAGGCGCAGAGGCGGTCGTATAGCTCAAGATCGGTCATGGCGGTTGGCAAAGGAAAAGCCCCCCGCGTTGGCGAGGGGCTTTCCCGATGCTTGAAGGTTGATTACTTCACGCGGCTGGCGAGGTCGGCGCCGGCCTTGAACTTCACCACCTTCTTGGCAGCGATCTTGATCTCTTTGCCCGTCTGAGGGTTGCGGCCCTTGCGAGCAGCGCGCTTGGTGATGCTGAAGGTGCCGAAGCCCACGAGCGTAACGCGCTCGCCTTTCTTCAGGCTCTTGGTGGTGTTGCCCACGAAGGCGTCGAGGGCGCGCTTCGCATCGGCCTTGGAGATCTTCGCGTCGTTGGCGATGCTCTCGATCAATTCTGCTTTGTTACCCATTGTGCGTTGTGTTTGGTGAGTTGTTGGTTTGTGAACTCGCGGCCAAATGTATTCGCAAACCCGCGCCTGTCAACGGTTTCCGGGCGTCCGTCCGGAGAATGTTGAAAAATCAGGGGGTTTGTTGATAAGTGCCCCTGTATCCCGCTGCTAGCAAGGGTTTCAGGAAGTGGGGGTGAAGGGAAAAGCACCCCTGCGGAAAGTCGTTGAATCAACGCTCCACGGGCACCCGGTCAGAGCCATCGAAGCGCGGCGATTGGATGCTGATCACGCGCAATGGATCGACGGAGATGGTGCGCGCCGCATGCACGGTGCCGCGCGGAATGGCGATGGTGTCGCCCTTGCGGATGGTGAATAGCGAGTCGCCGAGC
>JBATND010000191.1:0-3855 GCA_049290175.1 Flavobacteriales bacterium | reverse complement strand
TCGTGGATGTGCGCACCGAGCCCACGCTCTTCTTGGCCAACGCATTCACCCCGAACGACGATGGCATCAACGACACCTGGCCGGTGCGGGTGGATATACCGGAGTTGGGCTACGAATTGCGCATGTTCAACCGCTGGGGCGAGAGCATCTGGGTGACCAACAACCCGCAGGAGCAATGGGATGCGAGCAGCATCCCGATGGGCGTGTACATCTACACCATGAAGATGCGCGACCCGTGCTCACCCACGAACGAGATCGTGAAGCAAGGGCACGTGACGCTCTTCCGATGATCTCGCAGTAGCTGCCACGGAATGCCTGAATCGGCCTTCCGAGCCGTCGATTCGCACACACGCTCCAGATTGTCCCGGCTTGGGCAATGCGGATAACCTTGTTAGCATCGCACGCCATTTCCGGACAGGGCGGGGGCGGCCTCACGACGACCTTTGTTCGCAACCGCCGTTCGATGATGCATTTGAACCTCAGCAAGAGGCTGTTCGCTGCGCTGGTACCCGCCTTGCTCGCTGCCACGGCGGCTTGGGCCCAAGTGCCCACCCAATGCCTCGAGATCGAGAGCATCCTGGTTGACGCCTGCATCGATCTGGCGCAATGCCCCGGCGGCGCCGAAGGCCAGAATGAGATGGTGCGCTTCCGTACGGGTCCGCAGCCCATCGCCCTCGACGAGTTGGAAGCCGATTGGCCGAACAACAGCTGGAACGGTTTGGTGCAGAATGCCACAACGGCCGATCTCACCACTACGCTGAACGCGACCATTCAAGGATGCGGCTGGCTCTTGGAGCCTCCTGGCGGGATCATTCCTCCGGGCAGTGCTGTGCTCTTGGTCACGAGCACGCAGATGTGTACGGCCGCCAACTCCTTCGCTAACCTGAGCGATACGCTCTTCATCGTATTCCAAGCGCCGGGCAATACCAGCGGGCACTTCGCCAATCACACCAACGGCGGCACCGTCAGCGAAACACCGACCGGTGCTTCAAGCTTGCGCACATTGGTCCTCACCTACCTGCCAACAGGCTGCGCCGATACCGCTACCTACGACCGCGCCCTGCTCGTGAACAACCTCGGCACTTACGGCGGCGGCTCTGTGCTGAATGATGGTGCCACCGCGGAGTTCTCTTGGCCGGGCGATGCGGTCGTTACCTACGTGAACTATGGCTGCCAAGCGCCGTTCGTGCCCACATTGGTTGAAGTGGTGGATGCGGATGGAAGCATCTGCAACGGAACCGGCAGTGTGCAATTGGTGGGCAGCGTTTCCGGAACCGATGTGGTGAGCGTGCTCTGGCAGGGCGGCACGGGCTCCTTCGACGATCCGACTTCGATCACCGTTACCTACACGGCAGGTGCTGGTGACGTCGGTCCAGTGGTGGTGCAGTTCTGCGCCATCGGCTCGTGCGGCCTGCCGATCTGCATCGACTACACCTTGCCCAGCGCGTCTTCACCATTGATCACCATCACCCCCGATGGCCCAACAGCCTTGTGCCCCGGACAAAGCGTGACGCTCACAGCGAGCGGTGGCGACAACTACGTATGGAGCCCCGGCGGAGAAACGAGCCCGAGCATCACCGTGAGCGCTCCAGGCGGCTACAGTGTGGATGGAACCAATGCTTGCGGAACGGGCAGCGCGCAGATTACGATCACTGAAGCGAGCGGCCCATCGATCAGCATCACCCCCGACGGCCCGACAGCCTTGTGCCCCGGACAAAGCGTGACGCTCACAGCGAGCGGTGGCGACAGCTACGTGTGGAGCCCCGGCGGCGAGACGAGCGCGAGCATCACCGTGAGCGATCCCGGCGGCTACAGTGTGGATGGCAGCAACGCTTGCGGAACGGGCAGCGCGCAGATCACGATCACCGAAGCGAGCGGCCCATCGATCATCATCACGCCCGATGGTCCAACGGCCATCTGCCCTGGACAAAGCGTAACGCTCACAGCGAGCGGCGGCGATAGCTACGTGTGGAGCCCCGGCGGCGAAACGAGCGCGAGCATCACCGTGAGCGATCCTGGCAGTTACAGTGTGGATGGAACCAATGCTTGCGGAACGGGAAGCGCGCAGATCACGATCACGCAGGCAAGCGGACCAAGCGTTCAGATCACGCCTAACGGTCCTACGGCATTGTGCTCGGGCCAGAGCGTGGTGCTCACCGCCAGCGGCGCGAATAATTACATCTGGAGCAACCAGCAGTCCGGTGCGAGCATCACGGTGAACCAAGCGGGCACCTTCAGCGTGATCGGGTCGAACAGTTGCGGCAATGGCACGGCGCAGATCGAGATCACCGTGGTGAACGTGAGCGCTTCGTTCACGGCATCGCCCGCCTTCGGTGAGGCGCCGCTCGAAGTGGCCTTCACGAACACAAGCACGCCTCAAAGCGCCAACATGCTCTGGCAATTCGGCGATGGCTTCGCCAGCACGGATTTCGAGCCGACGCATACCTACGATGAGGACGGCACTTATACCGTCACGCTCACGGTAACGGCGCAAGGCTGCGTGGCCACCGCCTCAGGCATCATCGTCGTGGGCGAACTGGATCAAGTGCCCAGTTCCGTGGTGGTGCCCAACGTGTTCACGCCGAACGGCGATGGACAGAACGACCAGTTCCGTGTGGATGCCGTGGGCATCGAGCGCATGGAAGTGGTCATCTATAACCGCTATGGTGCTGAGGTGGCCCGTTTGGAACGTGCCCGCCAAGCTTGGGATGGCCGAACCTTCGGAGGTGAGCCGGTGAGCGATGGCACCTACTTCTTCGTGCTGGAGGCCACGGGCTTCGATGGCAAGAGCCACAGCCTGAAGGGCACGGTGATGGTGCTGCGCTGATTCATCGGAAATAGACACCAAGCGGCCCGCGATCTCCGTCCTTTGCACGCGATGAACGCAGGGCTTCTCTATCGACAGCTGCTTGCTGCACTTTTTGCGTTGCAGGTATGCGGAGCGGTGGCGCAATGCCCCATCACCATCAGCGATTTCCCATACCAAGAGGGCTTCGAGGCTGGACCAGCATGGATTTCCGGCGGCACTGGCAACGATTGGGCATGGGGCACGCCAGCGAAACCCACCATCAACAGCGCAGGCGGCGGGTCGAATGCATGGATCCAAGGCGGCCTTGCGACATCATTCTACAGCAATGGCCAGCAGAGTTGGCTCGAAGGACCCTGCTTCGATTTCACCAACCTGCCATTCCCGTATGTGTCGTTCAAGATCTTCTGGGAGTGCGAGCGCACCTACGACGGCCTCGGCTTCCAGTACTCGGTCAATCAAGGCGCCACATGGCAGAACGTGGGCTCCGTTGACGATCCGACCACCTGCTTCGATCAGAACTGGTTCAACACCACCAATATCAGCAACCTCAATCTGGCATCGCCGCGCCATGGGTGGAGCGGGCGCATCGGCCAAACGCAAGGGAGTTGCGCTGGTGGACAGGGCAGCGCGGGCTGGGTAACGGCATCGCATTGCCTCGCATTCCTGGCGGGCGAACCCAGCGTGAAGTTCCGCTTCATCTTCGGCGCTGGCACCACATGCAATAACTACGACGGTGTGGCCATTGATGATGTCTATATCGGAGAAGCGCCCGCCGAGCCGACCCTCATCCAGTATGAGTGCTTCAACAGCGATTTCGAGGTGAATGATGTGCAGACCTGCGCCGATTCATGGTCATGGGATTTCGCTGATCCGGCTTCTGGTGCGGCCAACACCAGCACCTTGCTCACGCCTGATCACCAGTTCAGCGGCCCAGGCGAATACATGGTCACCTTCACGCGGAACTTCTCCTGCCGCTCGCCGATCGTCACCACGCTGAGCATCGTCGTTCTTGATCTGCAGCTTACCGGAACGGACCCGACCTGCAC
>JBATND010000190.1:0-2615 GCA_049290175.1 Flavobacteriales bacterium | reverse complement strand
CTCTTCGTCCCTCATCGTCAATGGCTCCTCCGCCTTTCCAGATGCCGAACCAGCGGACATCAGCGTGCGGGTTCCACCAGATGTAATCGCCGCCATAGCCCTGCAGGAACTCCATGGCATGGCCGCGGATCTCCTTCATGAAGTAGTCCGGCTGGTACCCTTGATTCGTCAGTGGCCGGAATTCGCGATGCACATGCCAGTTGCGTGCGGCCCATACCGAATCGAGCACGAGGAAAGGCAGCATCATCAGCAGTGCCATGCGCCATGCACCCGCTCCGCCCCAATAGCGCCATGCGGCGTATGCCGATGGCAGCAGCAGCAGCAGCACGATGGGACGCAGGAAGATGAGCCAAGCCAGGAAGAAGCCGGCAGCCATCAGCAGCGGTCGGCTGCGCCGCTCCACGGCGATGTGCAAGAGCCATGCGTGCAGTATCAATGCCGATGAGGACAGGCTATCAGAAGAGATCACCGGGTCGTACCACGCGCTGTAGGCGCTGAGCAGGTACAAGGCATAAACCGCGAGGCCGATGGCATGGCGATCGGTCATTCGCCACGCCAGCAGGCCCAGCAGATAGGCCGTTATCCCGGACAAGAGCCACTGCAACACCACGAAGGCATGCCTGCTCTGGTGCGGACTGAGGAATTGACGGAAGAGGAAGTACGGCGCGCCCACACCTGGCATACGGTAGTCGTCCATGTAGCTGCCATGCTCGATCAGATGATCCACCGGGTTGAGGTAGAGCGCCGCATCGCCCGATTCCACATAGGTCCAGTCCGGCTGCTTGTCCGGGTGCAGTTGGCCCACAGCCATCACGATGTACATGGCCCGGAAGGCCAACGCGATCAAGATGAAGGTGATTGGCCGCCGCTGTAGCAGGTCGTTGCTTTTGAGCCAGGAAAGCATGGTGGGCTGTGGCAATGGCCGAACGCTCGCAAGAATAGCTCAATTCAAGCCTTCCTTCCAGTTGGCATGGCATGAACCCATGCTGAAGCCCTCGATTAGCTTCGCCGCCGATGCGTGCATGGAGCGGCGCATCCATCCATGCCCTTACCCAGCTTGCCCACCAGCGATCCGCGTGCAGGCTATCGGGCATTGCGCACGGAGATTGATGCGGCTATCCGCGAGGTGCTCGATGGGCCTGCGTACATCTTGGGGGAAACCGTGTCGCGTTTCGAAGGGGCGTTCGCATCGTACTGCGGTTCAGGATTCGGCGTGGGAGTGAACAACGGCACCGACGCCTTGCATCTGGCACTTCGCGCGCTCGGGCTCGGCGCGGGGCATGAGGTGATCACCGTTTCGCACACTGCTGTAGCCACCGTTGCAAGCATCCACATGGCGGGCGCCACGCCAGTGCTCGCCGATGTGGAACCGCGCTCACGCACCATCGATCCCGCTGCTGTGGATGCGCTCCTGACGCCCCGTACCAAGGCCATCATCGCTGTTCACCTCTATGGCCACCCGGCGGACCTCGATGCATTACAGGCGCTTTGCGTGAAGCATGGCCTGCTGCTCATCGAGGACTGCGCGCAAGCCCATGCCGCCGAGTGGAAAGGCCAGCGCGTAGGCAGCTTCGGCCATGCTGCTGCGTTCAGCTTCTACCCTACCAAGAACCTGGGCGCCATAGGCGATGCCGGCATGGTGCTCACCAGCGATGCGAGTGTGGCCGACCGGCTACGGCTGCTCCGGCAATATGGCTGGCGCACCCCGCAGCACAGCGAGCTGCGCGGCTGGAACAGCAGGCTCGATCCGCTTCAAGCGGCCATCCTCAGCGTGAAACTGAAGCACCTCGATGCACACACCGCACGGCGAAGGGCCATCGCGCAGCGCTATACGGAGCAGCTCAGCGATCTACCGATCAATCTGCCGTCCACAGCCGTGGGCTGCGCTCATGCCTTCCATCTGTACGTGATCGAGGCTGCTGATCAGGCCACACGCGATGCGTTGCGCGCGCATTTGATGGCAGACGGCATCCTCGCAGGCATCCACTATCCAGAGCCCGTGCATCTGCAGCCTGCCTATTCGGATGTCCTGCACGGTCCCATGCCGGTGAGCGAACGCTTGGCGGGCACCGTGCTGTCCATCCCGCTCTATCCCGAAATGACCGACGCCGATGCCGATCGCGTGATCGCGGGCGTGCATTCCTACTTCAACCGAAATTCATGAAGGCCACCATCGACGACCTGCGCACGATCCAATTCCCACGTTTCGCCGATGCGAGCGGTTCGCTCACTGTTTTCCCCGATGATGGCGAACGGGCTTTGGGCATGCCCATCAAGCGTATCTTCTCCGTGAGCGGGGTTCCCTCCGGAGCGGTGCGCGGCAATCATGCCCACCGCTGGTGCACGCAAACCGTGGTCTGTCTCACCGGCAGCGTGTCCATTGACCTGGATGACGCGCAGCGCAAGGTCTCCATGGTCCTTGATGACCCTGGAACAGGGGTGCGCATACCTCCGGGCATCTGGAACAAGCTCACCTTCGCCGGGCCCGGCACGGTGATCATCGTGTTCTGTGATCAGGCCTATGACGAAGCCGACTACTTGCGCGACCGCGCGGAATTCGAAGCCCTGAAGCGCCCATGAGCATGGACGACTCGGAGGTAGCGCGCATGGACGAG
>JBATND010000189.1:0-2486 GCA_049290175.1 Flavobacteriales bacterium | reverse complement strand
CAGCGTTGCCATCGTGCGGCTCTTCCACAGTGCGAACGAATTCGCTGCGTATGCAGCAGCGGATCCGGTGGTGAACGTGTACGCCGATGCCGGTGTGGCGCACTACGTGGGGCTCATGGAAGATTGCAACCTGCCCAACAATCCGGCAGGCAACATCTGGATACCCATATTTCCCGCCTCACCTGCATTGGAGCCACGCATACAAGGCAACGGCGGCACGCATGGCTACACGGCTGTGCTGGCGAACGATGGTGAACTGTACATCACCACCATGGGCCTTCCCTTACCGGTGGAGTTGCTGAGTTTCTCTGCCAGGCGCAACAGCGTCGCCGAGGTGCGCCTTGATTGGGTCACCGCCACCGAGATGAACAATGCCGGCTTCGAGCTGTGGCGCTTGATCGAAGGCGAAGACGCTTTCACGCAAGTGGCTTGGTTGGATGGACACGGCACCACGCAGCAGCTAACCAGCTACGAGCACGCCGATGGCAACCCCACCGACCGCGTGAGCTATTACCGCCTGAAGCAGGTGGACATCACGGGCCATTCCACTTGGAGCGATGTGGTGGCGGTTGAGGGCGCGCGCGTAGCGGTACGTGTCATCGCGTATCCGAACCCTGCGCGCGACCACATGCGCCTGAGCGGATTGCCCGAGGATGCGGAGGCGATCATGATGCACGATGCAGCAGGTCGCTTGGTGAAGCAATGGCCCGCGACTTCCTTGCTCGATGGTCTCGGCGCGTTGGAGCGCGGCGTGTACAGCATCGCCGTGCAGCGCACCAGCGGCGCGCCGACAACACTGCGCATCGTGCTGGAATGAGTCAGCCCACCAACCGCTCAACCTGCAGCATATGTCTTACCTGATGCGCGATGGGGAATCGGAACGCATCGCCCGCTTTGAAGCGGATGATCGGACCGAGTGAGCTCACCACCTTCATGCGGTTGAGGTCGGTGCTACGGGCGCGGTCGAGAAGTCGCAGTTGCTCTTCGCACATTTCAACGAACGCATCGATGCTCTGGAGCGATGCGCCCTTGTTGCGCGGCGGATCGAACATGCGCATGGTCTTCATGCGGTTGCTTATTGCACCGTCGGGCTTGGGCAGCATGCCCTTGGTGAAGCAATCGCCCAGCAAGCCGGGGCGGAAGATGCTGTTCGGTTTCAGTGCGGCCGCTTTCGCATCGAACACCTGCTTCAGCCCGCGCACATAGATGCCGCTGCTCAGGTTCATGTGCTCGAATACTTCCAGCACATTCCATTGGCCGGGTGCTGGCCGGTGCATCAGGCGCTCGGCAGGCAGCGCCGCGATCTCCTTGGCGCGAGCGATCTGCCCGCGCACCGTTGCTTGCAACTCGTCGATGAGGTCTTGCGCGTTCATGCCGCGAAGCAAACGGAGCGAGGCGCCAACCGGGCTTGATATGGATCAAGAACTACTTCCGCTTGCGCAGGCGACTGAAGGTCTCTGGCGTCATGCGCAAATAGCTGGCGATGTCCTTCTGCGGAACCAATTGCAGCAGATGCGGGCTGCGTGCCATCAGTCGGTCGTAGCGCTCCTCGGCGCTCAGGCTAAGCAGCTCCACTTCGCGCACGGCGCGGCCTTGGATGAGTTCCTCCAGGATCAGGCGGCCCCAACGCTCCATCATGGGCAGCTCATGGTAGAGGCGCTGCAGGTCGTCGTAGGCAATGCCTAAAAGAACGCTGTCCGTCGCAGCGCTCACCTCGAAGCGCGCCGGCTTGCGCGAGATGAATGATGCGAACTCGCCGCACCAGCTGCCATCATACGCGAAGCCCACGCACAGGTCGTTGCCATCGTGCGGGAACGAGAGTTTCTGCACACCGCTCTTCACGATGTAGAAGCGCTGCTCAACTTGCCCGATGCCGCAGATGATGGCACCGCGCGTGAAGGCGAACTCCTGCCAGCAGGGAGCGATGCGCGACCATTCCGCATCGGTCAGCGGCATATAGCGCTCGATGGTGCGGCGAACGAGGTCCATGGTGCGAAGATTACACGAAGCGCCGCAGCGCGGCCTCCACTTGTGCGGCGTATCCACCGCCGAAGAGATTCACATGCACCAGCAACGGATACAGGTTGCACAGGTCCATCCGCTCTTCCCATCCACGCTCCATTGGCCAGGCATCGTTGTAGGCGGCATAGAAACCACTGTCGAAGCCGCCGAAGAGTTTGGTCATGGCGATGTCCATCTCTCTGTGACCGTAGTACACCGCAGGGTCGATCAGCACAGGTTGCGCGTTGGCATCGCAGATGAAATTCCCGCTCCACAGGTCGCCGTGCAGCAAGGCTGGTGGCTCCACAGTGATGAGCTGATCCAGCTTCGCGAAGAGCCGCTCGAAACGGAATGCCATGCCGGCCTCCACGCGCTTCGCATCGCGCGCCATTCGCAGTTGCGGCTCCAGACGCTGGTGGATGAAGAACGAGGGCCAGTCCGCAGCCGGCGTGTTCACTTGCTTCAAGGAGCCGATGTAGTTGTCG
>JBATND010000188.1:0-6243 GCA_049290175.1 Flavobacteriales bacterium | reverse complement strand
TTCCGTGGCAATATCGTTCAGTCCGATCCAGAAGCTCTGGTTCGTGCCGCCGATGGCGTCCACGGCGCTGCGGAGCCAGTCGTTGTGAGCGGCATCGCGGATCACCACGAGGTGACCGCCGGCCGAGATCGCAGCGTAGTTGGCCGCCTGCCAGGTGCTCGTGCTGTTTCGGTAGAAGTAGGTCCTTCCTTGGTACGTGCCCAGCATGGAATAGCCGACAGGAATCGCACCTGTCGGACACGTGGTGCAGGGCTCGCTCGCAACAGGTGCGGTGTAGTTCACTATGGTGTCGCAGCTCGTTGCTGAAGCGGTATCGGTGATATTGGAGCAGGTCGTAAGGGTCGGGGCTGTGGCATCGAACACCGTCACCCAGAAGAAGCACTCCCTGGTATTCGGCGGGACGACATTGTCCGCGGCGCGGTACCGCACCACCGTGGTGCCCACAGGGAACACGCTGCCGCTGACCAGGCCTGCGGCGAGCGTCACGGTGACCGGCCCGCAATTATCCGTTGCCGTGGGGAGCGGATAAGTGACCACAGCACCGCAAAGACCCGGTTGGGCTTCTACGGCGATGTCCGAAGGGCATACGATAACCGGGTTTGTTTGGTCCACTGCCGTCACCGTGAAGGAGCAGCTCGGGAAGAGGCCGTTCGCCGTGGCGGTGATGGTGATGCTGTGCGGGCCCGGACCGACGATGGTTCCCGGCGCAGGTGATTGCGAGAGGATCACAGGGCCGCAGTTGTCGCTCGCTGTTGCGCTGCTGCGGTAATCAGGCAGGGCCACGGTGCAGTTGGCGCCCACGGAAAGCTGAGCAACGATGTTCGGGCAGGTGATCGAAGGCGCCTCTTGATCCTCGATGGTCACGCTCCAATCGCAATCGGCCGTGTTGCCTGAATCGTCGCGATGCTTTTCCTTGAACAGATGAACTCCGACAGCAAGCAGGATATCGTTCTGCCCAGTCACTTCACTCCAGCTGCCGCCGTTATTAGTACTATGCCAGGTGCGGTAGTCGCTCTCGGTATCCGGGTCACAGTTGTCAGTGCTCTCTATCGTGGGGAAGGTGTAAAGGCGCGTGCAGCTATTGGCATCGGTGCCCAAGGTGCTGTTCGCGGGGCAGTTGTCGAATACCGGTGGCGTGCTGTCCCGTACCTCTACAAGCCAGGTGCAGATGGTCAGGTTCCCGGAGACATCGGAAATGGAGTCGATGAACTCGTGGATACCAATAGGTAATAGCAGTTCCATTCCTGCGGGTAGCGCGTCGTCGGGTTGAACGATAACGGTGGTTCCACCGCTGACGATGATCGCTGTGCCGCCGTTGAGGACTGGACCGGCAGAGATGCCGCTGCCCGAGCAATTGTCCGTTGATGGGATGGCCGGAACGGTATAGGTTGCGTGGCAATCATTCGGCAACGCGTAGAGCAAGGTGTAAGGAGGCGGGCAGCTGGCCACCGGTGGCTCAAAGTCAACCACGGTGATCACATGGCTGCACATGGCGATCACATCGGAGAGGTGGTGAATGACATTCACCAACGTGTAAGTGCCTGGCGGAAGGCCGATGGATGTTTCGCCGGTCACATTCAACCATCCGGAAGGATTGAAGACTGAGAACTGCGGAACGACTTGTATGCCGTTGCGTAGGTATGCGCGCTCTGCGGTGCCGCTGCCCATGCAGTTATCGCTATAGGTGGCTGGCGGCGGCGTGTATTCAGCGATGCAAGTACCCGTTGTAACAGTGATTGTAGTGTCTGGTGGGCAACTAGCTACAGGTGGAGTTGAATCCACTCCGATGAGCCGTGCTTCGCACACATTGGATGTATTCCCCGATACGTCTATCGCCCTCACAAGTACGATGGTGAGATTAGCAAAGGGTATCACATCGCCGGCCGCTGGCGTTTGCGCGATCGCGATCACCCCGGGACAGTTGTCCGTTGGCACGAAAAGCCCTGTGAAGTCGGGCACGACCAGATTGCAGTCCCCGTCCGCATCAACACTGATTGCAGGGCTAGGTGCGGGGCAAATGAGCAGTGGTGGCTGCGTGTCCTCGGGCGTCACTTGGGTCACATCGCTGAATCCGTTGGCGCACGCAGGCGAACTGAGTTCGACCCGGAAGCGCCTCGGAGCACTTAGGCCAGACCAGATGAAGGTGGGACTGGTCTCTGCCGTGTTGATCCAAGTGGCGCCGTCGTCGGTCCATTGCCATCGGACGATGCTGCCGGCATGACCGCTCAGCGTGAGCGAACCGGTTGAATTGGGGCATGCGGTGACCCCGCCAGCTATGCTGCCTCCACCCGGTGCAGGCGTGACCAGGATGCTGCGTGAGTGCGAGTAGGTGCAGCTGCCGGCGATCACCGTATAGGTGACGGGGTAATTGCCCGCAAGTCCGGGAGTGAAGATGCCCGCTGATGTCACATGCGCGCCACCGCTCCAAGTGCCTCCGGTCAAGGTGGTCAGCTGGAGCCGCACCGCATCGAGGTGGAAGGCGGCGTATAGCGCGCTGGAGTGCCTTGCAATGCGGATGTATCGAGCATTGACTGGGAGCGTATAGTTCGAATTGATGAACGAGGTGCTCGTGGTGGAGATTGTCGTGGCCGTGCTCCAGTTCACGCCATCCAACGAGGACGAGATGAGCATACGCGCCTGGCTAGTCGATTCGCTGCGCCAGGTGAAGCGCAAGGCCTCGCTGATGCTCAGGGTATCGATCAGGTCGAGCACCAGCCAGCCGTTAGTGGCATTGAAGGCTGCACCCATCGCATCGGGAGCACCCAGTGCGTCTTGTTGCGAGGCCACATTCGAGCTAGCGGTCACGGTCCCTGCGAAGGAGGCCAGGAAGCTGTTCAGGTTCACGGCGCCCGATCCTGAGCAGATAGGACCCGGTCGCGCGAAGCGCGCTGGACTGTTCGCCACATTCTGCCACTCCGAATCGGTGAAGCTCGCTGCATACAGATTCGTTCCGCTGGAGCCTGCATAGGTGGCTGTACCGAGCGTAAGGTCATTCGAATAACGCCCGCCGATGATCAGCGTTCCGTTGCCCGATGAGCCCATGGCCAGTGCCCGCTCATCGCCGCCGGCAGATTCCCTTCTGAACCAGATCGCGCTGCCATCCCGATTGAAGCGTGAGATGGCGATGTCCTCATTGCTTGCGCCAGAGATCACTGTTCCGCCATCCGTGGTCACCGTGCCTTGCATCATGCCGGCCACGATGAGCTGACCATTACGCCCGGCGGTGATATCGTGGCCTGTAACGCCATGGTCCACCGTGCTGGTGGCTGTGCGGATCCAATTCGTTGTGCCGGTTGACCGGCTCAAGGCGGCCAGATACCAATAATCGTGGGCACCGGGCATTGAAGGAGCGTTGCCGCCAGGGAATACAGAGCCATTATGCGTATGCCCTGTGATGTACACGGCCCCGCAATCCACCTCCACGCCGCTGCACCGGGCATTCGCATCGCCCGGGTTATTGATCATCCGCAACCATGCCGGTACGCCATTCAGGGCCACCGAGGAGCAGTAGAGTGCGTTGCTGTTCGTGGTGGTCGCGCTTGTCAGCGATATGCCGCTGCTGTTCTGCCATGCCATGCTTGCACCTGCGGTGCTGCCAACCACGAACACATGGGTCGCATCTGCTGCGATGCTTTCCGGGAGGATATTGTCATTGGATACACCCGTGAGCGACCAAAGCGCCGTACCGGACAGTTCGTAGGCGTTCAGGTACGAGTAGATCCGGCCGGTCGTTAGTCCAAGGGTGGCAAGCACGCCACTGATTGTTGAATGGTGGCTGAAGCTGCCATAAGCCACGATTACGTTGCCAGCCACAGTGATGCCCGTGCCTTCATCCCATTGGGGCCCCGCAATCCTCCTCGACCATTGGAACGCGCCATTCCCATCGTAAGCGGCGATGAAGGCATCGGCAGTGCCCAGATTGGTCAGGTTCAAGCCCGCGATCGCTCCCCGGTAATAGCCCGTCACGACCACATTTCCGCTCGGGGCGACCGCAATTCCGTTGGCCGCATCGTCCTGATTGCTCCCGATGTTGCGACTCCAGAGCAGGTTGCCGTTCGGGTCCAGCTTGGCTAGGAAGGCATCCACTGAGCCATTGACCGTTGCAGGCAAGCCGAATGGAACTACGGTAGCAGCAGAACTCTGGTATGCACCCGCCACATAGATGTTCCCCGTCGCAGGCTCCACGGCGATGTCGCGCACGTACTCCGTGCTGCCGGCATCCATGGTGCGGGCCCAGTTCCAAACGGGGCCTTGTGCTCGCGATTGGCCGAATGGCCATGCCAGCAGTGCCACGATGATGAAGGGCGCGAAGCGCATCCTTCCTTCCTGAAGCCGGAGAGTGACGGCCATTGGTCGGTTTTAGTCGGGCCTTCGGGGGTGTCCAATCCCCATTCAGCCGGTCCGTTTCAACGGCGATATGGTGGCAGGGTTCCGCAGGCTTGCCTCCGTTACCTTGTCCCCAACAGGGCATTCGTGGGGCAGATGGCCGAAGATTCCGGTTTCGACGAGCAGCAGGTGGCCAAGGCGAAAGCCTCGCCCGAAGCGTTCACCGTGCTCTATGAGCGCTACTTCGGCGATGTCTTTCGCTTCATCCTGCGCCGCGCCAGCGACCGAGACCTTACCGCTGACCTCGCGCAAGAGACCTTTCTCAAAGCCATGCTCGCCCTTCCCAAGTACCAACATCGTGGCCTGCCATTCAGGGCCTGGCTGTACCGCATCGCACTGAATGAGCTGCGCATGCACTGGCGCAAGAAGAAGGAAGTGCTTATCGATCTCAGCTTCACCCAGGTTAAGGGCCTCAGCGAGGAATTCGATCTGCGGCTCGATGAGGACGATGCACAAAGACTGGCAAGAGCGCTCAACCAACTCGATGAGGCCCGAGCCCAGCTTATCCAGCTTCGTTACATGGATGGCCTTAGTTTCATGGAAGTGGGACAAGTGCTCGGCATCGGCGAGGATGCCGCCAAGATGCGCACCCACAGAACCCTCGCTCAACTGCGATCCTACCTTGTGCCCCGCTCATGAAGCCGCGCTTCCGCATATCGCCAAAAGGCACCGGTAAAGAGCCCAGCGATGCCGAGCTGCTTCGCTATCGCGATAGCGGTAAGCTGCTCTACAACTACCAGCACGCGCGCAACTTGTTGCACAAGCGACCGCTCTACCGTGATCCTAAGGCTTTCGTCGTGCTCCTGATCATTGCTTTGCTCGCCTGGCTGCTCAGTCAAGCAGCGTAGAAAGCAGTACCGCCCGATGCGTTTGCACCGGGCGGATGAATGTCGATTGGTCGTATTCAGGTCACCGCACGAATCGGCGCGCGGTATTGCCTGCATCGGTTGTGGCCACCATGGTGTAAAGGCCAGCAGGCCAATCGGCCACGTTGATGCGCACCAAGATGCCCCATTTGGAGCGGCGCTGCGCCATGCGTTGACCAGCAGCGTTGTACACCGTGAGCACAAGGGTGCCGCTTCCATCAGGTGATGTGGAAACCTGCAGTTCATCACCGACCACCTGCATATAGGGAATCACTTGGCTGAACTCGGGCCCAGTGCTCGATGCGGCTTCGTCCGTGCTGCCGGCGCTGGCATGGCCATTCAGTACAATGCTGTATTCGCCGTCATTGGCTTCGGCCCATGTATCGTTGGTAACGGTGGCATCAACGATGGAACCGTTGATGGGCAAGCGCATGATCCGATGGTCCTCGTTGGCCCAGAATGCGGTTTGCCCAACGGCCAGGCTCATGGTGCCTTCCCCGTGGAAGCGCTGATAGGTGAAGCCACCCTCCGTGACCTCGCCGCCCACTTTGGCCATGGGCAGCACGTTTTGGAACGGGTCTTCCTGCACCACTGCGCCCAAACTGCCGGCTTCAGCGGGCCAGCGCAAGGTGAAATCGATGGTGTTCACCCATCCGAAATAGTCCGATTCGGGCGTGAGCAGCACATCCATGAAGCCGTTGCCGCTGTTCACTGCCATGGCGTTCACGGTGGTTCCTGAGCTTGGGTAGATGGCGCCGGTCCGTGGCAAGCCATTCAACGAGACATAGAAATCGCGGTTGTTGGCTGCTGTGAAATCGTCGTTGACCATCTCCACTTGAGTGCCTGGGGTCAATACGGTCAAGGTGCAAATCGGGTATTCCATGCCTCCTTGCCAAGCATGGCCGAAATCGCTCATGGTCACAAGTGCAATGGCATTGAACGTTCGATAGAGGTACCCGTTGCCGCCATTCACGATGGGCGTGCTGGACAC
>JBATND010000187.1:0-1579 GCA_049290175.1 Flavobacteriales bacterium | reverse complement strand
CCTCGGCTTCATCTTCTTCAAGTACCTCAGCGAGAAGATGGAGATCTATGCCGACGAGATCCTGCACCCGGACGGCATCACCTACGACGAGATCAAGCCCAGCACCAAGGACCGCAAGGCCTACCTGAAGGCCGTGAGCGAGCTGAGCGTGGAACACCTCGGCTACTTTCTCGAGCCCGAGGAGCTTTTCAAGAACATCGTACCCAAAGGCGAAGAGGCCGAAGGGGCCGATGCGCCCTTCATCCTGGACAAGCTCACCGCCGTGCTCCGCCACATCAGCGACAGCACGCGCGGGCACGAGAGCGAGGACGATTTCGCCAACCTCTTCGAAGACCTGGACCTCACCAGCAGCAAGCTCGGCAAGGGCGAAAAGGACAAGAACAACCTGGTGGTGAAGGTGCTGCGCAAGCTGGCCACCGTGGACTTCGAGCTGAACGACCCCGCGCACGACGTGCTGGGCGATGCCTACGAATACCTCATTGCGCAGTTCGCCAGTGGCGCGGGTAAGAAGGCCGGCGAGTTCTACACCCCGCAGGAGGTGAGCACCGTGCTGGCGCGCATCGTTACCACGGGCAAGAAGCGGCTGAAGGCTGTGTACGACCCCACCTGCGGCAGCGGCTCGTTGCTGCTGCGCGTGAAGCGGGAAGTGCTGGATGTAGGCACCATCTACGGGCAGGAGATGAACCCCACCACCTTCAACCTGTGCCGCATGAACATGATCATGCACGATGTGCACTACCGGCAGTTCGATGTGCGCAACGAGGACACGCTGGAGCGCCCGCAGCACCTGGAGCACCGCTTCGAGGCCATCGTGGCCAACCCGCCCTTCAGCGCGCAATGGAACGCCGGGCCCACCAAAAGCACGGACGACCGTTTCAGCGCACCGGGCAAACTCGCGCCCAAGACCAAGGCCGATTTCGCCTTCCTGCTGCACATGCTGCACCACTTGGACGAAGGTGGTACGCTGGCCTGCGTGCTGCCACACGGTGTGCTCTTCCGTGGCGCGGCCGAGGCGCACATCCGCGAATACCTGATCCGCGACCTCAACGTGCTCGATGCCGTGATCGGCCTGCCCACCCAGATCTTCTACGGCACCGGTATACCCACCAGCATCGTGGTGCTGAAGAAAGGCCGCAAGACGGATGACGTCCTTTTCATCGACGCCAGCCAGCACTACGAGAAGGTGAAAACGCAGAACAAGTTGCGGCCGGAGGATGTGGACCGCATCGTAAGCACCTACCGCGAACGCAGCGCGCAGCCGAAGTACAGCCACGTGGCAACGCTGGCCGAGTTGAAGGCCAACGGCTACAACCTGAACATACCGCGCTACGTGGACACCTTCGAGGCCGAAGAAGCCGTGGACCTGAAGACCGTGGCGAAGGAACTCGTCGCTTTGGAGAAGGGCATGAAGGAGACGGATGCGGCGCTGGCGGGGTATTGCCAAGAGTTAGGTATTGAAGCTCCCCTCGCCTGATGGAAGATGTTGGATTGGCACCGATGACGAAGAACGTCCCCGCACTCCGTTTCCCGAAGTTCGAGGGTGTTTGGATGGAAGAAAAGGCTGGTCGTCTTTGCGATT
>JBATND010000186.1:0-2225 GCA_049290175.1 Flavobacteriales bacterium | reverse complement strand
GCGCCCACCTCGACTACGAACGCGCGCCGCGCCGCACCAAGGCCGAAATCGCCAACACCTACAACGTGACCTATGGACTGCTGCGCGATGGATTGACCTTGGAGCAGATCGCCCAGAAGCGCCAGCTATCCAAGAGCACCATCGAAGGGCACTTCGCGCGTGGCATCGCTGAGGGCGAGATCGAGATCAATGGCCTGATGCCCGAAGCAGAGCGCGACCTGATCGCCGATTGGATGCGTGAGAACCCTGCCGAGGGATTGAATGCTGCGCAAGGCTACTTCGAGGGGCGCTTCAGCTATGGGCAACTACGCATGGTGCAGGCCTGGGTGAAGCTCGGGGAGTAGCTGAGCAATTCGGAAAACGAGAAGGGGCCGCCTCATTTGAGACGGCCCCTTCGCCATTGACAGGTTAGTGCGCTCAGCGCTGCATTACGATGCGCTCGGTCCAGACCGATCCGGCACCGGTGACATGTACCACGTACATGCCCGTGCCCAAGCTCTCAGGCAGTTCGATGGTGCCATTCACCATGCCATCCTGTGCGGCGCGGGTCGTGGTCATCACACGGTTGCCCAAGAGGTCGAAGAGGTCGATGTTGAACACGGCATTCGTCTCGGCGAATCCGGCGATGTTGATGTTCAGCGATTCGCCACGGTTCGGGTTAGGCCATACCGTCATGCGAGAAGCCTCGGCGACATCTGTGCTGCCCTCCAAGGGCTCCATGCCAAAGAGTTCCGATCCAGTGCCATTATCAATGGTCACTTGGCAGGCTTCACCGTAGGGGCACCAAGTATCACCACCGTCCTTGGAGATGCGCACGCGCACATCGTAGGTGGTGCCGTTCTGAAGCTGGTTCCCGCCGATCAGATCAAGCCTGATCCAGTTGGTAGTGGCTGTCACGCCGAACTGGATGCCTTCAGAAGGAACGCTGAACTGGAACCGGTAACGATTCGCACCCGTGCGAGCGAAGGCACGTATCGTGGAAGGCGCATTGATCGGACGCGTAACGCCACATGAGAAGTACGTGTCGCCGGGAATGTTCACCAACTGGGTTGGGGGGCATTGAGCGAGTTCGCTATCGATGCGGAAGCGGCAAGTGGGTCCGAATTCAGCATAGGTGCCGAGTACCCGACTGCGGACGCGGATGTTGTAGAGCACGCCCTCTTGCAGCTGGTTGCCCGCCCATTCATTGATCACGAAACGAGATGCACGCGTCGGACTCGCAGGCAGGCCATTCGTGGTATTGTGGCTCTGGAAGCGACGGAAGCTATACCCGCCGTTGGGGTCGAACCACCAAACCTGATAGCCTGAGTTTCCACGCTCCGCGCTGCCAGCAGGGAAGCTGTTCCAAATGGCCGTGACGGCAGGATTTACCACGCAATCGAGGATGTTGGGAGCGACCCACCATTCTTTGTCGCAGGTGGTAGGCGTGAAACCATCGGTGCCGAGCGGCAGGCAGAAGCCTCCTCCATTGGCAATGGCGCTTAGCGAGGTGAAATCAGCTCCGTTATCCCTGTTATCGATGATACGGCCACCTGTCAGGAGGGAGAGCGCGTAACCACCGGTGGTCATGCCATCGCCAGCGCTGTCGTAAACGCGCAATTCGTAGCAGGCGTTGGTCAGGCAGCATTGCTCACCGATGAAGGCGTTATTCACGTTGGTGTACGGGCCACCATTGCATACCGAGAACTCGGTACCCTGTAACACGATCTCCCAAGTGGTCTCATTGCCGTTGTCGTCGGTCTCAATCACCAGGTTGACGGGGTAGTCGCATCCAGAAACCGGGGTGCCTTCGCAAATGCAGTTAGCATTCACGACATCATTTTCAGTGGCCACGTTGCCATCGTCGCAGGCATCACCAGGCTGCAGGTAGGCCAGCGCAGGGCATGGGTCGTTGGCATCACAGATACCATCGTTGTCCGTGTCCTGGAAGGTGCCAGCGCAGTTGCAGTTGGCATCGTACACATCGTTGATGGTGCAGTCGTTGTTGTCGTTGCACGCGGTTCCGGGCTGGGCAGGTCCGCCGGGCACGCCTTCGCAGTCATCATCGAGCAGTGTTCCCACGCATACGCAGCTAGCGTTCACCAAGTCGTTGATGGTGTTCGCATTGCCATCGTCGCAGGCGTCACCAGGCTGCAGGTAGGCCAAAGCCGGGCAGGGGTCGTTGGCATCACAGATACCATCGTTGTCCGTGTCCTGGAAGGTGCCAGCGCAGTTGCAGTTGGCAT
>JBATND010000185.1:0-4839 GCA_049290175.1 Flavobacteriales bacterium | reverse complement strand
TATCGCAAGGAGCCGATGTTCTACCAGCACAAGCCTTACAACTATCACGTGGGCGTGCTGAAGCATTGGCACCCGCAAGAGCACGGTGCGTTGCCGAGGAAGTGGCTGCCGGAGAATCTGTAGGCCGCCACGAACGGAGACGCGCGAATAGTTGTTGATTCGCGAATCCAGCACTTCCCAACATGCGCGCATCCATCGGCCTTTGCTCCATTATTGCCCTCATCACCGCATCGTGCAACGTGAACCGCGCCCTCGAAAAGCGCAGTGCGAAGGCCTTTCAGTCCGCAGGATTAACAGAGCGCACGATCAAGTCAGCCGATGGTGAGCGCTTCGTGATGCAGAGCAATGCGCTTACTGGCAATGAGAAGCCCAAGCTCCTGCTCGTGCATGGCATCACCAGCAGCCATGCCATGTGGGGCATCAACCTGCCCACGCTCAGCCAGCATTTCGACCTGATCGTGCCAGACCTCATTGGCCATGGCCGTACCACCGTGGGCTGGAGCGGCAACAGCGTGGATGAGCAAGTGCAGCACCTTGCGGTGATCCTCGACAGCCTGAAGATCAGCGATCCGGTCTTCGTGGTGGGCAACAGCTACGGCGGCGCGATTGCGGCCAACTTCGCCGAGCAGCATCCCGATCGCGCCCGCGCACTGGTGATCTACGATGGCCCTGCAAGCGACTACACGCGCGCCATGGCCGACAGCGTTGCGCGCTCCGTGGGCGCTGCGGATATCGCCGCGCTCTTCACGCCTACGAATGCCGACGAGCAGCGCCGCTTGGTGAACACCGCATTCTATGCCCCGCCGAAGATCCCGCGCTTCGCATTGAAGCAGATGCACCGCAAGCTCACCGTGCAACGGGCCAAGCACCTCGCCCTGCTGCAGGACCTCTTGCACCGCGAAGCCGAATACGCCACCAAAACCTATCGCTGGAACATGCCCGTGCATGTGATCTGGGGCGAAGGCGATCGTTTGATCCCACTGCCTGTTGGACGCGGCATCGTGCGACGCAGCGGCTTGCCCGAAGATCGACTCATCATCATCCCGAAGGCTGGGCACATCGCGAACAGTGAACAGAAAGAAGTCTTCGAGACACACCTGCTGCGCGTGCTGAAGGATGGCCCGTGCCCTGATCCCGCCGTAGCCAGTGAAGGACCTTGCACGAAGGAACTGCGACCGGTATGCGGCTGCGATGGTGTCACCTACGCGAACCCCTGCTTGGCGTGGCGTGCTGGTGCACGCGTAGCGCATCGCGGTGATTGCACGCGGTGAACAATAGCAAAGCTTCCTGATGGGTGTTCGGTGGATTCACGCAGGCGGTTCGTCACGGCTATAGCCGCAGAAGGCCCGCTGCTTGGCGCGACTTGCAAGCGGAGAAGAAGACCGGCAACGGATAACAGACCTGCGGCAGTGGGAGGCAACAACTTTAGCTCTATGCAGCCGCTGTCTGTGCCATGTTGCAGCAATCAAGAAGGCCTCCACAGGCTGCGGAGATCCTGAACTTGTCGGACGTAGGCGAAGCCTACGCTCAGAGTCTGCCGCACACGCTACGCGCTGTGGAGGCTTCTAGGCCGCAGGGGCGCATAAAAAAGACCACTGCTGAGGTCTTGCCAAGGGGCCGCGATCAGCGGACACCCTGCGTTGACCGAACGATGAGCTACGGCCCGAACCTCTTGCTCGGCCTGCGGCTGGTGTGGCGCAATTGCACCACGAAGATCATGTTCCCTTTCACACGAAAGACCACACGGTACTTCAACTTGGTGAGCATCGCGTGGCGGTATTCGCCTTTGCGGATCTGACAACCATGAGGATTGGCTTTGATCATTGCGTAGCATTCCACCAACGCATCAACGAACCGATCGCCCGAACCCTTCCTTTCGGCTTCGCGGTAAGCGCATATCCTCGAAGCCTCAACGATCACGCTGGGCTCGACCACCAAGGTGAACGTCATGGCTTGCTCTTGCCTGCCTCGCGGATCAATCGGATGGATTCTTCTTCGGAGTAGAACCGGACCTCTCCGCGCTCATGCTTGGCGATGGCTTCATCGAATTCCGCGTATTCCTCATCGGTGATGCCATCCTCCGCTTCGACGGGAACCTCATTCCTGAAGAAGTTCACCACACGCTCTAAGACCTTCTCGTCCATAATCGCCAAGAGGTGCTGGGTCAGTTGGATCTTCGTTGCGTCGATGTTCATGGCTTCGTATTTCGTCCGGTAAAGTTAGGACAGCTCTACCCGATCGGATAGAACCACGCAACGTCTTCGGCCAAGCCTTCAAGGTCATTGATCTATTGAACAGGCAATCACGGCTTCGCAGCCGCAGGGTCGCCGAAGACGGCAGACCACTGCGGCGGTCTTGTCAAGGGGCCGCGCTGGCGGACACCTTGTGTTGGCTTAGAGATCCTGAGCTTGTCGAGCGTAGGCGCAGCCTACGCTCAGAGTCTGCCGCGCACGCTACACGTGTGGGGTGGCTTTATTCCGTCCGCTTGAATTGGAAGCCGAACAACAACACAGCCACGACCCCGACCAAGGGCAACTTGTAGCTGACTTCGTTGTTGCAATAGAACGTGTCGTTCAACGAACTGTAATAGAGCACTTGCTCGGAATTCACGCGGATTGCGCCGCACGAACCCTTGGGAATTGGGACGATATAACGCTTCCCCTGATAGGCAACCCACATCTTCGAGTATCCCGTACTCCACTTGTGCTTGCACAGCACCTCCTCGACCGTTGCCGTCTGCTCTTTCGCCACTGACCTGTTGTACGTATCATAACAAGCACCTCCGAGGAATAGCACAGAGGCAAGCAGCAACAAGCCCGCAAGCTTCTTCATGGCTTCAAAGGGTACGCATGCACCTGCACGTTCTCGTTCTCGAGAACCAACAAGACATGCCAAGCCCGACGTTCTGCGAGAACAGAGTACCGCCTCTCAATCTCCTCACCCTTTCCTATTCATGTCCAGCATCTCCTTGATGCCGCCCACGCTGCTGAGCACGCCGGTGGCCTCGTAGGGCATGTAGATCACCTTGTTGTTCTGGCCGCTGGTCATGCTGGTGAGCGTCTCCAGGTACTTCATGGCAATGAGGTAGTTGGCGGGATCGGCCTTGGCGCCGCTGATGGCTTGCGTGACGAGCTTGATGGCCTCGGCTTCGCCCTGCGCGCGGCGGATGCGGGCCTGGGCATCGCCCTCGGCCTCCAGGATCTGGCTCTGCTTCTGGCCCTCGGCCTCGGTGATCTGCGCCTGCTGCACGCCCTCGGCCTGCAGGATGGCGGCGCGCTTGCTGCCCTCGGCATCGATGATCTGCGCGCGACGGTCGCGCTCGGCGCGCATCTGCTTCTCCATGGCCTCGCGAATGTCGCGCGGCGGGTTGATGTCCTGCAGCTCCACGCGGTTCACCTTCACGCCCCACTTGTTGCTGGCCTCGTCGAGGATCTGGCGCAGCTTCATGTTGATGGTGTCGCGGCTGGTGAGCGTCTCATCGAGGTCGAGCTCGCCGATCACGTTACGGAGCGTGGTCTGCGTGAGCTTCTCGATGGCCAGCGGCAGGTTCTCGATCTCGTACATGGCCTTCACGGGGTCCATCACCTGGAAGTAGAGCAGCGCGTTGATCTCGGTCATCACGTTGTCCTTGGTGATCACGTTCTGGCGCGGGAAGTCATAAACGGTCTCGCGCAGGTCGATGCGCTGCTTGCGCTGGAACTGCACGTACTTGTTGCCATCAGGCAGGTCGCGCGTGTAGCGGAACACGATCTCGCGCGGCTTGTCGAACACCGGGATGATGATGTTGAAGCCGGCGGTGAGCGTGGTGCGGTACTTACCGAAGCGCTCGATCACCATGGCTTCGCTCTGCTGGATGATGCGCACGCCCTTGGCTACGATGACGAAGACGAAGAGGAGGATCAGCGCGGGAATGATGTAGTCGGTCATGGTGATGGTTGGCGTTGGTTTTCGTCCAGCCGACTTCCCGTCGGCTGTTTAGTTGAAGGGTTTGTTCTCGTCCGATTTCCGGCAGTTGCTAACTCGTTTACTCCACGGGCTTCACGATGAGCGTATTGCTCTCCACGCGCACCACTTCGACGAGATCGCCCACGCGGAGCACCTGGTCGTTCACGCATTCGGCGCGCCAGTCGTCGCCACCGGCGGCAACACGGCCCAAGCGGAGGCCCGCTTCGAAATCCTGCGAGACCCGGCCGCGCTGGCCCACGAGGGCATCCACGTTGGTGCGCACGCCATTGTCCTTCCACATGCGCTTCATGAGCAGCGGACGCAGGGTGAAGAAGGCCACCAAGGAAATGGCCGCGCAAGCGATGAGCTGCACGCTGATGCTGTCGGTGAAGATGGCCGTGGCACTGGCAGCGAAGCAGCCCATGCTGAGGCAGAAGAGCCAGAAGCCGGGCACGAAGATCTCGGCGATGAGCAGGACGATGGCCGCAGCGGCCCACCAGTGGTACGGGGAGAGATTGAGGGCTTCCATGTTGTTCGCCGTCGAAGATAGCCGGGGCATCGGAACCGTTCGCCGGATCAAAGGATGAGCGGCGGGCCTCCGGGCCGGGCGGCGTCAGGTATTTTCGCCCGCCATGTCCGATTCCGCAGCGCGCAAGCCCGCCCTCCGTTTGGGCCGTGATACGCTGCTCACCTTCGGCACCGAAGGGCTTGCCTTGCTGGGCATGGTGCTGGCCTTCCGCTTGGCCGCGCAGCAGAGCAAGCACGACCTCGACCTGTACGTGATCGCGCGCCGCACCGTGGCCTTCCTCTTCCCGGTGGTGCTCATGGGGGCCATGGTGGGCCTCACGCGATTCGTGGCCATGGACGCCGCGCCCGAAGCCGCGCGCCGCTACC
>JBATND010000184.1:0-3842 GCA_049290175.1 Flavobacteriales bacterium | reverse complement strand
CAGTCGCTTGGGTGATTCGGCTTGCATGCTTGCCAAGTCTCGCAGCCAAGACGTTCGTTCCCTCACGAGGATGCCGCTCGCATCCGGCTACCTTGGCGGGGCCAATCAACACCCATGCGACGCATCGCCCTGCTCCTCACGCTCTTCGTAGCTACTGTAGCTTTTTCGCAATTGCCCCAGCGCTATGCACGCGCGCGCATCGCCCTCGATTCACAAGCTGGCGGCATGCAGCAGCTCGCCTCGCTGGGCCTAACCATCGATCATGCTTCCATCGAGGCGGGCATCGCCATCACGGCCGAACTCTCGGAGGAGGAAGTCGCCATTGCGCGAGCCCACGGCTTCCCGGTGCAAGTGCTCATCGACGATGTGAGCGCGTTCTACCGCGCACGCAACCAAGAGCCGGCACCTTCGCATCGCGGCGGAGGTGAGGCCTGCAACGCACCCGACACCTGGCCCGAGCCGAGCAACTGGCAACTCGGCAGCATGGGCGGCTTCTTCACCTTGGATGAACTGAACGACCAGCTCGATGCCATGCGCATGGCTTTTCCGCAGCTGATCACCGCGAAGGAGAGCATCGGCGCAGGGCACGAGGGAAGGCCGATCTACATGGTACGCTTGAGCAACGATGCCGACACCGATCAGGATCGCCCGGAGCTGCTCTACACCGCTTTGCACCATGCCCGCGAGCCGGTGAGCGCATCGCAGCTCATCTACTTCCTCTGGCACCTGCTGGAGAATTATGGCAACGATGCCGAAGCCACCTACGTGCTCGACCACTTCGAGCTGTATGTGGTGCCTTGCGTTAATCCCGATGGTTACGCATACAACGAGGCCACGAATCCCGATGGCGGAGGCATGTGGCGCAAGAACCGCCGCGTGAACGGCAACGACGTCTTCGGTGTGGACCTGAACCGCAACTACGCGCAGGGCTGGGCGCTCGACAACCAAGGTTCATCGGGCAATGCCAACAGCGATGTGTACCGCGGCCCATCGGCCTTCAGTGAGCCGGAAACGCAGGCCATCCGCGATCTGTGCGAAGCGCACGCCTTCCGCATCGCGCTCAACTACCACGCGCACGGCAACCTCTTCATCTATCCGTGGGGCTACGGCTATGGCATTTACACCCCCGACAGCGCGCAATACGTGGAAGGTGCCCTCACCAGCACACACGACAACCGCTACCGCTTCGGCACCGCCGATCAAACGGTGAATTACGTGGTGAACGGCAGCAGCGACGACTGGATGTACGGCGAGCAGCAGACCAAGCCGAAGGTGCTGGCCTGCACGCCCGAATGCGGCGGCCCCAGCGATTGGTTCTGGCCGCCGGTTTGGCGCATCGCGGAGATCGGCCGGGAGAACCTCCGCCAGAACCTGCGCTCCGCTGAGCTGTGCGGCGTGATGGGCAAGACCACCGACCGCTCGCCCGCATACCTGCTCACCAACAACGCACGCGCGCGCTTCACCATCAAGCGCATCGGCTTGGAACCGGGGCCGCTCACCGTGAGCATTGAACCAGTGGCCAACATCGTTGGCGTTGGTGCGCCCATCACCTTCACTGACCTCATCGACCTGGAAGCGCGCCTCGACTCCATCGACCTGCAATTGGCACCCGGCCTGCAGACCGGCGACGAAGTGGCCTACGACATCGTGGTGAATAACGGCGCGTTCGCTTGGCGCGAGCAGGTGCGCAAACCCATCGGCAACGAGGAGGTCGTGTTCAGCGACGATTGCAGCAGCCTCGCCAACTGGACCACCGATGCTTGGGGCATCGACTTCGATTTCGCGTCTCCCAACGGAACCTACCTCACGGATTCGCCCTTCGGCCCCTACGATGCGCAAACAGTGAATGCGCTCACCCTTGCATCGCCCATCGACCTCGGCAACGCCGTGAGCGCGCGACTGCGCTTCCTCGCGCGCTGGGATCTTGAGGGCCGCTTCGATGGCGTGCATGCCATGGCCAGCAGCGATGGCATCGTGTGGGAGCCGCTCTGCGGGCGCTTCACGCGACCGGGATTCGTGGACCAATGGCCCGACCTGCCAGTGTACGATGGCCAGATGCCCTACTGGGCCGAAGAAGAGATCGACCTCGATGCCTATTGCGGCGGCGCGCTTTGGCTGCGGTGGGAGATGACCAGCAATGCCGGGCGCGAATATGATGGATTCATGCTCGATGAGGTGCAAGTGATCGCAGCACAGATCATCGGAACAGTGGATGAAAGGCCTGATGCCTCGTTCATGCTCATGCCCAATCCGACGAGTGAGGCCATTGAGCTGCGCTGGAGCGCTCCGCAATCGCCGGTGCGCCTCGAATTGCTGGATGCCGCCGGGCGAATGGTGCTGACCACAAGACTCAATGCACTGGCCCAGCCGCAGCGCATAGATGTTTCAGGAATCGCGCCCGGCAGCTATCAATGCGTGATGCATGGGGCACACGGGGCCATCGCCGCGCAACGGCTGGTGATCGCGCGCTAAGATCACTCCTTCACCACGCGCACGCGCTGCTTGGCGCGCGTTAGCTCGATGGTGTAGATGCCCTTGCTCAACTGGCTGATGTCGAGTTGCGCGCCTTGCTTGAGGGTACCGCCGCCAACGAGCAGGCCGCGAGCATCGAGGAGCAAATAGGGCTCATCGCGGGAGAGCGGTGGATCGAGTCGCACAAGTCCGGGCGTGGGATTCGGGATGGCGCGCAAGAAACGGGGCGCGGCACTGCTCGGAACTCCCAGCGTGCAATCGATTTCGTGCAACACAACGGTGTTGTTGCCGCTGTTGGGGATACAGACCTTGTTGTTCACGTGGTCGAAGTCGATGTCCGCAGGACTGCTCAAACCGGCAACACCAAGGTTCACGCCTGCTGCGGTGAAAGTTGGCTCGAAGCGCGAGATGCGCGTGGGCGACCAGCTGGCCACGAGGAAATTCCCAAGGCAATCGATCGTGACGCCATCGCAGCTGCCAAGCCCGGAGTTGGCCGTGAGCACGGTCTCGGCACCGGTCACGCGGTCGTAGGCTTTGATCGGCGCATTGCTTCCCCAGAACACTACCACCAACCTGTTACCGGTTGGATCCCACACGATGCCGTTGGGCTGCCCGCCGGTGTTGGCCACCAGCACGCTGGCGCTATTCGCAGCCACATCCACCTTATAGACCTTGCGCTGGCTACTGTTGAAGTCGGTGGCGTAGATGTACTCGCCATCGGTGGTGATGCCATTCAGGAAAGTGGCGCCCAGATTCAGATTGAAGACCTGCGCGGCATTGCTGAGCGCGTAGCCCTTGATGGTGCCCCCGCTGCAGGCATAAAGCACATCGCCCATGATCTCCAATCCGTAGGGCGATGGACTCACGGAAACGAAGTCGGTGACCACGCCTGCTTGGCTGCGCACCTTGATCATGCCGCTGCTGGTATTGCTCACGAAATAGCGGTCGCCCACGGCATCGTATTCGACGCTCTCCGGGCCATTGTACTGGGCCATGGCAGGTGCTGCAAGAAGGGCGGCGAAGAGCAGGTTGTGGCGCATCGGAATCTGTTCGGCACGCGATCCTAGGGCAATGCGCCACGCGGCTCCAGTTCGATCCGACCAACTTGTACACAGCCGGGATGTGGAGGGAAGCCGAGGCGATGAGGCGGGCTGGGGTTTCGGAAGCGGCGGTGCCATGTCGTAATTATGCCGCATGAGCACGGCGGTCACGCATGGCATCAGGGTCTCGGCGCGCGCGCGCTTCGAGCCGGCGCACAGCGACCCGAAGGCCTCGCGCCACATCTTCAGTTACCGCATCACCATCAGCAATCGCGGGGCAGAGACCGTGCAGCTGCTGCGCCGGCATTGGATCATCAGCGACAGCCTGCA
>JBATND010000183.1:0-3881 GCA_049290175.1 Flavobacteriales bacterium | reverse complement strand
TCATGCGACCACCTCCACTGGGTCAGATAGAAATCTGAATAATTCCTCGGCATCCGCAAATATAGACGCAGCGGCTTCCACTGTTATGTAAAATGTGTACTTGTCATCATATAAATGATTGTAATCAGCGCCCACCTGTACACTTGTCGGGTTGCCATCCTCATCCCGATGCCATCTCAGCAGAGACGGACCGCTGTGCAGTGGCAGCGACAGCGCAGCCGGTTGCCACATATCATTGCCGTTAAACTCTCCAAACAATCGGTGGCTAGGGTAGATGTAGGCGTTATACACCTTTACGAATCCAAGTATTCAGCCGTGAAAGCAGACTGAATAAGTTTAGCCATATCCATAATGTTGTAGCCTTCTTCGTGTGTGCCGCGCCTTGGATATGCAATAATCTGCATCACTCTGCGAATGCGTTTATTCTCTGCATACAGCTCAAGAATATCGGCCTTTGCATCCTCAAAAGCAAATGCCTTTGCTGCGTCACTCTGGTTGTGCGCCATAGCATTAGGGTCGCAGTTTTGCCATTGTTCAATCGTTCTTTTCATTTCCTGTCTCCAGTTATCGGTGTATAACAACTCGCTCAACTCGGACGCTTCGCGCCGGTTAGCTTGGGGTACACCGCCCATCGCTGTAGCCCGTCATCAAAAGAAGGCGGGGCATGGTCAATTGAGTGCCGCGTCACTTGCACCAAAAACCCATTACCGCCTTGTCTCCATTCGTCTTTATGCCGCCACTGGCTCATGCGACCACCTTGAACACAGCGTCCTCAAGGCAGAAGATTTTGACGCCAGAATGCACCACTGATTTTCGGATGCAGGACTGCGCGGGCATTGGTTCGTGCTCAATGTCTGTGCGATGGCCGAAATGCTCATCAAAATACTCTGGCATGACGTGCAGTTCTGGCTTCTTGCACATGTATCGCCCCGCCTGCATGGATACCATGCCGTCAAAAACGTAGGCTTCGTGCAGCCGCCCCAAAGTGTCAGCATACGCCTCGGCCTCGCTTTCCGGTTTGCCATCGCCTCCGTGCGCCTGCTCTGTTTCCGCATCGCGGGTGCGCTCTGCTGCTATCTCTACTGCTCTCTCGAAATCGCTCATTATGGTAATCTCCCTGTCTTTGCCATTTTTGCGCCGATGAACTGCGCGGTTAGTGTCACGCCCATTGAAAAAAGGACGCCGCCGATGAAGCCGAAAAAGAAAAGGCTCATATGTCGTACCCCGCCTCAATCAATGAATCCTCTAAATTGTACCAATGGGCATTTATGTCTTGGTTGTCAATCAGTAAAGCCGCTATATCAGCCACCTTCTTTAGCTTGGCGTTTTCGGCTTGCAGGGCGGCGATGCGCCTGTCTTTTTCATCCAGATCGCAGCACACCCCGCAGCAGATAGGTGCGCCGCATTGAGAACACGGAATCCTCAGTGCCACATCCCCATGATTACAATCGCTCATTTACACCTCCATCCAGTAATACCACGCTGAGCCAAAACGCTTGCAGGTTATCGTCCGCCCGTTGGCCCGCAGCTCCGCAACCGCACTGTTGATTGCGTAAACGTCCGTGCGGTTTGATATCTCTTTGGTGCTGTACTGCTTACCTGATCGCAGAAGAGCATCGACCCGCTGGAGCCTGTCGCTCTTATCCAGTTTTGCCGCGTTCATGCTGCCGCTTCCATTTCACTAGCAACCTTGCGGGCGACAGATGCGAGGTATTCGCCTGCTTTTATGTTGTGGTAGGTAGCGATAGCCAACAGGCCGCGAACACTGTTGTCAGTTTCTGCTGCGGCTTTTTCAAACAGCGCAGGCAGCACAACCGCTTGCGAAGGTGTCAGGCCAAACCGTGAAGCGAAAACAACCATGTCTTGCTGAGTGGCGGTAATCATGCTGCTAACTCCCTGCGACTTTGTCGCGCTGTTTGTGTTGCCGATGGATTGAATATAGACGCGCTGCAATGGCCTGTCAAACATTTTCGCAACAATTTTTGTAGTTGACCGAATCCCCGGCTTCAACTATAGTGAGTCAGAACATCCATTTTACAGGTGATTTTATGAAAGGCGACGTACCATTACACATCACGATTAACCCTAAATTAAAGGCAAAACTGGAGAAAAAAGCGCGGCAGCAAAGTGTAACCGTGGCGGGGCTTCTCCGCGTGATCATTGCGCGGGAGTGCGCGAAGGAGGCGGGGAAGTGATGGTTAAGCGATACGAATTAAAAGCAGACTATGACTGCGGAGAAATGGTTCCCCTAAGCGACGGAACATACGTCCTTTATAGCGACTATGCCCACCTTGAGGCGCTGATAGCAGATGCGCCGCATAGTAGCGAGTGTTGGGCTGGAATGCTCGTCGGCGATGGCCCGCAAACATGGAAGTGTAACTGCTGGAAATACCGCGCACTGGACACAGGGGCGAAGGGGTGAGCCAGGAATCGCAGGGACAAATCGCCTTTACTGCGAGGCAGTGGCGATATCTGTATGAAATTCACTGCTTTTTCGTTGATAACGATCAGTTCCCGTCTTGCGTGATGTTGGCCCAGGCGATCGGGAGCACGGATAATGCCGCTTCTGAAATGTACGCACGGCTTGAGAGGAAAGGTGTGGTCAAGTTGAATCAGGCGGGTAAGTACATGCGGGGCGAGAAATGGCCATTTGCATGACCCATAAACAGCAAACCCCGCCGAAGCAGGGTCTGGTGCGCAGCCGAAGGGAGAGGACGACTGCAAGGGAATGCCCATTATACCAGAGTTTTTAAACCATCAAAACCACGGAGAGTAGAGACATGAAAACAATCACGATGAACGCAGCATTTGTAAGGGCAGCACAGGCGTGTCAGGCGAAGAAAGATGTTCGCTATTACCTGAACGGCATTTGCATCATGCCGCACGGGAAGATCGCCGGAACAAACGGCCATATCCTGTACACCGGGCAATACACCGACGACGACGAGAACATGGTCGATGAGAATGTCATTGTCAGCATATTCGGCAACATACCGGCGTCATCCGAAACAGCGGTATTTACGTTCTCGGATGAAAAAACTGGCACTTGCCAGACTGACAACAAAAAGCTGTTCCTGTTTGAAGTTATTGACGGTGTTTACCCTGACATAACCAAAGTGATAAAGCCGGATTCTGCTTATGACAAAGGAGACTTTTCCAACGGCTTCGGCGTGTCAAGCGAGTACCTGTCATTCATGCAAAAAATATTCGGGCGCGGCGCGATGGTAGATATACATCATGGGACAGAAATGGAAACCATGATGATAAAAATGCTCAGGACGGGCTGTGATTTCAGCGAATCTTCTCGCGTTTTCCTGATGCCTTGCCGTGTTGATGGCGGTTTTCGCACAACTGCCGACGCCGAATAATGAAACCGGCATACAGCAAAAAGCCCACCGGAGTGGGCCTTCTGGCCTGCCTAGGGGGACAGGGCTTGTTGACAGCAAACCTAAGTTTGTGCCAAAGTCTGAAGTGCGACCAACAGACAGGTGGGAAGATTCTAACCACTGCCAAAATTTTACGCAAGTGTAAAAATATGGCACAACCCCACCTGTTTTTGACTCGCCCGATGCAGAACCTATCTGTCCGTCGTAAGGCGTCCCTGTTCTGTCTGCATTTGAAGCGTAGAAGCAAGCCCATACCGCAACTGAGTCTGAAAGGCATTATAGGGGCTGGACACCGCGCTAGGTGGAATGATGCTGAGTCTGTACAATGCGCTAATCACAGACTGCCTATGGACTGTACGCTGGCTCCATTGGACATAAGGACTCAAGCCTGTAACGGGCTAGGGTCTTTATACCTAAAAACTACCACTTCACCATTGGACATATAGGGATATAACCATGCAATGCAACTGCGGTGGGATGTGCCAAGAGCATACG
>JBATND010000182.1:0-6177 GCA_049290175.1 Flavobacteriales bacterium | reverse complement strand
ACACGCCACCATCGAACGATTCCCGGAGGCTGGGCATTTCGTGCATGAAGAAGCGGCTGAAGAGCTCTCGTGGGCCATGCGCGGATTCCTTACAGCCATAGAGGCTGAAGCCCTCGCCCATCCACGCTGACCGTACTTCTCGTGCATGCTCCGCGCGCCCGCGCTGATGAGGCGCATGGGCCAACCAACGACGTGTGGGTTACCTTGTGCCGCAATCACCAGCACCACAGCACGAGAACACCCCCACATGGCCACATTCGAGAAGCGCGAGAAAGAGAAGAAACGGCAGCAGAAGCAAGAAGAGAAGCAACGCCGCAAGGAAGAGCGCAAGGCCAACAAGCCCGGCGGGGGGCTGGAGAACATGATGGCATACGTGGACGAGTTCGGCCGCATCACCAGCACGCCTCCCGATCCCGCGAAGCGCAAGGAGATCGACATCTCGGAGATCGAGATCGGCGTTCCACGGCGATCCAAGGAGGATGAGGCACCCGTGGCACGCGTGGGCCGCGTCGATTTCTTCGACACCAGCAAGGGCTTCGGCTTCATCAACGAGGATGGATCGCGCGAGCGCCTCTTCTTCCACGTGAGCGGATTGGAAGATGAAGTGAAGGAGAACGACAAGGTGACCTACGACGTGGAGCGCGGACCGCGCGGCATGAATGCGGTCCGGGTGAAGAAGGTGTGAGCAGCGGCCGCGTATCGCGCATCCCCGCCGCAACAGCGATCACTCTTTGATCACGCGCTGCGACCACTGTAGGCCTTCCGCTTCAACAAGCAGCACATACAAGCCTTGTGGCAATGCACCCAGGTCGATGGTGCTGTTCGATGATGCAACCCTCCCCTGCTGCACCTGGACGCCGGTAGCATCCACCAACCGGTAACTGGCGCCAACCCACGCCGCGCCGTGCGAGAGCGTGAGCATGCCCGATGTGGGGACCGGATATGCGAAGCCTTCGCGCGCAGCAACCGCTGCAACGAATTGCGGCAGCTCCACCACCAGATCGCACGGCTCAGTGATCACCGGTTCGTTGAAGTCGAAGTAGATGTTGGCTAGGTTCGGAACCACATGGCCCGGCAAGAGGCCCGGCCGCGTGCGGATGCGGAAGGCCGCGAAGCCATGGCTCTCCGGCTCGTTGGTGGTGCTATCGGGCAGGTAGATGGGGTCGAAGAGGAAGTGCAGCGCGCCTTCCTGATAGAACCAGGTGCATTCGTGGCTGCTGGCGAGGAACTGGAACGAGAGCGGGTCGAGGTCGGTACTTAGCGTATCGGTGATGAGCACGCGCTCGGCGTAGAAGGTGCCGGTGTTCTGGAAACGGATCAAGTACTCCACCTCGCGGCCATCGGCGCCTTCGGCGATGGTGAGCTGCGGCGGGAAGGCCTGCTTGTCGTTGGGGTCGAAGGAGGCGACTACCACATCGTAACGGGTGTGTGAGTTGTTGTCGGCATTGATGTCGTTGCTGAGCGTCGCAATCGTAGCCGTGGTAAGTACCGGAGATGCAACCGGAGTGGTCACGGGTGCGGTGATGCGAACCTGTCCATGGAAGGGCTGACCAATGACGAGTTCCGGCAAGGTCCAGATGACCGTATCTCCATCGATCTGGCCCGGTGGGTACAGGATCTCCGTATCGAAGAACCATGGTTCGAGGACCAGCTTCACCTGTGGATTGATCAATGTGGTGCCGATCGTCGCCGCTTGCACCGTGTACACCGAGTTGAAACCAGGCCGCACAGCTTCTGTAATATGGAATACCATCGCATCGAACTGCGTGGTATCCATGATGACGGCAAAGTCGATGCCCTCGATCAACTCCATAGGGTTCACCGCATCGACTGGTTGCAACTCGGGCGTTATGAGCGAGCCCTGAGGACCTGGAACGGCGACAGTAAGAACATGTGAACCAATGGGCAAAGCAATCTCGAAATCACCCTGACCGTTGGTACCAGCCATGTAGCCAAGTGGCGCCGCTGAAATGGTGGAAATGGGCAGGCCGGGCTCGCCAGGGTCCTGCACACCATTCTCGTTATCGTCGCGGAACACCCTTCCGCGCAGCACCGCAGCGGTTGGGGGGCAATTGCTGTTGAGGATGGTGCAGAGCGGCAGTATCGGACCGATCCACTGCGGATGATTGGGCATGCAGGTGATGTTCATGTTCCAGAGCTCAAGCAAGGTGAGCGTCTCTGGCAAGTACGGAAGGCATGTCGCCGCAACGGTATTGAGGTGCAGTTCCACCAAGGAAGCAGGCAATGCGGGGATCACCTCCAAGGGCAGTTCATCCAGGAAGAGCTGCTGCAAGGATTCCGGAAGCGCACCCAATGCCGTGATCGGGCTGACGGCCAAGCCGAGGTAGTCAAGGGCCGGTGGCAATTCAGGAAGCTGCGTGATCGCGCTGTTGCTGATGAGCAAACCGTTCAACTGCGACGACAGACCCGGAAGGGATGCGAGTGATGGCACGCCGTTCAACGTCATCTCCTGAACGTTGTCCCCATAACTGATCGACTGAAGCGCGGGGCATTCATTGATCCAGATCGTGGTCGCATCCGACCCGGCATCCACCTCTATCAACGACGGCAGTGCATCAATCTCCAAATAACCGCCCCAGCCCAGATACACGGTGGTCAGGTTCGGGAGCACGCTCAGCGCGCAAACGTCGGCATCGCATGCCGAGGCATCCAAGGTCTCGATCGGCATGCCGCCGAGATCGATGTTCCACAAGCTGGCCGGCAGTATTGGCAAAGCGAGCACATTCGGCATCATACCTATGTCTAGGCTCTCAAGCCCATCCGGCAGGTCTGGGATGGTTGCATGGTCGTTGAACCTACTCGTGAAGAAGAGCAGCGTACTGGGCAGATCGGGCATGGGCACTGCTTCGGGGTAGTTCCACAGCGTAAGACCGAGCACCCCTTCTGGTATGATCGGCGTCACCGAAAGCGAGGTCATGTCGCTCAAGGTGATGTCCACCAACTCTTCGATCGCCAGATTAGGCAGCTCCGTAATGGCTGGGGCTTCGTCGATCACGAGATAGATGGCCGCACCGATGCCGGGCAGCGCCGGGTTCGGATAGTTCAGGAGTTCGAGTCGCGAGAGCACGCCTACCGAATCGAGCGTCAGGCTAATGCCCGAGGCACAATTGATCGTGAGTTCGATCGCACCATCCAAGGCTTCAATACCTGTAAGATCCGCAGGCGACCAATTCACGCTAAGATGAAAGCTGGCCGGGTGCAGCCCCGCGTTATTCTCCGGCATGAATCCGTTGGCATCGACCAGCCCCGGCGCCCATTGGTTCAGCTTGGCGCGGAACTGCGGATCGGGGATGAAGACCGTTTGCGCGGCGAGCGACTGCGCGATGAATGCTGCAACAGGGAGGGCAAGAATCCGGGTCATGGTCTCGTGGATGAGGATCAAATCTATCGCCGCAACCCGCTCCTGCAATGCCGTTGGTCGCTGCACCGAGCCGCTGCCTGCGCACAGGGATACCTTCGGCCCATGCTCCGATCCGCACTCATTCCATCGCTCGCCATCGTCGTAGCCCCTGCATTCGCGCAGCCGCGTGCCAATCCCGCTGGACCCGATCAATTCATATGCGGCAACGCCACCACCATGCAGGCCGATCCGCTCAGCACCGGTGAGGTTGGCGTGTGGACCGTGCTGCAAGGCACCGCCAACTTCGCCAACCAGAGCTCGCCCTACACGCTCGTCACCAACCTCAGTTTCGGCGAGAACGTGCTGCGCTGGACCATCTACGCGCCATCGGGCACCAGCTCCGATCTGGTCTCCATCTTCTGCTACAACCCCAGCATGCCGCCCGCCAATGCCGGTCCGGACCAAACGGTGCCGCCCTGGCCTGGCGTAGTGCAACTGAGCGGATCGGCGCCGCAAGACCCCGCCACCTGCTTCTGGATTCTCCTCTCCGGCTCCGGCATCATCAGCGATCCTACCGATCCGCAGGCCACCTTCACAGCGCCGGGCCTTGGCACCAACGTGCTGCAATGGAGTTGTAACAACGGCCCTTGCGGGCAGAGCTTCGATGCCGTGGTGATCGAAGGTGTTGTAGGAATCGACGAGGCGCATGCGGAAGCAAGCACCATGCGTTACGATGCCGCACAGCACGCGCTCGTGATCACCGGCGGCCATGAAGCCATGGACCTGATGATCCTGGATGCACAGGGCCGGCAAGTGCAAGCGGTGCGCACGCCAAGCGGAACGGGCATCTGGAAACTGGATGCAGTGCCGAGCGGTGCTTATGTGGGAACCGCCACATCGAATGGCCGAAGCACCGTGCTGCGTTTCATTGTAGCGCATTGAACCCATCACGCTCAACCAACTGAACCATGCGACCGCGTTATGCCCTTCCCTTGTTCGCCATGTTATTCGCTCCTACGCTCTTCGCTCAAGATGACGTTATCCTCACACCCGAGCCGATGCGGATCTCGGAAGAGGCCCAACAAAGCGACGATGTCTTCGTAATCGTCGAAGAGATGCCCTCCTTCCCCGGTGGACAGGATGCCATGATGAAGTACATCGGCGCGAACTTCAAGTATCCCCAGGAAGCGATCGACAATGGCATACAAGGCACTGTCTTCGTCACCTTCGTGGTGGAGCGCGATGGCAGCATCACTGGCGTGAAAACGCTGCGCGGCATCGGCAGCGGTTGCGATGAAGAAGCCGTGCGCGTGGTGCAGAGCATGCCCAAATGGACTCCCGGCAAGCAACGCGGCAAGGAGGTGCGCGTGCAATACAACCTGCCGATCAGGTTCAAGCTGTGAGAACGGAGTGAAGGATTGGAGGATTGGAGGATCGGAGTATCAGACGATTGAGGTCGTTCACGACACGCGCCCTTGCATTCAACGAATAACAGCGAGTCGACCATGCCATCTGACATCCTCATCCATCGCAACACGAAGAAGGTCGCTCGGCTCATCGCGATCGCCTTCGGTGCTTGCGCCTTGACGACATTCACGTGGTGGTTCCTGTCGCGCGATTTCATTGGCATCGGGATCAACATCATTCTGCCTCTTCTCTCTGTTGCGCTCTTCGTGGGAGGCCTGTTCCAGGTGCGCTCCTATTTCAACAAGCGGCCAGCCTTGATCATCAGTGATAATGGCGTTACCGATTGGTCTGCAGGTTTGGGCGAGGTGGGCGTTCGTTGGACCGAGGTCACCGGCATCCACACGGCCAGCGTGCAGGTGAATGCGTTCGTGGTCCTTCAGTTGGAGGATCCGCAGTCCTTCATCGACAAGCTCAAGGGCTTTCGGAAGGAAATGGCGAAGGGTCTTTGGAAACAGACGGGCTCGCCATTGGCCCTCACCGCGAATGCGCTGGATGTGGACACGAACGAGCTGTTGAATTTGTTGCGTGGGCGGTGGGAGGCGAGGGCCGCTGGCTGAGATCACTTCAGTTGTTCCTACCCGAAGCGCATCAAGCGGCGACTGTGCCCTTCGTGCGCCTGGCTGCCGCAGGTAGGCGCGGCGAAGAGGAAGTAAGCAGATGCCCTATCACCAAGCGGAAGCGAGAGCATAACTTGCATCACATTTCGTTGCCATGACCACCATTGCCCTCAGGAACAAGTTGGCCAAGCGCATCCAGCGCGAGGAGGACAAGACAGTACTGACCACGATCGAGATTCTGTTGCGGGACGATACCAAGGAGGATGCACTTCGCCGCCGCATGACGGAGATGGCCATACGCTCCGAGGAGGCAATCAAGAATGGTGAAGTGATGAGCGTAGCTGAAGCTCGCAAGCGATCAAAAGCCGTGCTTCAAGGGATCGCCGCTTCGCGCTCCAAAGCCAAGCGTGCTTGAAGGTCATCATCACTGAACCCGCTTGGGAGAGCTACAAACAAGCGCTGCTCTTTCTGGCCGGTTACCTCACCGACCGTGAACTGGAGCGCTGGGACACGAAGCTCTGGGAAAACATCGACGAACTGAAGCGCAATCCCAGACGAGGCCAATACGAGCCGTGGTTGGAGTACAAAGGCGAAGGTCACCGCCGACTGGTCGTGGGCAAGTTCAAGGTGGTCTATCGCATTGAAGGACGAGTGATCTACGTCACGGACATCTTCGATGCGCGGCAGGATCCGGGGAGGATGAAGGCATAGCCCCCGTGACCTCTAAAGCAACTGGAAGAGCACCACGGGATCTGGAGCCGAAGCGCTTACCCGACCCCGATGAAAAGCAAC
>JBATND010000181.1:0-5994 GCA_049290175.1 Flavobacteriales bacterium | reverse complement strand
CGATTACACCGAGCGCATGCGTACGGAGACAGCGCGGGTCATGGTACGCTATGAGCGTGCGGTTGCCGCCATTGAGAAAGAGAAGAGAGCTGCTCAGGCTGCCAATCGGCGCAAGAAGCGCAAGCGCGCGGAGTTCTAAGAGATCCTAAACAGGCTCTAAGCGGTGATAACAGTGCGTGCGAGCCGGATGCATTGCACGGCCTCCTTCACATCATGCACGCGAAGGATCGCGGCGCCCTTCATCAGCGCGATGGTGTTCAGCGCGGTGGTGCCATTGAGCGCGTCGGCGGGTACGGTGCCCAGCACTTCATTGATCATGCGTTTGCGTGAAAGGCCCACAAGCACTGGAGCGCCTAAGGCTGTGATGGAGCCGAGCCGACTGAGAAGGGCGTAGTTGTGCTCCGTGGCCTTGCCGAAGCCGAAGCCCGGGTCGAGGATCACGTCGGGGATGCCTGCGGCACGTGCTGAATTCAAGCGTTGGCTCAGGAAGAGCGTGACCTCGCTGACCACGTTGCCGTAGGCCGGATGCTGCTGCATGGTGCGCGGCATGCCCTGCATGTGCATGGCGATATAAGGCACGCGAAGGCGGGCCACTGTATCGAGCATGCGTTCATCGAGCAGGCCCGCGCCGATGTCGTTCACCATTCCCGCGCCTGCGCCAACGGCCTCTTCGGCCACCCGCGAACGGTAGGTGTCGATGCTCAGCAGGGCATCCGGGAAACGATCGTGGATGGCGACGATCACGGGCACTGCGCGTTGCAATTCAGCGTCCTCGGTCACTTCCTCGGAGCCGGGGCGCGTGCTCATGCCGCCGATGTCGAGTATCGCGGCGCCTTCAGCCAGCATGCGTTCGGCCATGCGCAGCGCCTCATCGATGCCTGCGCGACTCGCCACATGGAACGAATCGGGCGTTGCATTGATGATGCCCATCACCGCAGGCATGCGCACTTCACGCAGGGTGTCCTTCACCCGCCAAACAGCAATCCGGTCCGCGCTACTTTCGCCCGCCATCAGGGGCCGAAGATCGCCCGCCGCCCGTTCGCACGGGATCAACCGCATGCAACAGACGCTTCAGCAGTACGACGCCGTCATCAACGAATGCCACGAGCTCTTCCGCAAGAAGGCGGTGGACTACGGCACGGCATGGCGCATCCTTCGCGTGCCATCGCTCACCGACCAGATCTTCATCAAGGCGCAGAGGGTCCGCACCCTGCAGCAAGTGGGCGAGAGCAAGGTGGGCGAGGGCATTCGGCCCGAACTGATCGGCATCATCAACTACGCGGCCATGGCACTGGTGCAACTGGATCGGGGCGTGGTGGATGCGCCGGACATGGATGCCGCAACCGCTTCGGAATGGGTGCTGCGGCAGCAACAGCACGCCCGCGACCTGATGACCCGCAAGAACCACGACTACGGCGAGGCCTGGCGCAGCATGCGCGTAAGCTCGCTGGTGGACCTGATCCTGATGAAGCTCTTGCGCATCAAGAGCATCGAGGACAACCAAGGCGCCACCTTGGTGAGCGAGGGCATCGACGCCAACTTCCTCGACATCATCAACTACGCCGTCTTCGCCATGATCCAACTCGACGAAGGAAAAGGCTGAATCGCGGCCCGATTGATGCTTCGGCGCGCCACCGCCCTAAATTGGCGACCTCAAAACACCACACCATGCGTACCCTCTTGAGCATTCTGGCCCTCACCGCCTTCGTGGCAACCGCCACCGCGCAGAGCGCCACCACCGAGAAGAAATCCAAGAAGGCCAAGAAGACCGAGGCCGTTGCCGCTACTACCGACGAAGCAGCGCCGAAAGCCGCCTGCTGCGCAAGCAAGTCTGCCGAAGCCAAGGCGAGCTGCGCTGGCAAGGCTGAAGCTCAAGCTGCTGAGACGGCGCCTGCGCCCACGGCAACAACCGCAGCCGCCTTGGAAGCTGCACCCGCTGATGACCATGCGGCTGAGCACGCCAAAGGTGCTGCTTGCTGCGCTTCAAAAGCCAAGGAAGGCAAGAGCTGCTGTGCCGATAAGGCGAAGGCCGACAAGGGGAGCTGCCATGGAAAAGCCGAAGCGCATTCGCACGATGGTGTGAAGAGCGAAGAGGCTCCTGCCGCTGCGCCGAACCACTAAGCACCATTGAACGATTCGAAAGGCCCGGAGCGATCCGGGCCTTTTGCATTTCGTCCCATGCGCCGGCTCTGTCCTGCGCTGCCAGGCTTTCGTGACGAACATCACTGCTGCGCCCGAAGTGCTCACTGAACTTTGCGCCGTCACGATAACTACGGACCAATAAACGAAACGACCATGAAGCTCCAGCAGATCTACACCGGCTGCATCGCGCATGCGGCCTATTACCTCGAGAGCAACGGCGAGGCAGCCATCTTCGATCCCCTGCGCGAGGTGCAGCCCTACATCGACCGCGCTTCAGCAGATGGCGCCAAGATGAAGTACGTCTTCGAGACGCACTTCCATGCCGATTTCGTGAGCGGCCACTTGGACCTTGCGAAGAAGACCGGTGCCACCATTGTCTATGGCCCAACAGCGAAGCCCGGCTTCACGGCGCATGTGGCCACCGACGGCGAAGTGTTCCATGTGGGCAAGGCCAAGGTGAAGGCGATTCACACGCCCGGCCACACCATGGAGAGCACCACCTATCTCGTGATCGATGAGACCGGCAAAGAGCATGGCATCATCACCGGCGATACGCTCTTCATCGGCGATGTGGGCCGCCCGGATCTCGCGCAGCATGTGATTGCGGATCTCACCGAGGACAAGCTCGCTGGTTATCTCTTCGATTCGCTGCGCAACAAGATCATGCCTTTGAGCGACGATCTCATCGTGTACCCGAACCACGGTGCGGGCAGCGCGTGCGGCAAGAACATGAGCAAGGAGACCACCGATACGCTCGGCAATCAGAAGCGCACCAACTACGCGCTGCGTCCCGATATGACCAAGGAGGAGTTCAAGAAGGAACTGCTCACGGGCCTCACCACGCCGCCCGGCTACTTCCCCAAGAACGTGCTGATGAACATCCAGGGCTACGAGAGCCTGGACACGATCATGGAACGTGGCAAGCGGGCTTACTCGCCAGCTGAGTTCGAGGTGGTGGCCAACGAAGAGCGTCCGCTGGTGCTTGATACGCGCCCGGCCAGTGAGTTCGCCAAGGGCTTCATCCCGAACAGCATCAACATCGGGCTCGACAGCAACTTCGCGATGTGGGTGGGTGAGATGATCACGGACATCAAGCAGGCCATCCTACTGGTGGCCGAGGAAGGCAAGGAAGAGGAAAGCATCATCCGCTTGAGCCGCGTGGGCTACGACAACACCGTCGGCTACCTCAAGGGCGGTTTCGCCGCGTGGAAGGCTGCGGGCAAGGAGGTGGATTCCATGAGTCGCATCGATGCGCAGGAGTTCGCGAAGCGCTATGCGAGCAAGCCGATCATAATCGACGTGCGCAAGAAGAGCGAGTTCGACAGCGAGCATGTCATCGATGCCATCAACGTGCCGCTGAACCAGATCAACCAGCACTTGGCGCAATTCCCGAAGGACAAGCCGTTCATCGTACACTGCGCGGGCGGCTACCGCAGCATGATCGCGGCTTCGATCCTGAAGCAGCGCGGCTGGGACAACTTCGTGGACGTGGAAGGCGGCTTCAGCGCCATCAAGGACACGGACGTGAAGCGCACCGAGTACGTGTGCCCTTCGACCTTGCTCTGAACCTGCAAGGAAAGCGAGGCGTCCTTCCGTCCCGATGCATATCGGGAGGAGGGGCGCCTTCACTATTGGGCCTTCTCCCTCGGTTTCCGCAGATCCAGATTGCACACCAGCGCCACGTGCACGGTGCTGTTCAACTCGATGAGATCCGCGCCCATAGCACCGCCTGGTTTCTGGATGGTCTGGTACAGGTAGCCCGCGAGGATGCTCACCGGCTTGCTGAGCTGATAGCCGAGAAGCGCTGAGATCCGGTTCTGCTGAATGAAGTCCAAGCGCTGGCTGTCGCCGAAGTTGACGAAGACCTCATCGTAGAACTGCGCGCTGAACACGCCGGGTTCCACCTTCTCATGCCCGATCGGCACGGTGAGCCACACGCGGTAGCGGAAGCGGCTTTGGTAGGTGTACTTGTCGAGCTCCCCGACCGACGCATCATCTTCCGATGCCTTCATCTTCGCGATGAAGCGCTCCTCCATGCGGAAGCGATGCTGCAGTCGCGTGCGGCCCAAGGCATGGTTGCTGATCTGCACCTGCTGGTACAGGTGATGCTCCCAGTTCTGGAACTTCACCGGGTAATCGCCATAAGCGTAGTTGAAGTAGTAGCTGTAGCCTTGCGTGAGCAGCACCTGGTCGTTCAGGTGGAAGTTGATGGCGGGGCGCAGGAGCAGCTGCTGCCAATCCTTGCCAAGGTTGGCCCGCCGCCAATGCCCTTCGGTGTGGAAGCTCCACTTATCGCTGATGCGCTGATCGCCCCAATGCGATAGCCAGAGATTCGCGTTGGGGTCGGTGACGCGCTGAGCGGCAACGGGCTGCGATGAAGCGAGAAGCAGGAAACAGAGGAGCTTTTTGCGCATCAAGTCAAGCGTGCATGACGGCCTTCTTCGGTTTGCGGCGCGCGGCATGCGGGTGCCGCGATCGCGGTGCAAGATGGCCCATCTCGGTGATCTCGAAGTGGCCGCCAGCACGTTCATACTTCTCCTTGTAGGCATGCACATGCTCCATCACGGTGTGGTCCACCAAGGTGGCCTTGTCGAAATCAACGCGCACATGTGCCTTTGCCGGTATGGAATCGAGCTTCTTCTTCATGCCGAGGTAGTTGCTGAAGATGGCCGCATCATGCACTTCGAGAACGAAACGATCGCTCATGTGATCGTAGCGCAGGTGCAGGTTGGGCTTGAAGAGCGAGCGCCACGAAGCGCCGCGCATGAGGTGCAGGATGAACTTGAGCAGGATGCCGCTGAACACACCGATGATGAGGTCGGTGGCGAGCGTGACGATGAGCGTTGTAACGAAGATGCTGAGCTGCTCGCGCCCGATCTGCAGCGTGTGCTTGAAGTGCTGCGGCGCTGCGAGGCGGTAGCCGGTGTACATGAGGATTGCGCCCAGCGCGGCCAGTGGGATGCTGTGGATGAGCGTCGGGAAGGCCGCGATGAACACGAGCAGGAAGGCGCCATGGAAGAAGTTGGCCCAACCGGTGCGGCCGCCATTGTTCACGTTGGCGCTGCTGCGCACGATCTCCGCGATCATGGGCAGGCCACCAATGAGGCCCGCCAGCGCACTGCCCGCGCCCACCGCGCTCAGGTCCTTGTTCAGGTCGCTCTCGCGCTTCCAGGGATCAAGTTTATCCACGGCCTTCGCGCTCAATAGCGATTCGATGCCTTGCACCAAGGTGATGCTGACTACTGCGATCAGGAAGGGGAGCGTCAGCGCCTTCGACCAGTCGGGGAACACGAAGCCGTCGGCGAGGTTCTCCGGCAGTGTCACCAGGAACTTCGGGCCGATGCTGTACTCGTGTCCATCGAGGAAGAGGTATTTGTGCTCGTGCTCCAGATCGAAGTAATGCCCGAGCGCGATGCCTGCGAGCACCACCACCATGGGCGCGGGGATCATCTTCACCCACTTGTTCTTGATCACAGGCAGAAGGAACATGATCAGCAGGCTGACCAAGCCAATGATGGCCACTTCAGGATTCATGTTCGCGATGCTGTGCGGGATCTCGGCGAGCAGTTCCAGCGGCTCCTTCGCTTCGGGTTTCACGCCAAGGGCAACATGCACCTGCTTGCTGAGGATGATGACGCCGATGGCCGCGAGCATGCCGTGCACGGCACTGCTCGGGAAGAAGTCGCCCAAGCGGCCAGCCTTCATGCGGCCGAGCAAGTAGAGCAGGATGCCGCTCACCACCACGGCGGCGAGCATGCTGCGGTAGCCCGCCATGGGGTCGCCGCCGCCGAGGCTCTCCACCGCTGCCAGAATCACCACGATCAAGCCCGCTGCCGGTCCGTTCATGGTGAC
>JBATND010000180.1:0-3451 GCA_049290175.1 Flavobacteriales bacterium | reverse complement strand
GATGTGATCGTTGCGGACGAGACACTGGTCCATCCTGCTCCTGGGATGACCGTGCTGCCGCTCAGCGAGGATGTTGAAGCGTAAAGCGTTGCCGTGCCTCCATTGCTGGTGGCCTGCACTTGCAAACCGACGTTGGTGATCTGGATAGGTGTAGCGTTGGTATTCTCCACCACGAAGGTCACGCCCACCACGGCGAAAGCCGCTGCGGTTGACGTGCTGATCGTGGTTTGCGCATTCGCGCTCGAGGTCCACAACAAGGTCAACAGCAACGCTATCACGGCGCCTACGCGCTTCAAAGCCCTCAATACAGTCTTTGCTTTCATGGTCTTGGGGTTTAGGGAAAGGTTAGGGGTTTAATGGAAGCCGCCACCACGTTGCACGATGCGGCTCGCGAGCAGCACTATGCTTCTCAACTATTCAACAAGAAGAGTTCGGCGAAGGGGCGGGGTGTTGGTTTTGGTGTGAAGGGGTAAGGGGATGCCGAAAGTATCTGGTCGAAAATTGGCATGCAAGCCCCTGTTGAAATCTCGTGCTCCTGTTGATTGCCAAGAGAGGTGCTCGATTCGGCCCCCCCGGTACATTGGCCGCATGGCAGCGCACACCGGACCCCAACAGCCCAGCTTGCTTCAGGCCTTGATCCCTGTCTTGGTCCTCGTAGCCTTGCTCGCATTGAATGTCGTTGTCTTCGGCGACAGCGGCCTCGATGGGCCCAACCAGCTCGCACTGCTTTTCGCTGCGGCCATCGCCATCTGCATCGGCCTCTACAACAAGCACGCGTTCATTCAGCTGCTCGACCACATCATCCGAGGCATCACCACGGCGCTCACGGCTGTCCTCATCCTGCTGCTCATTGGAGCGTTGGCGGCTACTTGGCTCATCAGCGGCATCGTGCCGGCCATGATCGATCACGGCTTGCTGCTGCTCACACCCAAGGCTTTCCTCGTGGCTGCATGCCTGGTGTGCTGCGTGATATCGCTGGCCACGGGGTCGTCATGGAGCACGGCTGCCACGGTGGGCATTGCGCTCATGGGCATCGGGAAAGCACTGGGCTTCCATGAAGGCATGGTGGCAGGCGCAGTGATCAGCGGTGCTTATTTCGGCGATAAGCTCAGCCCGCTGAGCGATACCACCAATTTGGCCCCTGCGGTGGCAGGCACGGATCTGTTCGCGCACATTCGGTACATGCTCAATACCACCGTGCCCAGCATAAGCATTGCGCTGTTGGCCTTTTTGGCCATCGGCTTGTTCTGGGCACCCGAAGGCGGCATCGGCGGCGTGGAGGAACTGCGCGCTGCCATCCATGCACGCTTCAGCATTGGCTGGTGGCTGTATCTGGTGCCGCTCGCGGTAGTGGTCATGATCTGGAAGCGCATCCCGGCCTTGCCCGCGCTCTTCATCGGTATGCTGCTGGGCGCATTGGCGGCGGTCATCTTCCAACGCCCCTTGCTCAATCAACTCGCGGGCGGCGATAGCTGGCAGCATCTCTATAAAGTCATCATGAGCACCATGGGTTCGGGTGTTTCCATCGAAACGGGCAATGCCACAGTTGACGAACTGCTCACGGCGAAAGGCATGTACGGCATGCTGAAGACGATCTGGCTCATCCTCTCGGCCATGGTCTTTGGCGGGGCCATGGAAGGCGCAGGCATGCTGCAGCGCATGGCAGCGGCCATCCTTACCAAGGCCCGCACCGATGGTTCGTTGATCGCGGCCACCGCCGGCAGCTGCGTGCTGGTGAATGCAACCGCATCGGACCAGTACCTCAGCATCGTGGTGCCCGGCCGCATGTTCGCGCCGGTGTATGCCGAACGAGGCCTTCATCCGAAAGTGCTCAGCCGCACCTTGGAGGACAGCGGCACGGTGACCAGCGCCTTGGTTCCTTGGAACACGTGCGGCGCATACATGGGAAGCGTGCTCGGCGTGGCCACCATGACCTACCTGCCGTTCTGCTTCTTCAACCTGATCAGCCCCGTGATGACCGTGTTGCAAGGCGCTTTCGGCTGGCGCATCGCGCGTATTCCGAAGGCCTGACAGAACCTGCTTGGCACCTGTGCCGTAGAACCGGCCCGATGAAAGTGCCACGCGCGCTCATCCTTCTGGGGGGGCTTCTTACGATCAGTTATTGTGCCGCGCAGCCCGATACGCTGCTGCTCGCCATTGATGAGCATTACATCATGGGTGATGCAGGCGAGGATCCTTCACCGGACCTCAACGCCTACGAACGTTACAATCCCGTAACCGTTGGAGACAGCGCGCGCCATTGTAATGGTTTCCCATGCACAGGCCCTGTGGAGGATCTTTACCCGAGTGGCCAATTGAAGCACAAGGGTTATTACGACAACGGGCACCTGGTGCTCTACAAGAACTACCATCCGAATGGTCAGCTCGAACGTGAGTTCAAGCGCACCGATGATGTGCGCGCCGTTCAGCGATCATGGCATGCCAACGGCCAGCCGCGCAACGAGGTGCGCTATGCCGATGGGCAAGTGGTGCTGTACAAGGACCATTACGTGAATGGTGCCGTGCGCTATGTGGAAGAACGACAGCGCAACGGCGGCTGCTACTCGCGCATGGAGCTGTTCGATGCGGAAGGCAAGCCGATCAGCTTGCTCAATTTGATCGATAAGGGCAAGGGGCTGATGGAGCTCTCGGAATACCATCCGGGCGGCGCTCTGAAAAGCAAGGGCCGCGCGCGATGCGATAAACGCAGCTTGGAGACCACTCGAATCGGCACTTGGCAATACTTCGACCCCAGTGGCACGAAGGCACGCGAAGAAGACTACATCGATGGCAAGGTACATGCGGTGCGCTGATGCATCATCATGCTGAAACGAACGAGCCCCGCTGATCTGCGGGGCTCGTTCGTTATGATCGGTGCGGCTTCAAATTGCAATGCTCATCTCTAGCGGATGCACTGCAATGTCTCGGCCCGGTAGCATCGGGTCGGACATGTCCGACCACTACCGGTCCTTGACCTCCTCGAAATCGACATCCTTCACCTCCTGGTCGGTGGCGCTGGTATTGCCGCCCTCGTTTCCGTTGGCCTGCGACTGCTGCGCTGCGTTGTACATCTCCTGACTCGCCGCCTGGAACGCGGTGTTCAACTCGCCCATCAGCTTGTCGCAGGCATCCACGTCCTGTGCCTTGTGCGCGTCCTTCAAGCGGCTCAGTGCTTCCTCGATGGGTTTCTTCTTCTCCTCGGGGATCTTGTCACCGTATTCCTTCAGACTCTTCTCGGTCTGGAAGATGAGGCTGTCCGCTGCGTTCAGCTTGTCCACGGTCTCGCGGGCCTTCTTGTCGGCGTCGGCATTGGCCTCGGCTTCCTTCTTCATCTTCTCGATCTCCTCTTTGCTGAGGCCGCTGCTGGCTTCGATGCGGATGCTCTGCTCCTTGCCGGTGGCTTTGTCCTTGGCGCTCACATGCAGGATGCCGTTGGCGTCGATGTCGAAGG
>JBATND010000179.1:0-2370 GCA_049290175.1 Flavobacteriales bacterium | reverse complement strand
GCAAGATCTTCAGCGACACGATCCAGAACTTCTCGGTGCTGCCGGTTCGGCGCGTCGAACGCGTGGCACAACTGGCCGGCAGCGTGGACCCGCTGGATGCCATCGCCCGCCTCAAGGCCGCCGTCGCCAAGATCCCCAACGTGGTGGAATCGCCCGCGCCCGAAGTCAACCTGCTGGACATGAACCTGGTCGGGCCGGTTATCGCGGTGCGGCCCTATTGCCACAACGACCACTACTGGCAGGTCTACTTCGACACCAACGAGGCCATCGTGCGCACCGCGCGCGAAGCCGGCTGGCCGGCGCCCACCCCGACACAGATCATGAAGACCGTGGCCGGCTGAACCCAGCGCTACAGGGGTACGGCGGTGGTGCCCTTCAGCCGCCGCAGCATGAAGCTGGTCTTGCAGTCCTGCACCGTGGGGTGCTTGAGCAGGCTGTCCATCAGGAAACGTGAGAAGTGCGCCATGTCGCGCACCAGCACACGCAGCAGGTAGTCCATCTCGCCAGTCAGCGCAGCGCACTCCACCACCTCGGGCCAGGTCTGCACGGCGGCCGTGACGCTTTCCATCGGGCTGCGTTGATCCAGGGCCGTGTGTTTGGTCAGGCGCACGTTGATGTACGCCGTCAGCCCCAGGCCCACACGTTCGGGTGCCAGCAGCGCCGCATAGCCGGCGATCACGCCACTGTCTTCCAGCCGCTTGACCCGACGCAAGGTGGCGCTGGCCGACAGGCCCACGCTGGCGGCCAGTTCGTCGTAGGTGCTTCTCCCCTGCGCCTGCAGGGCCTGAAGAATGCGCCGGTCTATCGCATCCAGGCTGATTTCTGCGTCCATTCGATTATTCTCGCTCATTACCTGCGTTCACGATCCATTCGGCGCCAGGACTTGCAGACAAACTGCGTATACACGAACCTAAACCGAACTTTGGTCGTCACCCGAGCGTAACTCCGCGTCTGCATTGATCTTTGTCGATCAGCAGGGCGCGGTTACTGGGAACAGGCGGGATTGAGCCCGAGCAGCTTGAAGGCCTTGGCCTGAACTGGCGTTGGCCGCGAAGTCAGGCTGATCTTGGCCTTGGGGTTGAGCGCCGTGTGCGCCATGTTGAGGGTCAAGGTGGCGAGGTCCTTGAGCAGTGTCCTGAAGCTGTGCAAGGGCAGGCCGTCTTCGGCTTGCTTGCTCGCGTCCTTGGCCTTGGCTTGCTCGGATCGGACGGCCTTGGCTACCGCTGAGGCGCGGCTGGCGCTGGCCTCGTCGAGGTACTCGTCGTCAAACAGCATAGGCTTCAGGCGCGCTCGCATGTGCCACTCCACGTAGTACGCCAGCATGCACAGGAAGACATGTGCGCGCACACGCTGTTCGCTGTAATGGAAGACCGGTCGCACGTTCAGGTCCACCGTCTTCATCGAGCGGAAGGCCCGCTCCACGTGGGCCAGGCTCTTGTAGGCGGCCACCGCCGCGTTGGCGTCGAGCTGGTCCTTGGGCAGACTGGTGCGGATCACGTACAGGCCGTCCAGCGCAGCCTCTGCGGCGATGGCGTCGTCCTTGCGGGCCCAGGACAAGCCGGTGTCCGTGATCGTCAACGCCAGGTGCTTGGCCATGTGGAAGCGCTCGATGACGCGCCCCACCCGCAGCGCGATGGCTTGTTCGCCGCGCAGCGGGTTGCGCGCGCGCTGCGTGGCTGCGGCGATCTTGGCCAGATCGGCCTCGGTGGCCACCAGCAGATCGAGCCGCTTGCGCGCACGCTCTTCGGCCAGCAGCGGGTTGCGGCACACCACCAGCCGCTCATCGGGGAAGTGCTGGCTCGTTAGCTCCAGCAGGTTGCGCTCGTCGAACAGCGAGGGCTGGAAGGGTCCGTGCTCGGCCGCCAGCTGCGCGATCTGGGGCGCACGCAGGCTGCTGACCCAATCCATGCCCTGAGGCTTGAGCACCTGCTCGATACGCGCCGACGTCAGCATGCCGCGATCGCCCGCCCAGGCGATGCGCTCGATACCGAAGCGCTCCTTGAGCTTGACAACCTGTGCACCCACCGTGGCCGGGTCGGCGGTGTTGCCCTTGAACACCTCCACCGAGATCGGGCAGCCTTCGGCCGTGCACACCAGGCCGAAGACGATCTGCGGATCATCGCGCTTGCCGTCGCGCGAATGGCCCCGCGCGGCCAGCTCGCAGCAACGCCCGGTCAGCCACGTCGAAGTCAGGTCGTACAGCACGAGCGTGCTGCCCAGCAGATGCTGGCGCGCCAGGCGGCGCTCGATGGCGGGTTGCGCGTCGTGCAGCCAGTCCAGCGCCCGGTACATATCGTCCACGCCGCACTGGCCCACACCCAGCACGTGCCCCAGAGAGCTCGTGGCCGTGTCCTCGTGCAGCATGCGATG
>JBATND010000178.1:0-5234 GCA_049290175.1 Flavobacteriales bacterium | reverse complement strand
ATCTTCTCGAAATAGACCAGCTTATCGAGGTTGTATTGGGCACTGAAGCTGTTGGGATAATGTTTGGCTTTGTGCTTAGCCACGCGGCCTTTGAGGTCGGAGGTAACGCCAACGTAGAGCACGCCGCCGCGGCGGTTGGTCATGATGTACACCCAGGCGGTCATCTGTTGGTGGCGGGTTCGGTCACAGGTGGCAAGGGCGCGGTGGCGAGCGCGGTCACAGGTTGCAAGATCGCTTCGGCCCCGCCTAAGGGCGGTGCTCTCGCGATGACCGGCTACGGCTAATTAATACCCGAAGCCGGTCATCGCGAGCGCACGAAGTGCGCGAAGCGATTCCGAAACGCGCGGAGCGCCTGATTACTCATTGCACATCCCCACTACCTTCTCCACCACATCCTCCACGCTCGGCTTGCTGAAGTAGTCGCCATCGCTGCCGTAAGCGGGGCGGTGGGCCTTGGCGGTGAGCGTGCTGGGCGTGGCATCCAAGAATTGGTAGCCGCCCTGCTCTTCGAGGATGTGTTGCAGGATGTAGGCACTGGCGCCGCCGGGCACGTCCTCATCAACCACCAAGAGGCGGTTGGTCTTCCGCAGGCTTTCTACGATGCGGTGGGCGCGGTCGAAGGGGAGGAGGGTGCGCGCATCGATCAGCTCCACGCTGATGCCGAGGGTCTCGAGCGTTTCGCAGGCCTTCGCGCAGATGTTCAACGTGCTGCCGTAGCTCACGAGGGTGAGGTCATTGCCTTCGCGCACCACTTCAACCTGGCCAATGGGCACGGTGAAGGCGCCGAGGTTGCTGGGCAGGCGCTCTTTGCTGCGGTAGCCGTTGAGGCATTCGATCACCAGTGCAGGGTCGTCGCTTTGCAGCAGCGTGTTGTACATGCCTGCGGCCTGCTGCATGTTGCGCGGCACGCACACCACCACGCCGCGCACGCTGCTCAGGATCATGCCCATGGGACTGCCGCTGTGCCACACGCCTTCCAAGCGGTGGCCGCGCGTGCGCACGATCAATGGGCATTTCTGTCCGCCCTTGGTGCGCCAATGCACGGTGGCCAGGTCGTCGCTCATGCCTTGGAGGCAGTAGAGCAGGTAATCGAGGTATTGGATCTCGGCCACGGGACGCAGTCCGCGCAGCGCCATGCCCATGCCTTGCCCGAGGATGGTGGCCTCGCGGATGCCGGTGTCGGAGACGCGCAACTCACCGAACTGGGCCTGCATGCCTTCCATGCCCTGGTTCACGTCGCCGATCTTGCCGGTGTCCTCGCCGAAGGTGAGCAGCAGCGGCTCCTGCTCGAAGAGCGCCTTGAAGTTGTCGCGGATGATGAGGCGGCCATCGACCATCTCATCGGTGCCGTACTCCACGGGCACTTCGCGCACGTTGAGGCAGCTCTTGGCGCTTTGGCTGTAGAGGTGCGATCCGTAGCGGTCGGCGTTGGTGGCCAGTGCAGAGCTGATCCAGTCCACCAAAGGCTGGCGAGCGATGGGGTCGGCGGTGGTGGCCAAGAGCAACGCTTTGCGCGCGGCACTGAGCACCTCCTTGCGACCGGGATTCATTTCGCTGCGCAGCTCCTTGGCGATGCCGTTGATCACGTCAGCCGTGTTCGAGCCTTCGGGGTAGCGCGCTGCGGCTAGGGCTTCAATGAGGAAGGCCACATCGCTCAGCTCCAGCTTCACTTCATCCTGAAAAGCCTTCCACGCCGCTTTCTGTCCCGCGCGCGCATCGGCCTTCGCTTGTGCTTCAATGGCATCCAACTCCTCCACGCTGGCGATCAGCTCGCCGCCCGGACGCGCATTCAGGATCCACTCGCGGAACTTCTCGTTGCAGTCGTACACCTTGTACCAGTCGAGCAGCGGCACCTCTTGCATGGGCGCGCCGTCCTTGTCGCGGATCCAATCGCTCACGGTGCTCTTGTAGCGCTCGTGGCTGCCACTGGTGCTGTGGCCTTGCGGCTGCGTCACCTCTTCCACGTGGATGAGCACGGGCACTTGCTCCGCGCGGCACAGGGTGATGGCCGTTTCGTAGGTGCGGTTCAGCGAGACATAGTCCCAGCCCTTGGTCTTGAAAATCTCGATGCCATTGGTGCCCGGCTCGCGCTGGAAGCCGGAGAGCAAGGTGCTGATGCTGCCCTTGGTGGTCTGGTAGGCCTTGCTCACCGAGATGCCCCAGCCATCGTCCCACACGCTCATGGCTAGGGGCACTTGCAGCACACCGGCGGCATTCATGGTCTCCCAGAAGTGGCCCTCGCTGGTGCTGGCATCGCCGATGGTGCCGAAGGCGACCTCGTTGCCGCGGTCGGTAAGGTGCGTGTAGCTGTGCAGGGCTTCGTTGTTGCGGAACACCTTGCTGGCTTGCGCGAGGCCGAGCAGGCGCGGCATCTGACCGGCTGTGGGCGAGATGTCGGGCGATGAGTTCGGCTGGGCCATCAGGTCCTTCCACTCGCCGTTGTCGTCGAGGCTGCGCGTGCTGAAGTGGCCGTTCATGCTGCGTCCGGCGCTGCTGGGGTCGGCATTCACATCGGCGTGGGCGTACAGCTGCGCGAACCACTGCTGCACGGTGAGCTGGCCGATGGCGAACATCAAGGTCATGTCGCGGTAGTAGCCGCTGCGCCAATCGCCATCGCGGAACTGCTTGGCCATGCACACCTGGGCCAGCTCCTTGCCATCGCCGAAGATGCCGAACTTGGCTTTGCCGCCCAGCACTTCCTTGCGGCCTATGAGGCTGGCTTCGCGGCTCAGCACGCAGAGGGCGTAATCGCGCAGGACTTCTTCTCTCAGCTCGCTCAGGCTGATCTCGGCTTCGGGGGCGGACTTGGTGCGTGACATGGCGTTCTTTCGGGTACCGGGCGAAGGTAGTGGCGAGGTGTGAAGGGAATGCAGATGCGTGGTAGTCCCGCAGGGCTATCGGGCCGTACGCGCCCATTTGGCGCGCAAAGCTGAATTCATTCAACCACGGATGCACACGGATATGCACGGATATGAGCCCATGAAAGGCCGAGGAAATTGTTGATTGTCCATTCGCACGTAGGGGCTTCAATCCGTGCGCATCTGTGTACATCTGTGGTTCGTTGTTATTGGGGGCGATGAGCCGTCAGACGCATGACATATACCCGATGCCGCTGAATAGTCTCATAGGAGTCGATGTGCTGGTAGTCCCGTAGGGACGTGATATGGGTAGCCCCGTAGGGACGACATGTTGCTAGGATTCATGAACACGTTTGTTTTCCCAGTCCCGTAGGGACGATATGTGGGTGCGTGACGCGGAGCGATGGTCGCGCATCATCTTCGCGCCCGCATGCCCATCACCGCATTCGACGTTGCCCGCGCCCGTGCCCTCACGCCCGGCTGCGATCACGTGATCCACTTCAACAACGCCGGTTGCGGACTGATGTCGCAGCCTGTGCTTGATACCGTGCTTGAGCACACGCGCCTGGAAGCGATGATGGGCAGCTACGAGGCCGCCGCCAAGAAGGCCGAAGCGGTGAATGCCGTGTACTCTTCCTTCGCCACGCTGCTGAATTGCCGGGCCGATGAGATTGCCCTCACCGATGGCGCCACACAGAGCTGGCACCGCGCCTTCCACAGCGTGCCGCTGAAGCCCGGCGACCGCGTGCTCACGGCCGACAACGAGTACAACAGTAACTGGCTCTCCTTGCGTCGCCGTTGCAATCAAGTGGGCGCGTCGTTGGAAGTGGTGCCCAGCGATGCCGATGGCCTCATCGACATCGGTGCATTGAAAGGCATGCTCGACGAGCACGTGAAGCTGGTGGCCATCACGCAGATCACCAACAGCAACGGCAAGGTGAATCCGGTGGAGGAGGTGGGCGCTGCCTTGCACGGATCCAATGCGATCTACTTGCTCGATGCCTGTCAGGCCGTGGGCCAGATGCCGGTTGATGCGCAGCGCATCGGCTGCGACCTGCTCACCGGCGCCGGACGGAAATTCCTGCGCGGTCCGCGTGGCACGGGCTACCTCTACGTGCGCCGCGAAGCCATGGAGAAACTCGATCCCATCTTCATCGACATCCATTCCGCCAAGTGGACCGGCCGCGACAGCTTCGAGTGGAAGCCCGACGCCAAACGCTTCGAGGTGATGGAGCACAACATCGCCGATCGGTTGGGCATGGGCGCCGCTGTTGATCATGCACTGTCGTGGGGATTGGATGCCATCCAAGCGCGCATCCTCTCCTTATCCACCTTGCTGCGCGAACGCTTGAATGCCTTGCCCGGCGTGCAGGTGCGCGATCAGGGCACGCGACCGAGCGGCATCAACACCTTCACCATCGAGGGCCGCGACCTGAACCAAGTGTTGCTCACGCTGCGGGCGCGGGGCATCAACACCAGCGTCACCAATTTCGATTGGGCCTGGCTCGACCTGAAGGAGCGCGGCATCGATAGCATCATGCGCGCATCGCTCAGCTACTACAACACGGAAGAGGAAGTGGAGCGCTTCACGGAGGCGCTCGCCAACGCATGAGCCAGCAGCAGCCGAGCCGGTTGAAGGTGATCCTCGCCTTCGCGGCCATCTACCTCATCTGGGGCAGCACCTATTACGGCATCAAGGAGGCGCTCACGGGATTCCCGCCCTTCATGCTCGGCGGCTTGCGCTTCGCGGTGGCCAGCGTGATCATGTTCGGCATGGCCAAGGCGCAAGGCTTCGCGCTCTTTCCGCCCAGCGGTCTGTGGAAGACCCTGCTCGTGGGTTTCCTCTTGCTCTTCGTTGGCAACGGCGCGGTGGTTTGGGCGCAGCAAACGGTGCCCAGCAGCGTGGCGGCCATCGCCATCGCCGTGGCGCCGCTCACCTTCACGGTGGTTGACCGGCCGCAATGGGGCGTGAACTTCCGCAGTCCTACCACCATGATCGGCATCGCGGCAGGCATCGCCGGCGTGTGGCTGCTCTTCCGGGAGCGCTTGAGCGTGCAACTGACGGAGCAAGGCTTCGAGGCCGAGGCCACGGCGATCGCGGTGCTCGCGCTGGGGATTCTGGCCTGGCCATCCGGCTCGGTGTGGAGCAAATACAATCCGGTGAAGCTGTCGAACACGGCGAACAGCGCTTGGCAGATGCTCACGGGCGCGGTGTGCTTCCTGGCAGTCAGCATCACTCGCGGCGAATGGGACGGCTTCTCCTTCGCCGACGTGCCGCGGAACGCCTGGATCGCTGAGGCCTTCCTCGTGGTCTTCGGCAGCGTGATCGCCTTCAGCGCATACGTCTGGCTGCTGACCGTGCGACCAGCCACGCAA
>JBATND010000177.1:0-3348 GCA_049290175.1 Flavobacteriales bacterium | reverse complement strand
GCCCTGCTTCTTCAGGTTGGTCTCGTGGATGCGCGCGAAGCTCTTCACGAGCACAGCGGCCACGCCAAGGTGACGCGGCTGCATGGCGGCGTGCTCGCGGCTACTGCCTTCGCCATAGTTCTGATCGCCCACCACAATGCTCGTGACACCGGCGGCCTTGTACGCGCGCTGGGTGGCGGGTACGGGACCGTATTCGCCGGTCAACTGGTTCTTCACCTTGTCGGCTTCACCATTGAAAGCGTTGGTAGCGCCGATCAGCGTGTTGTTGCTGATGTTGTCCAAGTGACCGCGGTAGCGCAGCCAGGTGCCGGCCATGCTGATGTGGTCGGTGGTGCATTTGCCTTTCGCCTTGATGAGCAGCACCGCATCGGTGATGTTCTTGCCGTTCCACGCGGGGAAAGGGGCGAGCAATTGCAGGCGCTGGCTGTCGGGCTTCACAACTACTTCCACTTTGCTGCCGTCCTCGGCTGGCGCTTGGTAGCCGTTGTCCTCCACGGCGAATCCTTTCGGCGGAAGCTCCCAGCCGGTGGGCTCGGCCAGCTTCACCGGCTCGCCCTTGTCGTTGGTGAGCGTGTCGTGTACGGGATCGAAGGTGAGCTTGCCGCTGATCGCGATGGCGGCCACCATTTCCGGCGAGGCCACGAAGGCGTGCGTGTTGGGGTTGCCGTCGGCGCGCTTCGCGAAGTTGCGGTTGAAGGAGTGGACGATGGAATTCTTCTCCTGCTTGTCTGCACCCTCGCGCGCCCACTGGCCGATGCAGGGCCCGCAGGCGTTGGTGAAGATGGTGGCGCCGCTCTTCTCGAAGGTCTCGATGAAGCCATCGCGCTCGATGGTGTAGCGCACCTGCTCGCTTCCGGGGTTGATGCCCAGGTGCGACTTCGGCTTCAGGCCCTTGCTCACGGCGTCGGCAACGATGCTAGCGGCGCGGCTGATGTCCTCGTAGCTGCTGTTGGTGCAGGAGCCGATCAGCGCCCATTCGATCTCGGTGGGCCAATCGTTCTTAGCGGCCTTCTCCTTCATCTCGCTCACCGGCGTGGCCAGGTCGGGTGTGAAGGGACCGTTGAGGTGCGGGCTCAGCGTGCTCAAGTCGATCTCGATCACTTGATCGAAATACTTGGCCGGATCGGCGTACACCTCGGGATCGCCGGTGAGGTCGGCGGCGATGGCATCGGCGAGCGCGGCCACTTCCGCCCGGCCTGTCGCCTTCAGGTAGCGGCGCATGCTGTCGTCGTATCCGAAGGTGCTGGTGGTGGCTCCGATCTCAGCGCCCATATTGGCGATGGTGCCTTTACCGGTGCAGCTCATGCTCTCGGCACCGGGGCCGAAGTACTCCACGATCGCACCCGTTCCGCCTTTCACGGTGAGGATTCCGGCCACCTTCAGGATCACATCCTTCGGCGCGGTCCAGCCGTTGAGCTTGCCGGTGAGCTTCACGCCGATGAGTTTGGGGAACTTGAGCTCCCACGGTAGTCCGCTCATCACATCGCAAGCATCGGCACCACCCACGCCGATCGCCACCATGCCCAGGCCACCGGCGTTCACCGTGTGGCTGTCGGTGCCGATCATCATGCCGCCGGGGAAGGCGTAATTCTCCAGCATCACTTGGTGGATGATGCCCGCGCCGGGCTTCCAGAAGCCGATGCCGTACTTGTTGCTGATGCTCTCCAGGAAGTTGAAGACCTCGTTGCTCTTGTTCAGCGCTTCCTGCAGGTCCTGCTTCGCCCCAACGCGCGCTTGGATCAGGTGATCGCAATGCACGGTGCTGGGCACGGCCACTTTCTTCCTGCCGGTGGTGCTGAACTGCAGCAGGGCCATCTGCGCGGTGGCGTCCTGCATGGTCACGCGATCGGGTGCGAAATCAACGTAGTCCTTGCCACGGCCGAAAGCGGTCTTGGCTTCGCCGTCCCAGAGGTGGGCATAGAGGATCTTCTCCGAAAGGGTGAGCGGCTTGCCAACAGCTTTGCGGGCGGCGGCTACGCGTGAAGGGAAGCGGCTGTACACCGCTTTGATCATGTCGAGGTCGAAGATCGGACTCATCAATGGGCTGATTTTGCGGCGGCGAAAGTAGCTTGCACGCTTCGGCCATTCGCACAGCCAATACTGCTCTAGAGAATCATGGCTCCGCAACCTCACCGCAAGGGGAAGCGCCCAAGCACCCGAAGCAAGCATGAACGCGGCGAGTCGCGTGCAGCACGCGACCGAGGCGGAGAGCAAGCTGATGACCGGCGATGGCCTCCTCGCAAACGGCCAATCGGTTGGAAAGGCCCTTGGCCATAGTCACGTATTTTCGCCGCATGTCAGTCCGCCATCCCAACGTGCGCCGTGTCCTGAGCCTTCTGGCGAAGCCAGGCTACGATGCTCCTTCAGCGATTGAACTGCTCAAGCGCGCCGATGCAGATGGTGATGGTGAAGCGGCCTATGCCCTGGGCACATGGCATCTCTTCGGGAAGCATGTCCCCAAGGATTACAAGCGCGCTGCGGGATACCTGAAAAGAGCGGCTGACCGGGACTATCCGAGCGCTGCTTTCGACCTGGCCATCTCCTACGAGAAGGGTGCGGGCGTGAAACAAGATGCCGCAAAAGCCTTCGGATTGTACATGAAGGCTTCTCTGCTCGGCGACCGCGACGCCATGTACGAAGTGGGCCGCTGCTTTTACTGGGGCATCGGGACGGAGAAAGACCGCCATGCCGCCAAAGTGTGGTTCGATGCGCATGAGCAATTCGATGAGCGTCGTTCGACCCGCCGAAAAGCCGTAAGGCGCACACCGCTTCGGGCTGCCTGAGCCTCAGCCCAGCACCTCCTTCACCTTCGCGCCGATCGTCGCAGGGCTGTCCACCACGTGGATCCCGCATTCGCGCATCACGGCCTTCTTGGCAGCAGCGCTCTCATCGGCACCGCTCACGATGGCGCCCGCATGGCCCATGGTGCGGCCCTTCGGCGCGGTCTCGCCAGCGATGAAGCCGATGACGGGCTTCTTGCAATTGGCCTTGATCCAACGCGCGGCTTGGATCTCCAGGTCGCCGCCGATCTCGCCGATCATCACGATGGCCTTGGTGTCGGGGTCGTTCGCGAAGAGCTGAATCGCTTCAAGCGTTGTGGTGCCGATGATGGGATCGCCACCGATGCCGATGGCCGTGGTGATGCCCATACCGGCCTTCACCACCTGATCCGCTGCCTCGTAGGTGAGCGTGCCGCTCTTGCTCACGATGCCCACCGGGCCTTTCTTGAACACGAAGCCGGGCATGATGCCCACTTTGCATTCATCGGCGGTGATCACACCGGGGCAATTGGGGCCGATGAGCGTGCTGCCGGTGCCGCGCAGGTATTCGCGAGCCGCCACCATGTCC
>JBATND010000176.1:0-4643 GCA_049290175.1 Flavobacteriales bacterium | reverse complement strand
TGCTCACCACCACGTGCAGCTTCGGCATGGCCGAGGAAGGCACGACCGGTACGGCAACCGAAGCCCGCGTGGCGATGTACCCCAACCCGAACCGTGGCGATCAGCTCTTGGTGAGCCTGAACGACCTGGAGGAGGGCGTGAGCGCTGTGAATGTTGACATCTACGATGCCTTCGGCAAGCGCGTGGCTCAGCGCACCCTTGGTGTGCAGGACGGCTTCGTGAACACCACGATCGCCCTCAACGGCGAACTGGCCAACGGCATGTACATGGTGAACATCACCGCCGGAACCAGCACGTTCAATGAGCGTTTGGTGATCCAGAAGTAAACTCAATTGAGTTTCAGAGGAAGGGCCGTCCGCAAAGGGCGGCCCTTCCTCGTTTCATGTGCAGCCACTCGAATCCCGGTTTCCCGGAATCTTCACCCAACGCCGTCATCGGCGGCAAGCACATCGCCACCGAGATGCAGCGTCTGCTCGTTCAAGCCGTCAGGACCATGGTCCAGTGCAGCGCGGGCGGCCACCATCCGCTCAGGAAACGCGAATTGCACATCGTCAACCTCATAGTGGCATGGCCCACCAGACAAGAGAGCACCGAGAAGCTCTTCGTCAGCCCCGATACGGTGGAGATCCACCTATGGAACATTCTTCATAAACTCGACTGCCGAAACACCACCGGTTTGGTGAATTACACCATGGAACGGTGGTCGGACGCGGAGTAAACACTTTAACCAACCAAAACCTGTAGCATCATGGCCTCTTACGATTGCAAGCGAAGGTGCGGAACGAGCACTCACTTCCTCGAGATCACGCGCCCGAGTAACGCAGTGCTCTCTGGATTCACCATCACAGGCGAAGGCTCTGACGCCTGCGAAGCGGATGTGCAGTACCGCATCGACCCTTCACAGAATAATCCGGGACCTGACCTATTGGATACCGGCATCGATATTCAGAGACCGCTTGATTGCCTTGTGGTAATCACCTCAGGCGGAAACGACGTGATCGAGATCGTCGTGCGGGGCGTTTGCCCTTGATCTACGATCAAGGGCATGCGCGTCGCTTAGGATGAACGCCTGCTCGCCGCCTCGGGGCAGGTGCGTGCTTCGTCGAGTGACTTCCTAGGGAATCGTGCTTGTTGCACACGCGACCTCCTTCGGTCGTGCGCTCGCAGTTGATGAGAGCAATGGGCGCGACCAATTGCCGCCGATGCTTCAGGAGGTCGGACACGGCGACGAATGAAGGGCTTTCTGTCACGGCGGTCCTTCTGCTCATTCCACGCCGTGCGGTTCCGATGCCGGTAAGCTGTTCATCAGCCGTAAACATCGGTTCATTAAACTAGCCGCTCGATGCACGAATGGGGCGCAGGACCCAATGCCCTGCATAGGATTAGTCCGTGAATAATGCAGCGGCAATGGAAATGAGGAGAGGAGGCAAAGAAGCGTTCGGCTTGAGGGGGCTAGCTCAGTTGCTATACCTGGCATCCATGCTGTGGATTGTCCCGTGCGCATTCGGCAGCGGCACAAGCCCTGCATTGGATACGATCGCTTATGCTCGAATGTGCAGGCTCGACGACCAAGTGGACATCGAAGGTCTCCGCGACTTGGCCAGTGAACTAGATCGCCGCGGGGGGCAGAGCAATCAACAACTTGCCCTCCTATCGCGCGCCATTGCCGATTACCGCAACGCCCGCTATGCCGACTGCGCCGCAAGCTTGGACAGCCTGCATCGGATGAGCGAGGAACTGGAGCCGACCATACATGCCGTGATGCGCAAGTTCAGGGCGGGCATCAAGAAGTACATGGGTGACCGCCCTGCCGGAATGACTGAGATCATGACTGGCCTGGAGGTGGCTGATAGCACAGCCTTGCCTCGCGAGCGGTCTGAATTGCTCGTGATGCGCGCGGAGTTCCTCCTCGAAGAAGAACGCCAATCTGAAGCGCTCGATGAATTGCACAAGGCACAGCGACTGGCGGAACGCTCGCATCACAGCAAGGGCATGTGCATGGTGCGCTTGAACATGGGCAACCTGCGCTACTACCAAGGAAGATTGGAAGAGGCTTGGGATGACTACGAAACCGCTTTGCGGATTGCGGCGAGCGGCAACCATAACCGCATCGCGGAGACCAGCATCTCTAACCTGAGTGCCGTTGCTTCGCGAATCGACAAGCTCCCATTGGCGATTCAGTTGCTCGAAGGTCTTCTTGCCGCCATCAGACCGGAGCGCGGCGAAACGCGCGCTATGCTCATGGGGCAGATCGCCCGCTTCAGATTCCTTGCTGGGGCTGGCCAAAGCGCGCTGCCGCTCTTCTATAGATCCCTCGCCATCAGCGATTCACTGGGCGATTGGAAGAAAGCAGGGGATACACGCCGGTTGCTGGCTAACACGCTCTGGGCCATGGACAGGCGAGATGAAGCCATCCGCACCATGCGTACAGGATTGGAGGCGATGATCACCGCTGGGGATGTGAAAATGCAGGCCAGCGCACGCAAGGCCCTTTGGGATTGGTACGAGGAGATGGGCGAGAAGGACCTTGCTTTGAAGGAAGCTCGCTTGGTTAATCAACTCAACGATTCATTGAAGCGAGCGCAGTACAACGAACGCCTCGCGCTTGCCGTAATCGGCTTCGAGACCGAGCGCAAGGAGCATCAGATCGCAGAGCAGCAGAAAGAGCTCGCGCTTGCGCAGATCGAGGATCGCCGCAAGAAACTTCAGCGCAACCTCTCACTAACCATCGCCGCAGCATTGGTGGTCGTGGCCGTGCTGCTGTGGCGAGGGCTTCGAGCGCGCACCAAGCTGGGCCGCCAGGAGCGGGAACTGCACCGCCATGTGGTGGATCAGCTCATGAACGAGAGCGAGAACAAGGCGCTTCACGCCATGATCGATGGCCAAGAGAAAGAGCGCAACCGAATTGCCCGTGAACTGCACGACCGGGTGGGCAGCATGCTTGGCGCGCTCAAGATGCAGATGAACGCGCTTGAGGTGCGCTTGGAGAACTTGCACCTCGACCAACCGCTGCATTCGGACAAGGCGAATCAGCTGCTCGATGAGACGGTCCTGGAGGTCCGCCGCATTTCGCACGAGATGATCAGCTCCAACCTCTCGCAACGTGGTCTGGCCGAAGCGCTCAATGGCCTGTGCGATTCGCTTCGGGTGGCAGGCAAACTCGAAGTTGACCTCAACCTGAATGGACTCGATGACCGGCTCGACCAGAAGGTGGAGCTGGAGATCTACCGCATCGTGCAGGAACTCGTCAGCAACGCGCTGAAGCATGCCAAACCGAAGAAGCTCGGCATCACCATCGCCCGTTCCCTTGGGCGCATCAATGTCAGTGTCGCTGACGATGGCCTTGGGTTCGACCTATCCAAGGCGCGCAAGGGCATGGGGCTGGACAATGTGGAATCGCGCGCGGCGTCTATTGGCGCAACGGTCCGCTGGGATTCCGCGCCAGGTAAAGGGACCACTGCGTTCGTGGACTGCCCGCTTCCGACAGTGTAATGTGAGATTGACGACGCAATAGCGGATTTCTGCCGCCTGCTGAACCAATACAACGGTCAGCGTGTACAGATTGCCCCAAGCACCCCGATACATTCGCCCTGCCTGCCGATGGTAGGCCCTTAACCCCACGTCATGCGCCCAGCCACCCTCCTGTTCTGCACTGTCCTTTGCATCAACCTGTTCGCCGCCGAGGGCGAGAAACCCGTTTCTAGTAAGGTCTCCGAAGTGAAGGTCTTCCTGAGCGGCGCACAGGTTTCGCGCTCGGCGAACAGTACTATCACCGCGGGAACCAGCGCCATCGTCTTCACCGGTCTGGCCGAAGGACTCGACCCACAGAGCATCCAGGTAACAGGCAAGGGCGGCTACAGCATCCTCAGCGTGAACCACCGGATCAACTACCTCACCGAGAGCCCGAAGAAGAAGGAGATCGAGGAGCTGAAGGCGCAGATCAAGAAGCTTGAGCACGATTACAACATCGAGAACGGCGTGCAACAGGTATGGGTGAATGAAGAGCAGCTCTTGCTCAAAAACAGTGCGGTGGGCGGACAGCAGAACGGACTCACCGCAACGCAACTGCAGGCCGTGAACGACTATGTACGCGAGCGCATGAAGGCGATGAAGGTGGGTTGGCTCACGCAAGAAGAGAAGAAGCAGGCCATTCATGCTGAAGCCGAGAAGCTGCGCCAGCAATTGGCCAGCATGCAAGCGCAAGCGCCACGTCCCACCAGCGAAGTGGTCGTGGAGATCAGCAGCACCGTTGAAGTGCCCGCCACCTTCACCATCACCTACTTCGTGGGCAATGCGGGCTGGCTGCCCGCCTACGATTTGCGCGCGAAAGGCGTGGGCCAGCCCATCGAGCTGATGATGAAAGCACAAGTGAGCAACAACACCGGCGAGGACTGGAACAAGGTTGACCTGAGCCTGAACAGCGGAAACCCCACGCTGGGCGGCGTGATGCCGACGATGAATCCCTGGATGCTGTACGTGTACCGTCCGCGGCAATTACAGGAAATAGCGATTCGCGGTTCGCGCACGCGGAATGCGGAGGGCTTATTCGCCCCAGCGCCATCCGTAGCCATGAACGATGCCGTGCAACTGAAGGAACAAGAAGCCGCCAGTTACCAATGGGCCAGCGCTATCACCCCGCGCAC
>JBATND010000175.1:0-8533 GCA_049290175.1 Flavobacteriales bacterium | reverse complement strand
GCATTGGATATGCTCATCACCAATGGCCACAGCGTGGTCTGCATCGAGCACAACACCGAGGTGATCAAGTGCGCCGACCAGGTCATCGACCTCGGCCCCGAAGGCGGCGAGGGCGGCGGGCGATTGCTCTTCACCGGAACGCCAGAGGAATTGGCGCGTGAGGAATCGCACACCGGCAGGGCTTTGGCGCAATCGATCCTGCGCTAGCGCAACAGCGTAACGTGGCCCGTCACCGTGATCGGGTCCTGGCTCTTGCAATAGTCCTTGTAGGTGACGATCACGAAGTAGGTGCCGTCGGGCACGGTCTCACCGACGTTCTCGAGCTTGCCATTCCAACCCAAGCTGCTGGATGAGGACTCGAAGACCCGCTGCCCCCAACGATTGTAGATATCCATGCGGAATTCACCGCCGGGACTGATGCCGGTGATCTGGAACACATCATTGTACCGGTCGCCGTTGGGACTGAACACGTTGGGGATGATGGCTTCGCTATCGCCCACGAGGTAGAAGGAGACTTGTACCGTATCCGAAACCGGGCAGCCTGCGGGATCGATGGCCGCGTACCAATACTCGCCGTCAGCATCCACATTGATGCTGGCAGTGGTAGCGCCAGTACTCCACACGATGCCGATCGGCTGGAAGGGCGGACTCAAGGTGACCGGTTGCCCTGGGCAGACAAGGCGATCCTGCATAGGAGCTGGAGGCGGCGGTACGGCCACGATGATCGTATCCGTGCCGGTGCAGAATCCATCGGTGACCACCACGATGTAAGTGCCCGCTTGCGCGACGGTGATCACTTGTGTGGTTTGGCCAGTACTCCATGCATAGGTGTCGTAGCCAGCACCCGCATCGAGTTGTACATCGAGTCCATCGCAGAGCCCAACAGGCGAAGGCAAGTCGAGCGTGAGACCGGGAATGCCCACGTCGATGGTCTGCGACACGAACGCGGTATCGGAGCAGATTGCATCGACGATGCCGAGCGTGATCGTGTATTGCCCCGGTGCCGCATAGGCATGCGTCGGGTTGGTTAGTGTGGAACCCGTGCCATCGCCGAAGGACCAAAGGAAGATGTTGCTGCCAGTACTCGTGTTGAAGAGCTCAACCGCAACCGCATCACAATCACCCGAAGGCACGGCCTCGAATTGCGGAACCAACACAGCGGGCGGCACCACCGTGATCTGCACGGTTGCGGTATCAACTGCCACGCAAAGGCCCAGCGCCGTTCCGATGAGCGTGATGGTGTAGGTGCCGGGTTCGGCATATTGATGCGTAAGCGTCACTTCCGTGCTCGTGGGGCTGCCATCGCCCAGGTTCCAAAGCCATTGGTCCGCTGTGCCAACGGCATTCAGCACGACTGGATCATCAAGGCACAGCACCAGGTTGCTGATGCTTGCATCAATGGTGACCTGCACGTTCTGCTCGAAGTCGATCTTGAAGACGCCAAGGTTGCAGTTGGTGCTGTTGTTCGTATTGCTCCACACGCCCGGCGTGGTGGGGTAGCTGAGCAGCTGGCATCCGGCGCAGACGGCTTGGTACACGATGCCGTTCTTGTCGAATCGGCTGGTGCCGCCATCCACATGCTCTGCGCTGGTTCCGCCGAAGAAGGTGGCATAGCCAAGGGATTCCGCCTCAGCTTCGAGCAGCATCAGGTAGAAGTCGCTGCCATTCGTGCCGATCTGGAAAGCATCCGCAGTTACAGGCAAGCCATTAGTGCTGCTTTGCAGGCCAGCCGTACCGAACGCGTTGGTTGAACCGCCCCAACCGCTGAAGTAGATCTGGCCGCAATTGCTCACGAGGAAAGCCGAGGGCGAGATGTTCTCCGTGCCATCGCCACCGATCCGCGTGCTCCATAGCGAAGTGCTCAGATCCCCGCTGAACTTGTGCAGGAATTGAGTGGCGTTAGGGTTGTTGTACTTGCCTGGTGTGACAGGGTAAGGCCCTGTTGTCTGGCCTACGACGAAGACCTCATCGGCCGTGTTCAGCTGAACGAAGTAGCATTGATCGAATCCGGCCTGCCCTACGTAGGTGCGCGAGAGCAGTGGCGCTCCTGAAGGGTGGAAGCGTGCGATGAAACCATCGGCAGCGCCACCGTTAAATGCTGGGAAGGCTGAAGTACCCGCGCTCGGCAGGTCGATGCTGGTGGTGCCGCCGGTGATGTACACCTCGCCATTGCTCGCGGTCTGAACACCGAAAGCAGCATCCGTGCCCGATCCACCGAAATAGGTGGCCCACAGCATGGTGGTGAGGCCGGGGTCCATGCGGAAGACGTACGCATCGAGCACGCCGCCGAAAGCCGCCTGCACCGCATTGGGGGTCGTGAAGAGCCCGGTGCTTGCCGTGCTCGTAACCACGATGGGCTGCTCTTGTTGGTCGAGGATGATCTCGCCGCGGAAGGGGTCACCGTAATTGCGGTTGGTGGGCACTTGCTGATTGAGGCCATCGTTGCCGGAACCGCCGACCCAGGTACTGCCGATGAGGGCCGTCGCATCGCTGTTCAAATGCACCACCACAATGTCGCAGCCATTGGTGTAGGTGAATCCGTAGGAGGTAACGGCGAAAGGCGGAGTGGTTCCGCCATTGAAGCTCGGGTCCCAGCAGCCGGCGGTGGTTGGGAAATTCGCGGAGTTGCTGGTGCCCAGGATGAAGAGCTCATCGTCGCTGTTCACCACCATGCTGTGCGGCACCTCATTGAGCGACCCGCCGATGTATGTGCTCCACACCAAGCTGTTCCCGGTCGGCGTGAACTTGCTCACGGCAATGTCGTTCTCGCCGCCGCCGTAGTTCGATTGCACAACGCCCAGCGTGACCGGATAGCCCGCACTGCGCACCATGCCGCCACCGTACAGGTGACCGCTGGCGTCGTAGGTGGCCGTGAATCCGAAGTTGTCGCCTGTGCTTCCGCTGTAGCTGCTGAAGACAACCGTTGGGTCGATCACGAGCAGTGCTTCGCGATCATAGCCCTCCTTCATCTCATAGCTCAGGCGGTTTCCCTCGAGCTTGTATGCGCAGGGCACCGGCAGGCGCACGCCATTCCGTTCCGTCCAAGCAACTGGGCGCTGTTCGATCACCTGTCCTGCACTGGTCTCAATGAAGAGCAGGCCGCCTTCAACGCGCAGCTTGTCCTGTCCTTCGAACTCCAATTCGATCAACCCGGCATCGGCGCCTGGCTGCAAGATCCACTCGTACTTGAGGCCTTCGTGCCCATCGATTCGCATGGCAATCCCTGGATAGACCTCTTCAAGCAGCGCCCCTCCGTATGCTTTCACACCACCGGCCCATTGCTTCGGGTCGTCGCCCAAGAAGTAGTTCACGTAGTGCGGCAGGCGCTCCACGCCTTGGTGGCTCCGTGTGGATGCCCCGACGAAACGCATCCGATAGGCGTGCTCCTTGAATGGCTCGAACACGCCATCCGGTGCTGAAGCATGCTGCGGACCGCCGCTCTGTACCACATAGGTGAGCGCACCAAGCTCCACGAAGACCGCTCCCGCTTGCGTGCGGGCCCTGTACAGCACCTGTTGCGGCCACTGGCCCGCATTGGCATGGAACTCCAAGCCACGATGGTCGCCATGCCCGTGATCGTGAGCCATGACCATGGCCCCGGATAGGAAGGCAAGTAGGGTGAGTGTTCTCCGCATGGCTCCGAAAATACGCTGCGTATCCTGAGCCGCAAACCGATCCCTAGCGCAGCAAGGTCACATGCCCCGCCTTGCTCACGTCGGGCTTCTCGGAACAAAGGTCCGTGTAGCTGATGATGTAGAAGTAGGTGCCGTCGGGCACGGGCAGGTCGTTGGCATTGTCAACACTGCCCCTCCAACCACGTCCGGGGTCCTTGGTCTCGTACATCTTCTGGCCCCACCGGTTGTACACCTCCATGCTGAAGAGCTGCACGTCGAGGCCAGCCACTTCGAACACATCGTTGTAATTGTCGCCATTGGGGCTGAACACGTTCGGGATGATGGCCTCACCATCCGAAGTGGTCAGGTGGATGAGTTCCACCGAATCGGAGAACTCGCAGCCATTCATGTCAATGGCTACAAAGGAGTACACCCCCGCCTCGTTCACGGTGATTGATTGGTTCTGTGAGCCGTTGTTCCAAATGACGCTCTGCGTGGTGAAAGTTGGCGTGAAGCTCACGTTACGACCAGGGCACGCGGTTACATCCTCCATGCCCGGCGGCGTGGCCACTTGGATCACCAGCACTTCGTCCGCCGCATCGCAGAAGCCAAGCGCAACTGCAACCTCGTACACGCCTGGTGCATCAACCGTGATCATTTGCGCGGTCTCACCGGTGCTCCATTGGTAGCCGTCGAACCCCGGTCCTGCATCCAGCAGCACCGTGCCCTCAGGACAGAGGTACACAGGCGATGGGAGGTCGATCTCCGTTGTCGCCGGTGGCACTTCAACGCTCATGCTGTAGCTCTCCTGCAGCTGGCACAACTGATCGAACACGGTGATGGTGTAGCTGTAGGTGCCGGGGCCCGGCACAGACACATAGGGGTTGGGCAGATTGCTCGGCGTTCCATTCAGATCCCAGAGAACCACATTGCTGCCCGTGCTCTGGTTGGTGAGTTGCACGCCATAAGTGGTGCATGAGCTGATCGGGTCCGCTGCAAAAAGCGCGTTGAGGTCTGCTGGGTTGCTGATGTTCACCGTCACGTAGGCGGTATCGGCTATGTTGCAGCTGGTGCTGTCGAAGCCGATGAGCAGGATATCATAGGTGCCGGACTCGGTGAAGTCGTACGTGAAGCTCGCGCTGGTGGAGATCACCGTACCGTCGGCGAGTGTCCACACCAGATTGGTCGCATTGCCGCCGCCGTTGAAGGTGATGGTGGCTGGGGCGCAACCCGTAGTGGCGCTTGCAGCGAGATTCACGTTCACGCCGCTCTGCTCGAAGTCGATCTTGAACACGCCGACATCCCAACCCGAGGGCTGCACATTGCTGTATGCGCCCGGCGTGGTCGGGAAACCGCCGCTGGTGCATACCGCCTGATACACCACGCCATTGGCATCGAACCGGCTGGTGCCGCCATCTACGTGACCCGCGCCGGTGTAGTAGGTGCCGTAGCGGAATCCTTCCATGTCCGGATCATACACGCCAAGGTAGAAGCCTCCGCTGGTGTAGAGCGCATCGGTTGAAATGGCCCAGCCGGTGCCCACGCTGTAGCCACTGATGTAGATGTTCCGGCAAACATCAACGAGGAAAGCCACGGGTACGATAGTGCCCGTTGGCCCCAAGCGGGTCCTGAACACCTGCTCGGTAAGATCCGATGTGAACTCAGCTACGAATGCCGGGCCTCCGGATTGCCCATAAGTGCCCGCCGGAGCGATGTCGAGAGCGGCGCCAGAGGATTGCCCGTAGATGTACGCGTTGTCGTCACCATCGAGCTGCAGGAAGAAAGCCACATCGCTGGCCGAGCTGCCGAAATAGGTGCAGCTGAGCAATTCGCTCGCATCGGCGTTGAAGCGCGCGATGAAGCCATCGTTACCGCCACCGCTGGTGGTCTGATGGGCGCCGGGCGTGGCTGGAAGTGCGGTGCCGCCTGTACCGCCGCAAACGTAAACCTCGTTGTTGGAGCTGAGCTTGATGCCAAAGGCCATCTCTCCCGACGACGTCCCGAAATAAGTGCTCCACTCCAGCACACTGAAATCGGGTGAAAGGCAGAAGATCACGCCATCCTGACCACCTGCATGGTTGGGCTGGTAGGCGCCCGTTGTGGTTGGGAAGCCCGTGCCCTGCGAGCAGCTGGCAATGAAGATGCGTCCGGCCGCGTCACTGATGATCTCGCCGCGATATGCATCGCCATAATTGGAGGTGAAGCTATTGCGCCCATCGCTGGCCTGCCCACCCATGAAGGTGCTGCCCACCAGCGCAGTGCCATCGATGGTGAGCTTGCTGATCACGATGTCCGCTGTGCCACCGCCGAATGATTGGCCGAAGGCAGAGGGCGTTACCGGGTAATTGGTGGATGGCGACGTGCCATAAACCGTGAGCTCTTCTTGCGGTGTAACCACCAAGCTGTGCGGGTAATCGCCGCCGCTACCCCCGAGGTAGGTAGCGAAGAGCAACGTTGTGCCGGTTGGGTTGAGCTTGCTCACGGCGATGTCGATGCCACCGTTGTTGGTGCCGTCGAAGGCACCAGGCGTGGTGGGATAGCCCTGCCCGAAGCAGATGGCTCCCGTGTAGATGTTCCCGTTGTTATCATAGGTGGCGGTATGCCCGTAGTTCTGCGTTGTGCCGATGTTGCCCGTGCCGCTCAGCGTGCTTGCGATCAGCGTTGGATCGATCACGATTGGCCGGTCGTCACGAACGCCCTTCCCGAATGCGAAGCCCACCGTGCTACCATTCAGCGTGAAGCGGCAATCGACCTTCTCTTTTGCACCATCGGCATACCAAGCCACGGGCGCGAGTTCATGCACCTCCCCTACCGATGTCCTCAGCACCAACTCGCCCTTCTCGTTCACCCGCATGCCATCGAGGCCCTCGTATCGGAAGCGCGCTTGGCTGGCAGCAGTGGCATTGGCTACGATCACATCATACTTGAAACCGCCATGCTCATCGAGCAGGCGCAGATCGACCCCGGGCCATAGGTTCTTGTATCGCACTTCAAGGAAATGCCGCACATCGCTGGCCCATTTCGAGGGATCGTTGCCGATGAAGTAGTTGAAGTAATCCGCTGAACGGCCTTCGCGCGTCACCTCGGCATTGAGGTTTGCGCCCTCGAACCAAGCGTACCATGCGTGCCCCTTGAACGTTAGGGCATCCACGGCTTCCGGACTGATGTGCTGTGCCTCATGTACCTTCTCCGCAGCATCGTCCTCGAGTTTCGAGAACACTAAACGATCGCGCTCGGCGAACATGGCCAGCAAACCGAAATCGGCGCGATAAAGGATCTGGCTCTGCCATTGGCCCTTGTTCTCCACGTATTCGCCATGCACGCTAGGTTGCGCAACCGCGTGGTCATGGTCATGGCCTGCGTGCGGGCCATGCGCATGCTTGGCCTGCGCCATTGCAGTTGCAGTAACCACGACGAGGCCCATTGCAGTGAGGGACTTCGTCAAGCTCAGGCCGTAGGACCTTCCAATCATCTTAATCATGTTCCTCTAGGTTGCGGTTATTGCTCCATCATCGCACCACGGTCACGTGGCCTATGGTCTCCTTCTCTTCGTTGTGGCAGGCGCCGGTGTACTTCAGCACGTACACGTACACGCCATCCTGAACGATGCGGCCATTATAGCGGCCATCCCAATAAGGCTCCATGCCCTCATTCATCCAGAGCTGTTCGCCCCATCGGTTGAAGATTGTCATCTTCACGGACTTCTCGCCGAAGCCTGCTATGCGGAACACATCATTCACGGCATCGCCATCCGGTGTGAAGGCATTGGGCGCGAATATCTGCGGCAGAGAGTCGAGCGCCACCACGCGCAGGCTATCAGTATGCGGGCACCCATGCACGTCGATCATGTCGTAGGTGTACAGGCCGGGCGCGAATGCACGAATCTCACGTGTGTAAGCACCAGTGCTCCAATGGAAGGCGAGGCCATCGATGGGCACGCGCAGATCCGCGACTTCATTCGGGCACACCTTCACCGAATCGTACAGCGCATGGCGCGGCGCGGCTGGAATCACCACCTGAACGTTGCCTTGGCAAAGCCCATCGGACACGTTCACGGTGTAGAGGCCAGGCTCCTCAACGGCGATGGTGGGCGTGGTCTCACCTGTGCTCCATAAGAAGCTGGCATCGCTCAGGTCAGTGTCTGGCAGGATCACGTTGAGCACGGCAACATCATCGGGACAGATGATCGTGTCGCCGACGAACCAGATCGGGAGGATGTTATTCAGGATCACCTGCATGCTCGTGGCGTCGTCCTGTCCGCAGCCGAGATCGGTCACGGTGAGTGTTACCGTGTAAACGCCGGGCGAGGTGTACTGGTGCACCACGTTCGTATCGTTGATCACCGTGCCATCGCCCATGTCCCATGAATAGGCCAGCAAATCGCCGGTGCTCTGGTTATCGGTCGCGAGCGTGAGCGTGGTGCAATCGCCCACTTGATCGGCGGTGAAAGCTGCTACCACCGGCTCCAGCGGATCGATCTGCACATCGATCGAAACGGTCTGGCTCGGTGAGCAGCCCAAGGTGTCGATCATGGTGAGGGTGACGGTGTAGGTGCCCACGCCACTGAAGGTGTGCGTCACATCGAACGTGTCGTATTGGCTGCCGTCGCTCAGCTGCCATAAGTACACGGCATTCGTTCCCGTACTCGTGTTGGCAGTAGAAAGAATGAGGTTATCGCAATCGAAGACCTGGTCGGCGGTGAAGGCCACGTTGATCGGCTCGCTCGGTAGCACCGTGACATCCATTGATACCGTGTCGGCCGCGTTGCACGAAGCCGCGTCGTTCACGATCAGCGTGATGGTGTAAGTGCCCACTCCTTGGAAGAGGTGGTTCACATCGGCCGTGGTATAGGTGCTGCCATCACCCATGTCCCAGAGGTAGCTCATGTCAACGCCCACGCTCTGATTGGTGCATTGCAC
>JBATND010000174.1:0-6329 GCA_049290175.1 Flavobacteriales bacterium | reverse complement strand
AGCGATGGGAAGCGCTGATGCAGCGTTGAGCCATCCCACCATCCCACGCTGGAGCCTGTGCCCAGCACCATCACAAGGCCGGCTTCACGGCCCCACAGGCCACGGGCCGCCCCCTCCAGATCGGTACGCACTTCAATGAGCGCACTCGGCCAAATGGGCCTGAGAGCAGCCATCATCAGGCCCGCACGCTCCGCCGTGCCGCATCCCGCGCCATAGACCATCACCCCTTTCGCCTCGAATGCCGCTGGCAATCGCTCATTCAGGTACTGGCTCAAGCCTGTGGAGAAACGCTCTGCATCACCACTCACCGGATTGAAGCCCGGCATGCTCTCACCTGCGAGGGGCAGCATCGCATCGGCACCATCCTCGCGGATCAAGGCCCAACGCGAGGAACTGCCACCGATCTCTGCTATGAGCGAACCCATGGCGCTAAGATGGGCAGTCAGACGCCTTCGTTGAAAAGGAAGTGATTGGGGCTGGCCAAGCCGTTCTTCACGGCATACAGCACAACTGCGGCGGTGCTATTCACGCCCAGCTTCTGCATGATGTTCTTACGGTGCGTGACCACGGTATGCGAACTCAAATGGAGCTGGTCGGCAATGCGCGTGTAGGACTTGCCTTCAGCGATAAGGCCGATGATCTCGCATTCCCGATCACTGAGGGTGACCGGAGCGCACGAGAGAGGCTCCGCGACGAAGCGCTCCACATCATGACCCGCTCGCCGCAATGTCTCCAGCACCTTGCCGCAGAAGAAGCGCTGGCCTAAGGCGGCACTGGTCACGGCATCGCGAATCTCCTGCAGGTCGCAATCCTTCTTCACATAGCTCGTTGCTCCCGCTTTCACGGCATTCATAAGCACCATGGGCGACGGCTCGTGCGTGATGGCCACGAAGCGGGTGCGCGGTGAGCGCCTGACCCCTTCGCGGATATCGCGGGCGGCGAAGCCTTCTGATGTATGATCGATCAGCACCACATCCGGACGGTGGCGGGTGAGCAGTGCCTTCATGGCAATGGGATCGCGCGCCGACCCTACGAGGTCGATGCCCGCCGTCGCATCAAAAACGCAGCGCATGCCCGCGATTGCGAGTTCGCCGTGGTCTGCCAAGAGCAACTTCACCTGCCTCATCCCTTCTTTGGAATCATTCCAGATAGGGCGCGAAGCTAGGCGCGGGCCACGCGCATGCAAGCCAACGATATGCACAGCTGTTAGTTCGCGCTGCGTTCAGCTACGCGATAGGTGGCGCCATCCTCGCTCACACGTGTTTGGGGGAATATGGGCAACGCCTCTTGCAGCAACTCATCGGTCGATTTGTACCGAGAGCTGAAATGCCCGAGCAGCAATTGCCGGACGCCAGCTTCGCGGGCAAGCGTAGCAGCCTCCCCGGCTGTACTGTGCATGGTCTCCTTGGCACGTTTGGCCAATAGGTGCGTGAAGGTGGCCTCGTGATAGAGCAGGTCGGCCCCGGCAATGAACGGAATCAATTCCGCGGCGAAGGCGGTATCGGAGCAATACGCATAACGGCGCGGCGGCGGTGGCTCAGCGGTGAGTTCAGCGTTCGGATAGATGGTGCCATCAGGCAGCACCAGATCGCGGCCTGTCTTGATGCGTGCCCGCATGGAGGGCGGGATGATGGCAAGCTTGTCCATCCGCAAGGGTCTGGGAGCAGGTCGTTCATCGAACACGAATCCCGTGCACGGGATGCGATGCTTCAAGGCAAGCAGGCTCACTTGCACATGCGCGTCGCTCCACGCCACAAAGCCGTTCGCCGGTTGGAGCGCTTGGAATTCCAGCGGATAGCGCAAGTACGTCTGCGATGCGCGCAATTGCAGATCGATGATCTCCTTGAGCATCGGAGGGCCATGCACATGCAGTTTCTGGGTGCGGCCCATGAGGTGCATGCTGCTGATCAGGCCCACGAGGCCGAGGTAGTGATCGCCGTGCAGGTGACTGATGAAGATGTGCCCGATCCGATTGAATGGCGCCCCCACCGCGCGCAACCGCTCTTGGGTGCCCTCACCGCAGTCGATCAGGTAGTGCGCACCGTGGATGATGAGCAATTGCGACGTGGGATAGCGTCCGCGCGCTGGCAGGGCAGCGCCGGTACCAAGCGTGATCAGGTCGAACTGACGGTGGGCCATGGAAGGAAGAAGGCCCCGATATGGGGCCTTCTGGGAATGCTATTCAGAAGATGAACTCATCGGCTCACCATCATCCGACCAGTGAAGCTGGTGCGGCCGCTCTCGACCTTGTAGAGGTATACGCCCTCAGGCAAGCTGCCCGCCTCGAAAGCGATCCTGTTCAAGCCCGCTTTGCCGAGCGTCCGGTAGCTCCAAAGCTCCTCGCCGAGCAATGTGAACACCTTGATGCGCGACTCAGTGGCACGCTCGAACGAGAACTCAATCACGGTGCGGGTGCTGAACGGGTTCGGGGCATTCCGCACCCCGCTCAAAGTCCCGAATGCAAGCTCTGAAACGTTGCTATCGTCCTCTTCGATGATGATCCTGTATCCTGTGAAGGAAATCGGATACGGAACTGCCGACCCGAAAAGCGTGAAATAACCGATCACATTCAGGCTCAGCGGGAATTCGCCTGCCTCCGTGGGTACGCCTTGGATCACACCGCAACCCAGAACCGATGTCAGGTAGGTGCAAGGGGCCGGTGTTTGCGACGCGCACGCTACCGTAAGTCCTGGAGGCAGGCCAGAGACGCCTTCAAAGGCGATGCTGTCAATCACCACCGCAGGGAAGGTCGGGTCAATGTCCTGCGCGTTCATCGGAACAATCAGGTTGAGGTCCTGGCTGTATGGAATGCCGACGATACCGTTCATGAAATTCTCCGTTGTGTCCGGCCATACGCCATAAACGCTGTCGGCGTAAAGCGGATTGGGCGTGCAGGGCTGCGCCATGGCAGCTGTGCCGATGAAAGCGAACGAAAGGGCGAGTATGATGTGTCTCATGCGGTTATTGTTCCTTGTTGACGTCCTTCTCTATTTCCTCCATGTACAGGAGGTCAACGGCCTCGGCGGCAGTGGGCGTTACCGAGAGCACGCTCTCGAGCTGCGAGATCTGCACGAGTTTCTGCACCGGCTCTTGCAGGCCGCACACCACCAAGCCACCGTTCACGCTCTTGCACAGACGGTTGGCAACGAGCAGCGCACTGAGCCCCGAAGAATCGCAGTAACGCGTTGCGGTCAAATCAATGACCACATTGCGTACACCGGTCTTGTTCAGGTACACGAGTTCGCTCTTCAGTTCCGGGGCGCAGGTGGTATCCAGTTTATCCACGTTGCTGGTCACGAGCGTGTAACGCCCTTTGTCCTCAATGTTGAAGTTCATGGTGAGAGGGTCTCCGGCCAAATATAGGCAGCGACTTTGCGCAGCATGCCCCGATTATTCCAAGCCACTTTCAAACAACCGTGCGTGTGATACGTGCAGCGAGCAGGTAAAGCACCGCCATCCGCACAGCCACACCGTTCTCCACCTGACCCAGGATGATGCTATTCGCATGGTCGGCCACTTCAGAGGACACCTCTACTCCACGGTTGATAGGTCCTGGGTGCATGATCACCACTTCCTTGCCAATGCGACGGTAACGCTCCAAGTCGAGTCCGTAGAGCATGGCATATTCACGGAGGCTGGGGAAGCTCGCGATGCCATCGCCGCCCTGGCGCTCCAACTGGATCCGGAGCATGTTGGCCACATCGCACCAGCGCAAGGCCTTATCCAAATCATCCTCCAAGCGCACCCCGAGCGAAGCAATGTGGCGAGGCATAAGAGTGCGCGGACCGCAGAGCATCACTTCGGCACCGAGGCGCTTCAGGCAATAGATGTTGCTGAGCGCGACCCTGCTGTGCAGGATATCCCCTACGATGAGCACTTTCACGCCTTTCACTCGGCCCAACTTCTCCCGGATGCTGTATGCGTCGAGCAAGGCCTGGGTCGGATGCTCGTGGGTGCCATCGCCGGCATTCACGATGCACGCCTGGGCATGGCGGGCCAGGAAGGTGGCCGCACCGGGATCGGGGTGCCGCATCACCACCATATCCACCTTCATCGCCAAGATGTTGTTCACCGTGTCGATGAGGGTCTCGCCTTTGCTCACACTGCTTCCGCTGCTGCTGAAATTGACCACATCGGCGCTCAGTCGCTTCTCTGCCAACTCGAAGCTCACGCGGGTGCGGGTGCTGCTCTCGAAGAAGAGGTTGGCGATGGTGATGTCGCGCAACGAAGGAACCTTCTTGATGGGCCTTCCAAGCACCTCCTTGAAGCCATCGGCTGTACGGAAGATGAGCTCGATGTCGGCTACCGATAGGTCCTTGATTCCCAGAAGGTGGTCAACGCTGAGCGTCTCGCTTGCTTGCACCAAGGATTTAGTAGAGGCAGGGCTCATTGGTCTGCAATGGATCCCGTGGCGATGGAGGCCACGGCATCTGAATCAGAAGTATGCAACAGGACACCATCCCGACCATCACTCTCCTTCCATGTCACGGTAACGCGCTGGTCGCCGATGCTATCGACCCATTTGCCTACGTAATCCGGTTGGATGGGCAGCTCCCGGCTGAAGCGCCGATCGATGAGCACGAGCAGGCTCACGCTGGCGGGGCGACCGAAGGCGAGCAACGCATCGAGTCCCGCCCGAATCGTGCGCCCGGTGTAGAGGACATCATCAACCAGCACTACCCGCCTTCCATCGAGATCGAAGGCGATATCGGTTGTGTTCGGTGTTGGCAGCGACCCCCGCGTCCGGAAATCGTCGCGGTGGAAGGTGATGTCGAGTTCACCGTAAACCAAAAGGTCCTTCCCGAGAATGGACTTCAGCTCTGCCCGCAGCCTTCTGGCCAAGAGCACCCCTCGAGGCTGTAATCCGATGAGCGCTACGCCATCAAGGTCGCCGAGATCCTCGATCAGCTGATGGCAAAGACGGGTAATGGTGAGGCCGAAAGCCTTGCTCGCTAAGAGTGTTGCCGGCCGCATGGGTGGCCGAAGATAGAAGCCGGCCTGCGCGCTATGCGTTTCCCGCGCTAGTGGCGGCGCGTCGGGTGCTTTCTTAAGAGAGCAAGCGCTGGCGCAGCGCGAATTCGAGCTGCTTATTGGCTTCGATGAGCCTGTGGGTATGAGCATCTCGCTCCTCTTCGGCCCGAATGGCAGCATGCGCATCCTGCACCGCACCCACGAGCTGGTCCTTGACCCAAGGCTTAGCGAAGTACTTGGTCACTCCACCATTATTGACCGCATCAATGATGGCTTCCAGATCCGCATAGGCTGTTATGAGCATCCGCCTGGTCTGAGGGAAACGATCCTTAACCATGGTCAGCAGCTCGCTTCCGGTGGTTCCCGGCATGCGCTGATCGGCGATCACGACATGTATCCGGCTGGTTGTCAGATGTATCCACGCCTGCTGGAGGTCCGCAGCCAGCAACACGGTCATATCGTGCCGGAAGGCAGCTTGAAAAGCCTGCCTGTTGCCGGCATCATCGTCAACGAAAAGCACGACCGGCTTCTCTTGGGGCTGCTTGTCTTGGGCCAAGGCGTTCATGGCGACCGATTTGGGAGGCTCATACGCAGGTTGCGGATACATGTTCGTCGAATCCAATTGTTGATAAGTTGTTTACAACTTGACCTTGACTAGATTCGCCCCCACTCGGACATCTTGGGCATCACTCTCCTGACCTCCTCTTGATGAACAATTGGCTCGAAGCGCTCAGCGGCGCTTCAGCAGCGGACCCGGATTCCTTCCGGCCCGTGATCTACCGGCCTTCGGACCCCATTGACCGGGCGAAGCTGGAAGACCTGCTGAGGCACAACCGCTGCATAACCCTGCACGACCAGCTGCATGCGCAGTTGCGCGAGTTGGTGAAGGCTATGCAGCCTGCGGCGAAATGGGACCATGCCATGCTTGATGAGGCCGCCAAGGCCCACCTGAATGGCCAGGCCCCCTCGCTTTACGGCGCTTGGGTCCACTACCCATGGTCGAACCGGCTGGTTCACTTGCTGGATGAGTCGGAGTTCGCCTTGGTGCGCACCGATCGCAACCGGAACAAGATCACCCGAGAAGAGCAGGCCGTACTGAGCACGAAACGGGTCGGCATCATTGGCCTGAGCGTAGGCCAGAGCGTGAGCCTCGCCTTGGCCATGGAGCGCAGTTTCGGGGAATTGCGCCTGGCGGACTTCGATACGCTTGACCTTAGCAACCTGAACCGCATCCGCAGCGGCGTGCATCACTTGGGCGTGAACAAGGTGGTGAATACGGCCCGTGAGATCGCAGAAATGGATCCCTACCTGAAGGTGACCGCCTTCACGGACGGCATCACCGAAGAGAATCTCGAGGC
>JBATND010000173.1:0-5382 GCA_049290175.1 Flavobacteriales bacterium | reverse complement strand
AGTTCTATGCTACAAGCCCGGGCCAATCGGCCTATGAGTTGAAAACCAGCCAACTCGTAGCACAAGGACAGGCACAGCATAAGGGGGTGTTCACCGATGAGTTGCTCAAATGCCTGCGCGGCCAGGTAGCCGAGGTCATGACCCATATTGCTGCACCGCAGCCTGCAGCGGTGATCGCCCCTGATTCCTTGAAGCGCTATGTGCCGAACAAGGTTGTGGAATCAATCAGTGATGTGAGTTTACGCGCCCGCCAGAAGCCAGATATCCGTATTCAATCCGATTCGCCACCGCATTTCATAGTGGAGTTTCCGCCACGAGCCACCCCTGCCGATACCGCGCCGGACATCCCGAGTATAACGGTGCTTTCCACCACTACGGTTCATAATGCCGAAAGCCTGACAGAACGCACGTTGAAGTCCATGAAAGGCAAGAGCCCCCGCCCCGGCAGCAAACCGCAGCCTGCTCCACCGGGGGAACTCTACCGAGCCACGGATCTCCTTCGCCTGACCGAAGAGAACCCAGGCATTGGCAGCGACATTGACAATTTGATCGCCAGCCATGGACGCGCACATTTCGAGACCCAAACTGGCTTCAGTGTATTCGGCGCGAAAGTGAGCCATGCGTACAGTGATTGTGGCGCATGCGAACCATTCGGGGACGACCCCGTCCACATCCGCCACCATTTCAGTGGCCTGAAGCGCGAACAAGGGACCATCGTGATCGAACTCGATGGGCGGGAATTCCTCGTACTCGCCGTGCTCTTCGGATACATCGGAACGATTGTAGTCAAGGATGGGCGAGTTGCCACGGTGAACTATACGCCTAGCGAGAACTCACAATACGGGTACCTGTCGGTGAAGAATCGGGAACAACTCGATCATCGTCGCGCGGTCGTGGCCACGCTCGCTGCTAATGGCCGTTTCAGGGTCGATGCAGCGCACGCTGAGAAGAGCGCGGATTACTTGCGCGTCTTGAAGAGCATCGACCCGACCCTGGGACTCTATGCCGCATATGCCTACCAAAGCGCAGGCCTCTTCAACGATGTCAGCTCGGTATATGAATGGATGAGCAATGAGGATACCGTCATCCCCTATGATGTGGTCATGCTCGCAGGCAAGCTCAAAAAAGGGCGCGCTGCCCCTTTCTGCCCCATGCTCGTACAAGGGTGGTCTTACCTCGATGAGGCGGATATGGACCAACTACACCTCTTGAGCAAACTGCGGCGCTTCGTTCAGCCCGGACTATGGACCACCTTCCGTGTTGATGCCAAACCCGTCCTCGAACGAATGCTTAAACATTGAACCATGAAGATCATCTACATCCACGGCCGCGACCAACAAGGCAAGGACCCGGTCAAATTGAAGGAAGAATGGGACAACGCCCTAAGGAAGGGGCTGAAGGCCGCAGGGCTGCAATGGCCGGCAGGCGCCACTACGCACCTCCCCTTCTATGGGGATACGCTCATCGATCTGGTGGAACAGTATGACAAAGACCCTGCAAGCGGATTGGCTGCGCGTAGCGGTGGAGCGCCAACTGATGATGAGCTACATTTCCGGAGCGAGATGCTCGAGGAGATTGCCGCCCTCAATGGCATCAGCGACCAAGAAATAGCCAACACCTCAGGTGTGAGCTTGAGCGAAAAAGGTCCGCTCAATTGGAGCTGGGTGCAGGGCATCCTGAAAGCGCTTGACAAGACGAAGCTCGGTGGCAAGGCCATCAATGCGTTCACGCACGATGTGTACCTCTACCTCACCGTGCCCGGCATCCGCCGCAGGATCGACGCCTTCATTGCCGAGAACCTCCCGAAGGAAACGTGCCTCGTGGTCTCACATTCACTGGGCACCGTGGTCGCTTACAACGTGCTGCGCAATGCAGCAGCACCAACGGCCTCTCCTCGCTTCATCACTTTGGGGTCGCCATTGGGGTTGCGCGCCGTGAAAACTCAACTTGCTAAGCCCTTGCGCATGCCGCCGAACACGAATGCCTGGCACAATGCCTATGACGATGGCGATGTAGTGGCTCTACAGCCCTTGGACAGGAACAACTTCGACATAGATCCTGCCATCGTGAACCATGGCAAGGTGAAGAACCATACGGACAACCAGCATGGCATCAGCGGGTATCTGGATGATCCGTTGGTGGCGAAGTGGATACATGAAGCGGCGACCAGCTGAATCGCTCAGCTCCAATCCCCGATCAACTGGAACGCGCCCCAATCGCGGTACTCGGGATGGTGCTCGCGTGTTTCGCGTTGCGCTAGGCCGAAGGCATCGAGGCGTGACGCGCCAGTATTGAGCACGCGATAGAACGCCGTGAAGAAACGCTCGCTGGCATGCTGCTCCACCTCCCACATGGTGCCGACGATGGTGCGAACACCAGCAAGCAGCAACATGGCAGGCAAGCCGCGCAGATCATCGGCACGATCGAAACGCCCGAGCGTTGTCTCGCAAGCGCTCATCGTGAGCACCTCCAAGCCGCTGAGGTCGTGGCCCAGCAGTTCATAGGCGAATAGGCAGCCGTCGTCATCCCCATCGGGGTGCATGTACAGGCACTGGAATGAAGGCGCCGTTACATGGTGCCGGCCGTGGGTGCTCAAGTGAACCCAGCGGCTGGTCTTCATGGCGTGCAGCAATGCTTGCTCGGTGGCCTCCTCATCAAGCAGCGGGCGGGTGCCGAAGAGCTTGGCAACCGAAGTGGCTTCGGGAATCGAGCGCGCGATGTGCGAAAGCCCATGCGGGTTGCCCTCTTGAAAGCTCAGGCCCAATGCCACGAATCGGGCTGCTCGACGGACTTCGCTTGGCAACGGTGCTCTGAGCAACATCCCTGTGCTCGGCAGATACGTCAGGTTCCAGTCCGTGGCCATAGGCCTGTTCGGCGGGCCGATCGCATGGAACGGCAGGAAATGCAATGGGCCATGAGGCACGATGCACAAATGGTCCTTCCCGGCTTCTCGAAGCCGCGCCAATAGAGGCGCAATGACGTTGAACAATCCACCGAATTCCTCAAGCAGGTCGGCCATCGTGATGTCCGGCAGCATCGCAGCCGCCGGATCGACCCGCACGAGCTTGCGCAACACGGCCACCAACAATCCGAAGGGGTGCATATAGAGCGTGCGACCCTGCCTCACCAGTTCCACCTCTCCCTTCTCATCAAAGGGGAAACTGGCCATGAAGGCCTCGCGCGACTCGCGCGTGAAGACCATGATATACACCCCGATGCTGCCTTGCTTCGTCGATCGGCCAAGAACAAGATCAACCAGAACAGTCCGCTCATCGAGCGCTGCCATGAGTTCTTCGTCATGCGCCGCCTTCGGGGCACCGACAGGAAAGGCCCTTACCAGTGCCGATTGCAATTCGGCGTCGTATGCCGCTTGTGCGTTCTCCAAGCGTTCGCCCGGGGTCTTGCCTGGCCCTAGCTCGCCATCATCTACGTATGCCGTGAGCAGGTCGTCCTGGTCGTAGGAAGCCGGGTCATCCGTGTCGCTGTCGCATGCGGAAAGCGCTTCCAACACACGTTCCATGCGCCAGGCCAGCCTCTCGTCATTGGCGGCACCTGAGGCTTCTCCATTCCGGATGGCATGGCCCATGCGCAAGCCCTTCATGGTATGCATGAGCATATGCAAGCTCGCGGTGTTCTGATCGCGGCCGACCATCGCACGCATGGCTTCGAGGCACATCTCGCGAAGCGCAGCGGCTGCCGGTGGAGGAAAGAGGACGCCGACCGTGGAGCCCAACGTGGTCGCATACGCGCTGCTCAGGTTAATAGCCTTCTCTGATGGATGGTCCCTGAGCACATCCGCTACCCTTTGAAGGCACTCCTCCAACCGCGTGTAAAGACCAAGGGTGGTGAAATAGGCGGCAGCGGCGAGGTAGTGCTCAATGGCCAGTTCGAAGTTGGAGAGCCGGTAGGCATTCACAGCCACGTTCGTGAGCATGGCCGATCGATCCGCATGCAGGGCCTTTTCGTGCGCAGCCGCCAATTCGGGAGCGAGCGCAACGGCCTCATCCATCAAAGCCAGGCCTTGTTCCTCCGCATCGAACTGAATGGAATGGTTTGCTAGTACAAGCAGAGCCGTTGCGGTGCGTTCCTTGGACCAGCCTTCCCAGCGGGCACGCGCGCGCAGCGCTGCCAAAGCCTCATCGAGCCCAAGACCATCCGGTGCTTTGTAATCGGAGGTATCCCGGAGCAGTCGGGCTTCCACGTGTCGCAGGGCGATGCGCTGATCGGGGTTCTCCATCGCCTCTATGAGCGGACGGCAGCGGCAATAGAGCACCAATGCCCGTTGCGCGTCATGTCCTTGCAGTGCCAGCGCGGCTTCCTTGTACAGGTCCACCACCTCGTAGGGCGGGCGGTCCTGCATGGCCTGCTCCATGGGCCACTGCTCGAGCTCTTCGGCCCATTCGGTCGGTATGGCCTCGCCCATGCGGCTCAGTTGGCCGAGCACCGCGGCATACAGCATGGGCGCTTCCATGAATCCGATCTCTGCCAGGGCCTCGGTGCAGCATTGCTTGCGCACGGCTTGGTCCACTCGCTCGCCCATGGCCTGGAGAAACTCCAATGCTTGGCCGCGCGCCTTCAGGCTCGCGGCCTTGGCTGCCCCGGCGCGGTACAAGGCTGCGGTCTCCAGGCAGTACTCGGCGTGGTGCAGCGCTTCGACCGGGTCCATCAACCTCCACTCCTCTTGTGCTATGCCGCCCAACTCGCTCTGGTTCGCGGCCAATGTTCGGCGATGCCACATGTCCAGTTCCACACGCAAGTTCTCGGGCCTTCGGTTCGCGGTGTAGGTATCCAGGTAAAGTGTGCCGATGCGGTGGCAGAAATGGCCGATCCAACCCGGTTGCGCAATAGCCGTGGCCTCCTTCAAGGCCTGTTGCCCAATCCGGTCGGCTTCGGAAAGCACACGGCCATCGGCAACGAAATTCAAATGGACCTGACTGGCCTGGAGCAAGGCCGATACGGTGCGGAAACGTGCCGCGCGGTTGGCTTCGCGATCGGGCATGGCCTCGGCAGCGGCGTGCAGCATCCTGCACATGGCCAATGAGGTGGCGGCTTTATCCGCGTTGTCCACCTCAGGATGCTGCTCGAAGTAGTTCGCAAGGCCAGCGACATCACTTGACGATAGCGCGCCAGAGCGGCCCAGCGCCTCGGCCATGTGCAGCGCTTGCGCATGCTTGATCTCGCCTGTGGCGCGCTGCGTGCCTAGTGCGACAAATGCGGCTATGCCAGGTGATTCACTCATTCTGCTTCAGATTCAAGCCAATTGGTCACAAGCACTCGGTATCACCGCACCCTCACCCGCAAGTCTTTGATCACCACATCCACCTCGAGCGGCCATGTGATGCCGTTGCGCTGCACGTATGAGCGTCCGTCGTTCTCCACGGT
>JBATND010000172.1:0-2103 GCA_049290175.1 Flavobacteriales bacterium | reverse complement strand
GTGCCGGCCATGTTGCGCGCCAGCATGTGGATGCGCACCACGTTAGCACCCGCCACTGGAAGGAAGGACCGTGACCCTTGGAAGAAGCCTGGCTTGCTCACCTTCACGTAGCCCATCTTGCTGTAGGCGCGGATGCTATTGAGCGCGAACACGCCATTCACGTCGGTGACGGTGCTCTCGCTGCTATAACCCGCGTACACCATGGCGCCGACTACTGGCGCGCCTCCTTCGTCGAGCACTTGGCCGCGCACATCAATGGTGATGGGCGCACCCACTTGTATGGTATGCCGCGCGGTGGTCGTGAACTCGCCCACGCCATCGGCAATGGGATCCTTGCGACACGACTGAAGCGCGAGAACTGAACCGGCAAGAAGGAGCAGATGACGGAAGCGCATGGTGGAGGGGTTTTGGTGTGACGAAACTATCCATCCTAATCACGCATGAGACGCGTTTGGGGTTGGGTGCGCTGTCTCTCCAGTAAACGGGGGCAGGGGGCCAATGAACGGCCGAATGGTACTTTCCCCAGAATGGGACTGCAGCCAAGACTCAAAGCCACGTACACATTAACGACAGGCGTTCCACCTGTTGGCCCCTCAACTCAAGCCGCTGATCACGCCGTTCGCATCGATGTCCGTGCCTACGGCAGCGAGCACCGTCCACCGCCCTTGCGCTGGATGGCAGCTGAGCGCCTACTGGAACCCGACCTGGTTGCGCACCTGCAAGGGCGTGTTGCCGCCGATGTTCTGCAGGATGGGATCGCGATCGTTGTTGGCCCCCATGTATTTAATCACGCCATCCATGTTCACGTCCTCACGGGCATACACGCCAGTAACAACGGTTGTCGGTTCTGGGCTACCAAGCGCCACAAGGATGGGGTCGCGGTCATTGCCAGCACCAACATACTTTAATTGATGGTTGTAGGTGACATCGCCGCTCCACAGTTGCCGATCGTCGGCCAGCAGACTGTCGCCGTGCATGGCGCCGTTGAAGCAGGCCGTGGCCGCGTAGCTGGTGAAATCGACCTGAGCCACCCCTCCGTTGAAACCCTCGCCGAACTTGACCGTGGCGCCCAAGTGGTTGCGGTGCCGCACCCGCGTGCGGTACGAACCACGGTTGATGATCAAGGGCAGAGGCCAGGTTCCGTCCAGGCCCACCACATCGCCATCGCGCTGCACAAGTGCTGGTCGGCCATAGGCTTGTGCATCGCCGGGGTTGGGCACGCCGTTGTTCGGAATCATGTCCACCACGATCCAATCCACGATAGCATCGGGGCCGCTTACCTGCAGCACCGCCGGGTCGAACACATCGGGCCAGCCATTGCCGGCATAGGTGACGCCCAAGGCGGGATAAGGGTCGGTGGCGGGCAGCAGGCCCTGAGCGCGTAGGTCATCGCGCATCAGGTGCGTAACGGGATCATACGGCCCCTGCAAGAACACCCGCAGATCAAGCGACGATGGCGACGCGTAGCACGGCGAAGCCGCGCTGCACAGCACGGGCGCGAAACCGAAGTTGGCCTGGCTCATCACCAGCCCGGCCGGTTGGTTGGGGATGCAGTTGATGGGGCTGTTGGCGCAGTACAGATTCACCAGCGCATTGTGCAGGTAGGGCAGGCAAGGCAACTGCGTGTTGTTCACGCGCAACGTCTGCAGCACGTAATTGGTCTCGGCGATGCCTTGTGTGAGCGGGTTGAAGCTCAGATCCACGATGCGCGCATTGCCCAGGTTCGGCACCTGCACGATGGCATTGTGGCTCAGATCAACCTCGAAGTAGTTCGAGGAACCATGCAGCTGCGAGATGTCGGTGATCTGGTTCCAGCTCGCGTTGAGGAAGCCGACCTCCCAGGTGTAGGGCACAGCCGTGAAGTTGTTGTGGCTGATGTCGAGCGTGGAGATGAATGGCAGATAGGCGTTGCCCAATGCTGTCAACTGGTTGTAGCTCACATCCACCTGCGAGAGCCATGGTCCCCCTGGCCAGGTGATCGTGGTAATCTGGTTGTGGTGCGCCGTTACGCCCGAGAGGTTGTTCGCATTGCTGAGATCCAGGTGCGTAATGGCGTTGTTCGAGACATTGATGAAGCTGAGCAGGTAAGGGACCGTGTAGGTG
>JBATND010000171.1:0-5457 GCA_049290175.1 Flavobacteriales bacterium | reverse complement strand
CTACCATGGCAGCGCGTTTCGCGGTAAGGCCGCGCTCAATCTCCTGCTGCCGCTGGATCTCCTCGCCGTTGAGGATGCAGGTGGTGATGTAGCCCACCTTGGCGATGGTGGCGATGCGCTTCATGAGCATGCCGTCGATCTCCTTCAACGCATTGGTGTATTCCTTGGTGCGACTGAGCATCTCGGCTTGCGCGATGTGCCGGAAGAGCGCCTTCATCTGCTCGTGCAGCAGATCGCCATAGTAGCCGCCACCCTTCTCGATGCGCACCAGCAAGTCCTCACGCTTGTCCTCGAAGAGCAGGCGTATGAGCTGGCCACGGAATTTCTGCGTGTTCTCCTCCTCGCTTCGCAGCTTGTCGCGCAGGATCTGCAGCGCGGTCTTCATGCTGTCATCGTCGAACTGCGCCGTCTCCGGGTGGTCCTTCTGCGTCCATTCGACCTTGCGCAGCAGCTCACCGAAATCGAAGGTGCTGGCTAGCATCTGTTGCAGGTATTCGCGCTGCTTGGCCTTGAGCTGATTCGGCAATGGCTCCTGCTGCTCGCCGCGCTGCGTGAAGGCCAGCACATCCTTATCGGTGCTCACCACACCGGGATCGATGCGTGTGCGCAGGATGAGGCCATCGAGCGACCGCAGGCGGGAGAGCGCCACATAAACCTGCCCTGGAGCGAAGGCTTGCCCCACATCGATGATGGCCTTGCTGAAGGTGAGGCCCTGGCTCTTGTGAACGGTGATGGCCCAGGCGAGCTTGATCGGGTATTGCTCGAAAGTGCCGAGCACTTCCTCTTCCTGCTCCTTCGAGGCCGCATTCACCACATATCGCTTGTTCTCCCAGGTCTCGCGCTTGAGCAAATAGGTCTGCTCCGAAAGCACGTCCCCTACACCTTCATACATCCGCACGGTGATGCCTTCATCGTTCAACTCTTCCACTCGAGCGAGCTTGCCGTTGAAGTACATCTTCTCCGGGTCGTTCTTCACGAACATGATCTGCGCGCCCACTTTCAGCTCGATGCGCTGCAGCACGGGGAACATGCTCTGCGGAAAGTCGCCGCTGATGCTGGCCTCGAACGCGTGCGCCTTGCCCGACAGCTTGACCAGCGCCTGTTGATTGATCTCGTCGGCCTTGTAGTTGTGCGTGGTGAGGGTGATGACGCCCTCGCTCTCCGCTTGGCTGATTGCGGGCTTGAAGTGCGCATTCAGCTCGGCCACATCCTCGGGCTGCACCTTGTTATCGCGCAGATTGTTGAGGATGCGGATGAAACGATCATCCTGCTGGCGGAAGATCTTATCGAGCTCGATGTGCGCGTAGCCGTGCTGCTTCAGCACCTGGCTCTCGAAGAAGTGCATGCTGGCGTAATACCGTTGCATCACGCGCCATTCATCGTCCTTCACCACGGGCGGCAACTGGTACAGGTCGCCGATGAGCAGCACTTGGGCACCACCGAAGCTCTCGCGACGGTTCTGCCTAACGGCGCGCATCCGGAAGTCGATGGCATCGAGCACATCGGCGCGGAGCATGCTCACCTCGTCGATGATGAGCAGGTCCACCTCGCGCAGTACGTTGCGACGCAGCGCATTGAGCGGGTGCCTTCGTGTGAGCGTGTCCTGATCGTGGAAGGCGCCCTCGGCAATGTCGAGCGGGCGCTGCTTCTCCGGAAGGAAAGCACCGAATGGCAGCAGGAACTGACTGTGGATGGTGACGCCCCCCGCATTGAGCGCGGCGATGCCCGTGGGCGCCAGGATCACGTAGCGCTTGTGGGTGCTGCGGGCCAGCTTGTGCAAAAAGGTGGTCTTGCCGGTGCCCGCCTTACCGGTGAGGAAGACGTGGCGGTTGGTGCTGTTCACGAAACGCGCGGCCAGCGTGGCCATCTCGGTCTCGATATGCGCTTCTTGGGGGACAGCGTTCTGGGGCTTCACGTGGCTAAGTACGGAAGCGCTCACTTCATGCGGTGCGTGCATTTTCCATGACTGAACGAAACGGCTCCGGTTGTCACTGACGGAAACCCCGTCAACCGGCACGGTGGCAATGTAATCGCCATCACGAACCATTGCATCCAACTGCTCGACCTTCGCGCCTCATGAAATGGACAGACCTCACCGATGCAGCTCAACTCGGCTTCATCGACCAGCTTTCGGCCACGCGCCCGGTCCTCATCTTCAAGCACAGTACACGATGCAGCATCAGCAGTGCCGCATTGAACCGCTTGGAGAGCACATGGACCGAGGCCGATGACGCCTTGGGTGCCATCTTCTACCTCGACCTCCTCCGCTTCCGCAGCATCTCGAATGCGATAGCCGACCGATACGGCGTGCAGCATGAATCGCCACAGGTGCTTGTAATCCGCAATGGGCGTTGCATTCACGATGCCTCGCACCTCAGCATCACGTACGCTGGAAGCAAGGAAGCCCTGCGCGCGGCAGGGCTTCCTTGTTAGAGCAATGTGAACCTAGCGCTCCACAGCGAAACGCACGGCTTCGTTGCCGATGCGCATCAGGTAGAGACCTGCTTGCAGCGCAGCAACATCGAAGCGCAAGCGCTGTCCGCTGGCGCGCTCCTGCATCACCAAGCGGCCGCTGGCATCGCGCACCTCAACAAGCGCATTGCTCATGGGTGCTTCGAGCATCACCTCTACGAAAGCGCTCGCGGGATTCGGAAAGAGCTTGAAGGAAGCTGGAGCGCGCTCTTCGATCCCGATGTTGAGGTTGCTGATGCGCGTGAGGCCCGTGCTGGTGGCCACCCAGATATTGCCGCTGGCATCCAAGGCCAAGCGCCGCACGTTGGGCCCCGCCAGACCGTCGCTCTCCTCGTACTGGCTCCATGCGCCGTTGGCGTAAACGCTCACGCCGCCTTCGGTAACGAGATAATCGACATATACAGCGGCCCAGATGCGCCCGGCGTTGTCCACGAGCATGTCCGTTATGGGGTTTAACTCATCGGGCGGAGGTAGAATGAACACATGCTCATGATCGGCGACATGCACGTTCGATGCGTTGAGCACCGAGATACCATCAGCGGTACCCACCCATTTGTTCTGCTGGGCATCAACCGCGATGCTGCGAATGCGGTTACTGAGCAGACCACCAACTGTGGTGATCGCCGAGAATGCGGTGCCGTTGTACACGATCACGCCGCCGAGGCCGCCGCTCAGCAGCACGTCGCCATTGCTTGCGAAGGCCACGTGCGTTGTGCCGCCGAATGGGATGTTGGGCGAACCGAAAGCCGTGAAGCTGCCTCCGCTGTATAGTGTGGCGCCGTTGATCGTGGCCAACCAAACATCGCCGTTGAGCGCCTGCTTGATGTTCTTGATCTCGTTGTCGCTGAGGCCGTTCGCCGTGGTGTAATTCGTGAAGGTGTTGCCTTGCAGTACGCTCACGCCGAAGTCTGTTCCCACCCACACATCGCCGTTATCGAGCACCTCGATGGCATACGTATCATCGTTCAGGAAGGTCGGATGAGAGCCAACTGTGTAGCTATTGAAGGTGGTTCCATCGAACGAAGCGATGCCCGATGCTGTGGCGACCCAGATCTTCCCATCGGGGGCAACGGCAACGTCCCGGACATCAGCGTTCGGGAGTCCCTGACCAGTGCCCCAGGTTGTGAAGGTTTGCGCAGGTGCGCAGAGTGCAGCGGTGAATGCAAGAAGCGTCAACAGGTGTTTCATGGGATGATGATGAAGGGTTTGCTCAATGTGGCGTCGCTGAAGCTCGCTCGCAGGGTGTAATGCCCGGCGGGGAGCCCGGATGCGTCGAGTTCGACAAGCTGGCGGCTGCTGCGTTTGATCGGGCCGAGCATCTTCTTGCCATCGGCGCGGAAGAGCTCCACATCGTATTCGCCATCGCGATCGATGAAAGCGAATACTCGGGTCGAAGCCGGATTCGGCCAGAGCTGGAAAGCAGCCTCAATGGCATATCCGGGCAGCGCGTAATTGTATCCGTTGAATGTGGGTGCCATGCGCTTATACTCGCCTGTGCCGTTGGGCGAGCGCGCCCAGGAGTAAATCGGGTATTGCTGGCCGAATGCGACTTGATCAATCACCGCATCGGCATCATAGGCTAGCAGCAGTGTCTCCCCTTCCGCATCCAGCTTGAAGCTCGCATGGTCGTCGCCCTGCGCTTCGCGGTCATCGGCCCAGATGATCAGGTACTCACCTGGAGAAAGCACGCGAATGGGCAAGGTCCACTTCGTTGCATTCTCAGGGTCATCGCTCAAATGGAGGCCCGCGGTGGAGATGGTGGCATCGCTCGCATTGAAAAGTTCGATCCAATCACCGGCGTTCCCGCTTGCATCCACAGCCGTGCCCCTGTTGTCGGCCATCAGCTCATTGATCACCAACTGGCCGGGCGCCAAACGCGTGAGCACCTTGTGCGTCTGATGCGCAGCGCCGCGCGGCGAGAACGCGCCCGCTGTCCCATTCTCCGCATAGATATAATACTCAACGAGATTGGCGTCGGTTGTGAAGCGCGCGCCATAGATGCCGTCGTCCGCAACGCCATCGCCATGGAGGCCATCATCGTGCATGGCGATCTTCTCAAAGCGACCGCGCAAAGCGAAACGATAGCCGATGAAGACGGTGTCCGCATCGGCCACCGCAGCAGTGACCGTGATCTCCTGCCCCACCGCGATCTCTTCCGGCGCATGCTGCGGTGCACTGATGACCGGCTGACCGGTGTACCCTGGATAGGTGCTCAGGTAATTGAGCCGGCCATCCATCAATTGCTTCAGGCCCGGATAGGCGATGGTGAAGCTCACCTGCGCATCGAGGTTGTCGAGGAAGCCCTGATAACTGTAGAACTTGTTCGGATCGGCCTGTACATGTGGATCGATGACCGCGCGCAATTGCTCCGCAAGCTGGTAGTAAGCGCCGCTGCCGATCTGCTCATCCATGATGGCGCGCAGGTGCGCGAGGTACATCCGGCGGCGCATAGGGTCATTGAACAAGGCGCGCATCAACGGGCGCGGGAACACGCTCACGCTGCTGTAATGGCTCAACGGATTCATGTTCATGGCCTGCGCCACGCTGAAGCCGTTCCAATAATTGCTGGCATCGCTCAGGCGGAAGGCACCGAAGCTCATGTTCATGTCCCACGGGATGGTGTTCCACAGGCCATCGCCATCACGGTACAGATAGTAGTTCTGCGCGTAGCCCACGTAGCTATCGAAGTTGATGAGCGCGTAATTGAGCGCATGCATCCACAGCGCGCGGTCCACATTGAGCACGCTGTCGATGCGATCAGGATGCTGGTTCAGCGCGTCGATGAGCTCGAGCAGGTGCCCCCAGCCATGATCGCTCTGGATGGAATAGATGCCGAAATAGGATGCGCTATCGGTGCCGGGCGTATCGCTGAGGCTGCAGTTCTCACCGCTCAGATCAACCGTAGGCGGGTTGCCCTTGAAGAAGCTGCCATCGCGCGTGCCGAAATGCGCTTGCACGAAATCCTTGCTCACATCCTCCACCACA
>JBATND010000170.1:0-2367 GCA_049290175.1 Flavobacteriales bacterium | reverse complement strand
CGGGGCGGTGCGCCAGCTCACGCACTTCAACCAGGCCCTGGTGGACCAACTGGACCTGGGCAAGGTGGAGAGCTACTGGTTCGCGGGCGCGGCGGGCGATCAAGTGCAGGGCTGGGTGATCCTGCCGCCGGGCTTCGATGCCGCCAAGAGCTACCCCCTGGTGCAGCTGATGCACGGCGGTCCGCACACCATGGTGCGCGACAGCTGGAGCTACCGCTGGAACTCGCACGTGTTCGCCGCCACCGGTTGCGTGGTCACCTGGGTGAACCGCCACGGCTCCACCGGTTTCGGGCAGGACTTCGCGCAGAGCATCCTCAACGAGTGGGGCGTGAAACCGTTGGACGATATCCTGCGGAGCACCGACCACTTGCTGGCGCGCTTCCCCAACATCGATGCGAAGCGCGTGGCCGCGGCCGGTGGCAGCTATGGCGGATACATGGCCGCCTGGGCCGCCGGCAACACCGACCGCTTCGCCTGCCTGATCAACCACGCGGGCGTGAACGACTTCATCACCCAGTTCGGCGCGGATGTCACCACCTACGGCTTCACCAAGGTGCTGGGCGGCACGCCGTGGGAGAACAGCGAGGCCATGCAGCGCAACAACCCCACCACCTACGCCAAGAACTTCAAGACACCGATGCTGATCGTGCACGGCGAGCTGGACTACCGCGTGCCGTACGTGAACGGCACGGCGCTCTATGCCATCCTGCAGGCCATGGGCGTGCCCGCGCGCCTGGTGATCTACCCCAACGAGAACCACTGGATCCTCAGCCCCCAGAACGCCATCCACTGGAACTGGGAGGTGCAGAGCTGGCTGCAACGCTACATCGGCACAAGCCCCACGCTGGCACAACCGGCCTTCGAGGCGGGCGGGGCCAAGGAGGGGAAGTGATCCTTCGCTTCCGGTGCAAGCAATACCGCCGGGCAGTGTCAATGGTCGAAGGACGCGGCGACCTTCGCACGCTCCTGCGGATCGGTGATTCATGGTCTTTTCCAACCTGCATACGGACCACGGAACGCGGATCCGCGGGTGCTCGGAGCGTGAAGGCCAAGTTGAAGGTGATCGTGAAGCGGACGCTCCGGCATTTCGGCTATCCGCCGGATATCGAAACTGGCCACAGAGTTGGTGCTACGGCAGGCGGAGCTGTTGGTGGGGGGAGTTCAGTGCAGGCTGATACCGCTTCACGTGCGAGGGTCGTCCAGTATTCCGCTGCCCGTTATGAAGAACGCCCCGCGGTATAGCGGAACGAGGTCGATGGGGATTAGCGCGGCTTGCAGTTCGGTGGACTCGGAGAAGGCCTACGGGAAAGGCGTAAGCAGCGTGGACTGTTCCCTATCGCGAATTTCTCGAATGTGCGGGTCCAGCTTCCGTCAATGAGCCATTGATGATCGCTTCGCCCAGTTCTTGGATAACCACACGATCGAGCAGGATGTCCTTCACGCGGTAGAGCCGGCGGAAGTCACGCCATGGGTCGGGGAACATCTCCACATGCGCGGCCATGGCCGTATCGCCTTCGAGGGCAGCGTATTGAATGCGCTCCTTATTGAGGATCTTCAACTCCGGACAACGCACCTCGAAATAGAACGCGCGCGCGCGGTCGGCTGCGGCAACTTGGCTGAATTGCCCGGAAAGCGTTGCGGAAAGAGGTGCGGCTCCAGCGGTCAAGTACCGATGCACTTCAGGGCGGGCAGAGTAGTCCACACGACCGGTGAATTCTCCCATCTCGTTGCGGGCCACCAGCCTGATGGAGACGAACTTCAGGAAGAGGTTCTCCAAAGCCTTGCGGACCGACGCATCGGTTTGGGGCTCATCGAAGATCACGATGCCATGCACCTGGGCATTGTAGCCATTGCCCACGGAAACCACCTTCAGCAAACGGTCATTCGTCTTGCGCAGGGCTTCGAGGTCGTGGCTCTGTTGCCGGATCAACGCCGATTGCTCCTCGATCCGCTTCGTACTGATTTCGGCCGCCTGCTTGGCATATCGATCATCCTGCAACTGCTTCCATGTCTTGCCGATGGCGGCGAGGACGATCAATGCCAAGGTGATGCGGCCTGCGAGCTTCAGGTTCTTGAAGTTCTTCGGTTCGTCCTTGTTCCTCCAGTTGTCGCCGAGCAATCCAAGTATCGCCAGGGCGAAGGCGAAAAGCTCGAGTGTGAGTTTGAGGGTCATCGGATCGTGTGGCTTGCCCTCACACCCTCGCCGCCTGCACGTGCATCCAATCGAAGTTGCGCTCCCTGCCCAGGCTCACCCAGCCTTCCTCTTCCCAGCATTGCCACCAGGGCTCGTATTCGGGACGTGCGAAGGTGGCGCGGTCGCGGCCCCAGTTGAGCGCGTTGTTGCTGGGGTCGTAATCGAGGGCGATG
>JBATND010000169.1:0-1991 GCA_049290175.1 Flavobacteriales bacterium | reverse complement strand
TCTTTGGCCTGCGCCGCGAAGAGGGCCATCTCGGCGGCGATGAATGCCGGGCTCATTTCCTTGGCGTAGCCGCCCTGGCCGCTGCCGTCTTCGTCGAGTTCCACTTGCAGGAACTCGGCGCCCATGGACGCCACTTGTTCTTTGACGACAGGCCGCGTGTCGAAGGCGCGGACGATCGCTCCGAGCGACCGTGCGGTGCCGATGGCCGCGAGCCCGGCGACGCCGGCGCCGATGATGAGGACGCGGGCCGGCCGGATGGTGCCGGCGGCGGTGGTGAGCATGGGGAAGAACTTGGTGCAGCGGGCGGCGGCGATCAGGCCGCACTGGTAGCCGGCACAGGCGCCCTGGGAGGAGAGGGCGTCCATGCTCTGGGCGCGCGAGATGCGCGGCAGCAGTTCGAGGGCGAAGGCGGTGATCTTGCGGGCGTTCAGCGCGGCCAGCCGGGCGGGGTCTTCGAAGGGCTTCAGCAGGCCGATCAGGACCGAGCCTTCGGGCAGCGCGGCGATTTCTTCGGGGGAGGGCGGGGTGACGCGCAGAACCAGCCCGGCGCCGGCACAGGCTTCACGGATGCCATCGACGAGGCTGACGTCGCTGTAGTCGGAGTCGAGGAAGTGGCTCTCGGTCCCGGCGCTCTGTTCCATGCGCATCTGCGCCCCAAGCCCCGCAAATTTCTTCGCCGTTTCCGGAACCAGCGCAACCCGGTGTTCCCCGGGGCCCCGCTCCTTGCTCACCGCTATGGTCAATGCCATGCCGTTCTCTCCATTGTGTGGCCATTCATTCTGCCCATTCCATGTTTTGAAAATGGGTACTTCAGCCTAGTCTAGTGCCGCAGTGCATTTTTTCGCCCCCCCGCGACGGGGTGATCAGGGCGTATCGCCCCTGTTGTTGCAGAAACGGATATCCTGGGGGTAGGGGAAAAAGTCCTCGACGTGCCCGTCGCGGATCTTCTGCTGTGCCTCCTGCCAGAACTTCGGCGAGAGGAGATCCTTGTGGTGGGCATTGAAGACCTTGCGCAGGATCGGCGAGGCCAGCAGGAAGGTCCCGAACTCTTCCGGAAAGACGTCGTTCCTGGCCACCGGGTACCAGACCTCGCCCGACATTTCGGTCTCGAAATCCGGGGCCGGTGGAATCTTGCGGAAATTGCAGTCGGTCATGTACTCGATTTCATCATAGTCGTAGAAGACGACGCGGCCATAGCGCGTGACGCCGAAGTTCTTCCAAAGCATGTCGCCGGGAAAGATGTTGGCCTGGGCCATTTCGCGGATGGCGCTGCCGTACTCCTTGATTGCGTGCTGGAGCCCCTCGATGTTGTTGGTGCGCTCCATGCGGTCGAGGTGGATGTTGAGCGGTTCCATCCGGCGCTCGATGTAAAGATGCTTGATGATCAGCTGGTCGCCGTCGATCTCGAAGCAGGTCGGCGCCAGCCTCTCGAGTTCTTCCATCACTTCGTCGTCGAAGCGGTCGCGCGGGAAGAGCACGTTCGAGAACTCCAGCGTATCCGCCATGCGACCGACGCGGTCGACCTGCTTGACCATCATGAATTTCCGCTTGACCGTCGCCCGGTCCATGTTCTTGGAAGCACCGAAGACGTCCTTGATGATCTTGAATACGTAAGGATAGGATGGCAGGGTGAATACCAGCATGACCAGGCCGCGGATGCCGGGCGCGATGATGAACTTGTCCTGCGAATGATGCAGGTGATAGATGAAGTCCCGGAAGAACATCGTCTTGCCCTGCTTGCCGAGGCCGAGCATGATATAAAGTTCGGAGCGCGGCTTGTTGGGCAGGATGGAGCGCAGGAACTGGACGTAGCCCGACGGGACTTCCATGTTGACCATGAAATAGGCGCGCGACAGCGAGAAGAGCAGGCCGATCCGCCAGGCGTCGAGAAGGATGGTGTCGAGGAAGAGCTTGCCGTCGTCATCGTGCAGCACCGGGACGGCGAAAGGGTATTCGGCGGAACCGTTGACTGCCTTGCCGATGATGTAGGC
>JBATND010000168.1:0-8201 GCA_049290175.1 Flavobacteriales bacterium | reverse complement strand
CAAGCCTAGGGTCTTGTTCACCATGAACATGGAAGAGTATTACTCGCGGACCTTCCCTCTTGATCAGGGTAAAGTGGTCGAGATGATGGGGAAAGATTCAGGGGCGATAGGAAACGTGTTGAGGGGTTTAAGTAGCAAGTGTTTCGGACTAGCCGCCGAGATCCGCGAGCACGATACGATGGATTTTTTCTGCATTACCTCAACGCAGCCACAACCAGGCCTGCTCCTGCGATTGAAGTTCCGCGAACCAAGCTTTTACGATTATCTGCTTGCTTTCTCCATGGACTGCGAGATGGAATACCCCTTCTTGCAAGCTCTTGATGTGTATCGCGCATTCGTCTTCTATCTCCGCCAGCACCTTGAATCGAACGGCTATCAGACCGTTGAAACACGCGAACTTGAAGCAAAGGGTGTGAAGCCGGGAACCCTACTGAGTGCGTTCCCTTTAGAAGTTGTGCAGAGCATCGATAAGACAGCATTCTATCGCAACATTCTCGGCTACGAGAAGTTCGAGTTTGACGGCCTCACGAGATACGTGTACTTGATGTTCGATGCGCGCAATGACTTCTTCAAGATTGGCGAAAGCAGGAAGCCACAATACCGCGAAAGGACGCTTCAGGCTAAACAGCCAGAAGTAGAACTGCTTAAAGCATGGAGGTGTGACCATCGGATTGAACGCATGTTGCACAAGAAATATGCAGCGAAGCGTGTTCGGCCGCAGAATCCCCGATGTGAATGGTTTAGGCTACACACTGGTGACTTGATGAACCTGAATGCGACCATCGAAACCATGAAGGTCGAGCTCGCATCAATACCAACTGTTCCAACAAGTACGAGGAAACGTTCGCGGACCGCACGGAATTTCGCGTGACGGATTGGAGCGGAAAGCCGGACCCCGAGGCTGTCATTGCGAGGCTGTCACTGCGAGGCTTTGCGAAGCAATGCGAGGGGGCACGCCCTACATCCTCCTATTTACAGGCGTAAGAGCCACGGCCACCTGACCAACTAACTCACATCGCCCCCCTAGAACTGGAAGTAGATGAACGGCACCATCTCCGCCGTCACCGTCTGATAGACGAACACAACTACGCCCGCGCTGACCAGAACCATGAGCCACAGCGGAAGCGATGCGAAGCCCTCGCGGTAGCGCTGCTTGAACGATTCCGGCAGCCAATGCACCACCATGCCGATCACCATCACGCCGAACACGCTGCGGAAGGCCCAGAGCACATCGCCGGCCACGTTCAGATTGAATGAGCTGGTGACCTGATGGAGGAACTCGTTCGCCGTTTCCAGGTCGGGACTGCGGAACCAGATGCGCGTGAAGCTGATGAAGGCGAAGGTGAAGGCCACCTTCCACGCATGCGCCGCCCAATGCACGCTCTTCTCCCACGGACTGATGCGCTTCCATTGCTTGTACACCAGCAGGCCCAGGCCATTCAGCCCGCCCCAGATCACGAACATCCAACTGGCGCCGTGCCACAGGCCGCCGATGAGCATCGTGATCATCAGGTTCAGGTTGGTGGTGATGGCGTTGTGCGCGTTGGGCGAGAGCTGCACGAGCACCACGGCCGCGGCGATCACCGAGATGTAGATCACGGGTAGCCACCACCAGCCCGTGAGCAGGATCAGCGCCGCACCGATGAAGCCGAGCATGATCCACGAGAAGAGCGAGCCGCCGCGATTACCGCCCATCGGGATGTAGAGGTAGTCGCGCAGCCACGTGCTCAGGCTCATGTGCCAGCGCTTCCAGAACTCGGCCACGTTGCGCGCCTTGTAGGGGCTGTTGAAGTTCATGGTGAGCCGGAAGCCCATGAGCAGCGCCACGCCAATCGCGATGTCGGTGTAGCCGCTGAAATCGGCGTACACCTGCAGCGAGTAGCCGAAGAGCGCCATCAGGTTCTCGAAGCCAGAGAAGCGCAGCGGATCGGCGAACACGCGGTCGATGAAGTTCACGGCGATGTAGTCGCCAACGATCATCTTCTTCACCAATCCGTTCAGGATCCAGAACACCGCGATGCCGAACTCGTTGCGCGAGAGGCTGTACGGCTTCGCGATCTGCGGGATGAACTCGCTGGCGCGCACGATGGGGCCTGCCACCAGTTGCGGGAAGAAGCTCACGTAGAAGCCGAAGTCGAGCAGATGGCGCACGGGCTTCAAGTGGCCGCGATACACGTCGATCGCGTAGCTCATGCACTGGAAGGTGTAGAAGCTGATGCCCACCGGCAGCAGCACCTTGTTCTCCACGAAGTGCGCATCCCAAGCGTGGTTGGCCCAACGCGCGAAGTAGTTCACCGGCTCGAACGAGGTACCCGCGATGGCGTTGATGTTCTCGACCACGAAGTGGGCGTACTTGAAGAAGCCGAGCACGAGCAGGTTGAGCGCGACGCTTATGGCGAGCAGCAGGCGCTTGCGGAGCTTGTCGTCGGTATCGGCGCTGGCCCTGCCGATGAGGAAATCCATGACGATGCTGAAGCCCAAGAGGCCCACGAAGAGGCCGCTGGTCTTGTAGTAGAAGAAGAGGCTCACGCCGAAGAGCCAGGCACTGCGCCACAGCGGACGCTTGTACACGGCCGCGTAGCCCGCGAGCGCCACAAGGAAGAAGCCCCAGAAGAAGAAGCGGGTGAAGATGAGCGGCGAATGCTCGTCGTAGAGGAACAGCGATGACCAATCGATGCCTAGCTGCATCAGCGGCTGGTGAGCTTGAGGTGATTGCCGTACGCTTCCATCAATGCGCCGTAGAGCAGGTCGCCGAGCAATTCATAGCCGTTCCGGTTCAGATGCACGCGATCAGCTTTTGCCAACCCCGCCTTCTCCCAGGCGCGTATGCTGCCTTCGCCGCCCATCACGCCCCAGGTGTCCCACACGCCAACGCCTTCACTGGCGCTGAGCCGCAGCATGGCATCGCGCACCGCGCCGGCGTTCTTGTTCACGAAGCGGCGCTTCACGTAGCTATCGGTATTGGTGGTGAGCAGGATCGCGGCCTTCGGATTGGCGATGCGGATGCGACGGATGAGCTCGCGGTAGTTGGCCTCGTAGCGCGCTCCGCTGAAGTCGGGGTCATGCGCATCATTGATGCCGATGGAGAGGATCACGAGGTCGGGATGCAAGAGCGCGAGCTCTTCGCTGAAGCGCTGGCAGCGCAGCCAGCTGGCGGTGCTGGCGCCATTCACGCCCAACGGATGCAGCACCACCCCGGGATCGCCCGTACCCAGCTCGATGCCGTAGAGCGTGAAGGAGCGTTGTGTTGAATCCGTGCGCTGGATGCGCAAGCGCAGCGTATCGCTATGACGGTCGTAGGTGAACTCGGTGAAGCCCCGCAGCTCATCCACGCGGCGCTCGATGCGCAATGTGCTGTCCGCGCTCCATGCACTCACCTGATAACTGCTGTCCATGCGGTGCAGCACGCGCACGCGATCGAAGGAATAGCCGGGATGGATGTCCTCGCGGAAGCTGACCTTCAGTTCAGTGAGCGTATCAAGCGTTGTAGCGCTGATGCCCGCCATGCCGAGGGTGGAATTCTCCGGAGCATGAACATTGCGCAATGCCATCCATTTGCCGGTGAACTCGGGCTTGTACCACCACGGATTGTTGCTCTTCGCCATGTTGTAGGGGAAGATGAAGCCCTTCGCGGCGCGCATGCCCGGCGACATGGTCTGCAGGCGATGACGCAGTTGCATTGTCCACATGTCGGCCTGCACGTGCGAGCCGCCGAAATGCACCACGCTCACTTGCCCTTCGCCCGCGAACACCGCGCGATCGAGCGCTTCGTGCCACATGGCCCATGCGCTGCTATCACCCTTGAACACGATGCTATTCGCCGCAGGATTCATGAAGGGCCGCGCATGCACTGCGAAGGGATTGGCCTGGCCCAATGCCAGCGAACTGGAGAACGCGAGGATGAAGAAGCACATTGCTGCACGGAATACGGAATGAAGGTGAGCGATATCAATCCATGTCGAGGGGAAGCCCCGTAGGGGCGACATGTAGGTAGCAGCGAAGCTGCGCGGATTCCCATGAGCCCTGAAGGGGCGGGTCATCGATGCTGGTTCTGGATAATAGCTATGTGATTCAAGAACCCAAATGCCGTCCCTACGGGACTGGATCGCATGCGGCCCCGTTGATCCTACCCACATATCGTCCCTACGGGACTTAATAGCATGCGTGCTCTTTGGTGCTACCCACATGCCGTCCCTACGGGACTTAATAGCCCGCGTGCTCTTTGGTGCTATCCGCATGTCGTCCCTACGGGACTGGGTCGCATGCGGCACCGTTGATCCTAGCCACATGTCGTCCCTACGGGACTCGATCACGGGCGTTGTATCCGGTGCTACCCGCATGTCGTCCCTACGGGACTGGGTCGCATGCGTGCTCTTTGGTGCTACCCACATGTCGTCACTACGGGACTGAATCGCGGGCGTTTTCATGTAGGCTGCCATTTCGATCCTCGCGTTCCGCATGCTACTGGACTGATTTGAGATAGACCGCGTACTCATTGATCAAAGCGGTGTAGAAGAGCTCGCCCACTTTGCGCGCGCCCTGCGGACTGAAATGCGTGTAGTCATCTGCTGCCAGCGGTGGATCGGCCTGCACCCAGCTCACCATGCTGTTGCGCCCGCCCATGGCCTCGTACATGTCCCAGAAGGCCGCGCCTTGAGCCAGCGCGTTCAGCTTCATCGCGTCGCGCACATCCTCGAGGTAGGGCCGTGTCACGTAGTCCTCGCCTTCTTTGATGCTCATGTCACTGGGGCCGATCACGATCACGCTCACGCCGGGGATCTGTTTGCGCAGCTTCGCGATCACACCGCCGAAGAATCGCCCGTAACGATCCGCCTCTTCTTTGCTCTTGATGTTGGGCAACGTGTTGCCGCCGTATTGAAGGATCAGGAGTCGCGTATCCAACTCGGCAAACATGCGCGCGAGCAATGCCTGATCGCCCTTGCTGAACTCGTAGCCCGCAGCGCCGCGCGCCGAGATGTTGTCCATGGCAACGCCCGTGCTGCCATCGAGCGCGATGCCGAATACATCGGGGCTGTCGGTGCCTTCCAGGGTGATAGTGATGGTGCCCGGCGTGCGCGGGAAGCGCCATTCGCGTGTGAGCATGCCCGCATGCGGCTCGATCACTTCCTCACTCAGTTGAGTGCCATCGGCTTCCATGCGCAAGGTGAGCGGCGCACGATGCCAGCCATAGAACAGGCGGCATTCGGACCACTCACGTGCCTTCTTGTAGGCGCGCTTGTCGGGCATAAGCGTGATGGTGGCCGTGCGCGGCACCGAATCGAGCTCCACCGAATCGGGCAGCGATGGCGTGAAGCGGCAATAGGCCGAGAGCGCGCCGTATCGCTTGTGCGCGTGCTTCTTCAGGTTAGGGTCCATTGAACTGAAGCGCTGCCAATTGTCGCTCAGCTCACGCTTCACGCTGAAGTGCGGCCCAACGTCGAGCACGGCGATGAGGCCCGGGCCGCTGCCATGGAATTGCGTCTGCAGCTTATTGCGCACGTAGGCCGTGATTCGATCGCCCTCGATCTGCGAATCGCCGTAATGGAGGATCCGCATCGGCTCCTTACCCGCGTAAGCGGATTGCAGCGACTTGAAGAAAGGGTGCAGCACGCTCGCGCCTTTTTCCGGGAAATGGAAGCGGATGCGATCCTCGAGCGGCGCCAGTTTGCTCTCATCGAAGGCGATGGGCTTTTTCGCACTGTCCGTTTCCGCAACCGCGAGCGTCTCGGCAACGGCTTCGATGGCGATGGTGTCACTGGCCGCCGTGTCCGTCTGAATGGCGAGGATCTCGGAGATATCGACGCGCTGCTGCTTCTCGGCGAAGAGCAGCTCACTTGCGGTTGGCATGCGCAGGGTGACGAAACCAAGGTCCGCGCCTTCCTTCGGCAACACCTGACCGATCAGTGCCAGCAAGGCCAGCACGGCAGCCACGAAAGCGAGCACGCGTGCAGGGCTCATGGCTTCACCGGGACTTTGATCCGCTGCCCGGGTCGGATATCAGGTGAGATGCCGTTCACGCGCATGAGCGAATCGGCATCCACGCCGGGATACCGCTTCGCGATGCCATAGAGCGAATCGCCCTTGCGCACGGTGTACCAGGTGAATCCGTCTTCGCTCTTCGCAGCAGGCGCCGTTGTGGGCTTCGGCGCAGGCTTCACGGTTGGCGCCGGGCTGGCAGCCACCGCCTCCGTGCGCACCGTTGCTTGATTCGTGGGGCCTTCGCCCTCCTCGCTCTTCTCCTTCTCTTTCTCGAAGCGTGTGCGCTGCGAAGGCGTCACCCAGATCACGAGCTCCTCGCCCACATCAATGTGGTCGCTCTTCATCTTGTTCCAGGTCTTCACCTGAGACACCTTCACATTGAAGCGCTGCGCGATGCGCCCGAGGTAATCGCCGCTGCGCACGCGGTAGTAGATCGCCTCGCGGCCATCGGGGCCTTTCGCCACCACATCCTCGCCGGGCTCGCTGGCCTTGCGCTCAGTCTCGGCCAGCCATTGCTGCAAGCGCTGCACGCTGTCGGCCATGGCCTCGTAGCGCAAGCGCTCGCCGCGCGGGATCAGCAGCGCGTGATAAGCGGGCACACGATCGCTGCACAGCGTGGGATTCAATGCGCGCAGGCGATCCTTCGCGATGCCTTGCGCCGCTGCGATGGCCGTGGTGTGCAGCTCCTTCGGCGAGCGGATGGTATCGGCAGGCTCGAAGGGCGTGACGTGGATGGGCGCGATGCCGAGTTGCTCCGCTTGCGTTGCCAAATAGGTCATGGCCATCAGCAGCGGCAACGCATCGCGACTGTCCTTCGTGAATTGCGGGTGCAACAAGCGCGGATCCGTTTCGCTCTTCAAGCGCTCCTTGGCGCGCGTCACGTTCGCTGGGCCGCAAGCGAAGGCCATGACGGCTGTGGGCCAATCGTTGTAGCGCGCATGCAGGTCCTTGAGCCATCGCGCAGCGGCCATGGTGCTCAAGCGTGGATCGCGCCGCTCGTCGATCACCTCATCGATGCGCAAGCCGTAGCGCACGGCAACGGGATAACTCAGCATCCACAGGCCCGCACCGCCTTCGCGACCAGCGGCCATGGTATTCATGCACGAAAGCGCGAGTGGCAGGTAGCGCAGCTCCTTGGGCACTCCGTTCCGCAGCAATGCGCCATCGATCAGCGGCGCGTATTCCTCCAGCAGGCCCAAAGCGGCGCGCAGGTCCTCGCGGCGCGGCTCGCCCAATAGGTTCACGAAGCGGTCAACGGCGCTGTCGGCGAACACGGGCAGCACCCGGGCCATGGGCTTCAGGCTCGCGTAGAGGCCGCGCGTGTCCATGGCGCGCACCACGCCGGGGCGATGCGTTCGGCGGCTCTCTTCAATGGCGGTGCGAACAGGCCATGTGGCCACGAGGCTATCGAGCCGCCAGAGCGACTGCGCGCTGGAAAGGCCCGCGCTAAGGGAACAAGCGAATACGATGAACAAGCGCATGCGTGCGTAAAGCAAGGACCGGGCGGGGCTACAGCCGCCTGTTCAAGCAACGCAGTTCTTCACGCGCAGGTGTTGAGGCGGGGACTACTTCCCCATCACCCCGCACAAGTGCCAGAGCAAGCGCGCGCCAACGTTGGCGCAGAAAGTCACGGACCGTATCGTTCACTCGGCCGTCGGCTTGCGTGTCGCAATTCATACACGAAGACGTCAGCTCCCTGAACCTCGAAGACCACGCGGTAAGGGAATCGCTTCAACATGGCGTGGCGGTACGGCCCTTTTCGCCGTTGCCGTTTCGGGTTGCTTTCAAGCGCTTTCAAGCAATCATCAAGTTCCTGAAGGAAGCGATCACCGAGTCCATTGCGGGCGGCATCGTAATAATCGCGCACCTCAGCAGCCTCCAGTTCCGCTTCAGGCTGTAAGACAACGCGATAACGCATCTTACTTGCGCGACTTGAGTCGCCGGATGGCTTGGCTGCGCTCCATTCCGACGCTCTTGCCCGAGATTCGCTTGGCCCTGCGGGCATCAAGTTCGGCCAGTTCAGCAGCAGTGGGTGCCCAAGCGTCTTGGTCAGCCAGCAGCATTTCGTGCAGCTTCTTCAGCAATGAGCGGTTTCTGACCGCCATCAGCCGCTCGACGATCTCCAACTTAATGTCCGTGGTGCTCATGCTGATTGATTTTCCGTTCAAAGCTAAAGGGATAGCGAACCCTCACTTCCCCATCACCCCGCACAAGTGCCAGAG
>JBATND010000167.1:0-12928 GCA_049290175.1 Flavobacteriales bacterium | reverse complement strand
TGCGCGAGCTGATCTACTATGTGCGACTCGATAAGCGTCAGCAAGCCCATTTCCGCGACCGGGTGCGTGCGGTAGTGGCGGACAAGGATTTCATCGGACGTGGCATCGAGGTGACGCCCGAGATGCAGCAACTGCTCGCGGCATCGGTGGTGCAGCTCACCTTCGGCCTTCCCATCTACAACCTCACGCACTTCTCGCGCATCATCGTTTACCCCGACCGCTACCGATCGCGCATCAGCAAGGAGGACCATGTGGGCGAGGTGAATCCAGGCATGCGCGCCATCGTGGTTTCCTGGAAGCGCTTCTATGAGGACTACCGCATCGTGGATGATGCGCGCAATCTGGGCCTGCATGAGATGGCCCACGCCGTTTGGTTCGAGCACAAAGCCGATGAAGAGGATTATGTGCGCCTTGATCCCCGGCTGATGCAGCGCTGGAGGGAATTGGCCCAAGCCGAGGTGAGCCGGATCGCTGCTGGGACAGGGGGGCTTTTCCGCAAGTATGCCAGCACCAATCAGGAGGAATTCTTCGCTGTGGCGGTGGAGTACTTCTTCGAGCAGCCCCACGAGTTCAAATCGTCTTTACCAGAGCTTTACTCAACCATGGTCGGCCTGCTGAAGCAGGATCCGGCTGCGCAATAGAGGGTCTTTATGGACACGAATGGACGGGTATTGACGCCACTCGAGGTGAGGGCGTCCCTTCTTGTCCATTCGTGTCCATCAGAGTAGCACAGGCCGTGCGGGATGAACTTCTCGCCCTATTCGGCCCTGCCAAAATGAAGAACCCCGCTCTCGCGGGGTTCGCTTTCCTGTTGGCCGACTAGGGCTTCCCGCATCTCGCACAAGCCCAACGCTCAAACCGTGCGGAATGAACTTCTCGCCCGGCGCTCTTCAGCGCCGCCAAGCGCTTCGCACTTGGCAGTCGGCCAACAATAAGCCCCGCTACTCGCGGGGCTTCTTAGTTGGCCGACTAGGGCTCCCCGCATCGCGCACAGGCCCAACGCTCAGGCCGTGCGGGATGAACTTCTCGCCCTATTCGGCCCCGCTTAATGAAGAACCCCGCTCTCGCGGGGTTCGCTTTCCTGTTGGCCGACTAGGGCTCGAACCTAGACTCTTCTGAACCAAAATCAGACGTGTTGCCAGTTACACCATCGGCCAGTACCGCTCTGCTGGCGCAAAGCGGGGGCGAATGTAGCAAGATCCTTCACCACAACAGTTCAAAACGAGCATGATGGGCAACAGCCGTTGGGTACTTTCGCCGCTTCGCGAACGAGACCCACGCATGGACTACAAGAAGCTCAATGTCATCACCGGCTGGGTGGTGTTCCTGGTTGCCGCATGGACCTACATCACCACCATTGAGCCCACGGCAAGCTTCTGGGACTGCGGTGAATTCATCGCCACGGCCAACAAGCTGGAGGTGGGCCACCCGCCCGGCGCTCCCCTGTTCATGATCCTGGGCCGTGTGGCCAGCGCCTTCGTGAGCCCCGAGAATGTGCCGGTGGCCATGAACATCCTGAGCGCAATGGCCAGCGCCTTCACCATCCTCTTCCTCTTCTGGAGCATCACGCACATGGCGCACAAGCTGGCCTTGCGTGATGGTCGCGAGCTCACCATTGGCGCGGTGTATGCCATCCTCGGCAGCGGGGCGGTGGGAGCCTTGGCCTACACCTGGAGCGACAGCTTCTGGTTCAGCGCCGTGGAAGGCGAGGTGTACGCGCTCTCGAGCTTCTTCACTGCCATCGTGTTCTGGGCCATCCTCAAGTGGGAGAGCGTGGCCGACGAGGCGCACAACATCCGCTGGCTCATCCTCATCGCCTATCTCATGGGCCTGAGCATCGGCATCCACTTGCTCAACTTGCTCTGCATCCCGGCCATCGCCTTCGTGTACTACTTCAAGCGCTACCCGGTGACCCCCTGGGGCGTGGTGCTCACGTTCGTGGTATCGGCGGTGATCCTTGGCGCCATCCAAGCCGTGATCATCCCCGGCCTGGTGAAGGTGGCCGGCTGGTTCGAGCTCCGTTTCGTCAACGGCATGGGCCTGCCCTTCAACACCGGCGTGCTGGTGTATGCGTTGCTGCTGATCGGCGCTGTCACTTGGGGCTTGATCTGGACCCAGCGCCGCGGCCAAGTGCTGTGGAATACGGTGATCCTGGGCGTTGCGGTGATCCTGGTGGGCTACAGCAGCTACGCCATGATCGTTATCCGCTCCGTGGCCAACCCACCCATCGACGAGAACAATCCGGAGAACGTCTTCAACCTGCTGAGCTACCTGAACCGCGAGCAATACGGCGATCGGCCGCTGCTCATCGGCCAGTTCTGGGATAGCCCAATGTCCAACGAGCGCAAGGATGGAACGCCGGTGCATACCGCCACCTACGTGGTGGAGAAGAACGGCAAACCCGCGCAGAAATTCTACGACCGCTGGAGCGCCGACCACTTCGTGGAGCTGAATCCAGGCCATACCATCCGCCACGAATACATCGTGACCGATGCACGCAAAGGATCCGAAGTGGTGTACGACCCGCAGTTCACCATGGCGTTCCCGCGCATGTACAGCAGCAGCCCCAGCCACGTATCTGCCTACAAGAGCTGGAGCGAATTCAAGGGCGTGCCCATGCGCGGCACCGATCGGCAGGGGCGGCCCACCAAGATCTTCAAGCCGACCCAGGGCGAGAACCTGCGCTACTTCACGGCCTACCAGCTCGATTGGATGTACTGGCGCTATTTCATGTGGAATTTCGCTGGTCGCCAGAACGATGTTCAGGGCCATGGCAACATCATGGATGGCAATTGGCTCACAGGCATCAAGGCCATCGATGCGCAGCGCTTGGGCAATCAGGACGTGCTGCCATCGAGCATGACGCTCAACAAGGCGCTCAACCGCTTCTATCTGCTGCCCTTGATCCTGGGCCTCATCGGCTTCGTGTACCAGCTGCTGCGCCACGGGCGCGACTGGAGCGTGGTGATGCTGCTCTTCTTCTTCACCGGCGTGGCGATCGTGATCTACCTGAACCAGACGCCCTATCAGCCGCGTGAGCGCGACTACGCATACGTAGGCTCCTTCTATGCCTTCGCCATCTGGATCGGCTTGGGCGTGTTCGCGCTCTACGATGCGGCCCGTGGCTTCGCCATGCGCGACCTCGGCATCGTTGCGGCCAGTGCCATCGGGCTTGGCGCGTTGAAATACATCGTGGAGGGCATTGCCGGTGACCACCACGCTGTTTCGTACATCCTCTTCTTCATGGCCATTGTGGGCGTTGGAGCGGTTGCAGCCTTCGCGCTGCTCGGTCGTTTCATGCGTTCCGATGCCGCGCACGGGATGCTTGCCTCGCTGGCCGGTCTGGCCGTTCCCGCCATCATGGTGGCCGATGGATGGGATGACCACAACCGCAGCAACCGCTACCCCGCACGCGACCTCGCCAGCAACTACTTGGAGAGCTGCGCGCCCAACGCCATCCTCTTCACCAATGGCGATAACGACACCTTCCCGCTGTGGTACGCACAGGAGGTGGAGAACATCCGCACCGATGTGCGCGTGGTGAACCTCAGCCTGCTGAACACCGATTGGTACATCGATCAGATGCGGCGCAAGGCCTACGAGAGCGACCCGGTGCCCTTCACCATACCGCCGGAGAAGTACCGCCAAGGCACGCGCGATGCCGTGTACCTGATGCCGCGTGACGAGAAGAATCCCGTGCCTATGGACCTGCGCAAAGCACTCGCATATGCCATCAACGACAAAACCATGCAGAGCGCTGGCGGCGACCGCTACGCGATCCTGCCGTCCGATGCCTTCACCATCCCCGTGAACCGTGAGCAGGTGCTCGCCAACAATGTGGTGGAACTCAAGGACACCGCGCGCATCGTGGACGCCATAACCTGGCGCATCAGCCGCAGCGCAGTGATGAAGAACCATTTCCTGGTGCTCGACCTGCTGGCCAATAACGATTGGTCGCGCCCTATCTACTTCGCCGTGACCACCGGCCCAGACAGCTACATCGGCCTGCAGGACTACTTCCAACTGGAGGGCCTCACCTACCGCATCGTGCCGTTGGTGACACCTAGCGATCCACGCACAGGCAGCGCTGGCACAGTGGCCACGGATCGAATGTTCCGCACCGTGACCGAGAAGTTCCGTTGGGGCAACATGGAGACCGAGGGCCAGATCTACCTCGACGAGAACATCTTGCGCATGACCACCAACCTGCGCCTGCAGCTGAGCGCATTGGCCGAAGAGCTCATCGAAGAGGGCCGCACGGAAGATGCACGCACTATCCTCAATCTGAGCATCGATAAGATGCCCGATCGCAATGTGCCCTTCGATCGCGTGCTCCTGCCAACCGTCGAGGCCTTCTACGCCATTGGAGATACGGCGAAAGCGAATGCAGTGGCCGGACGCCTCTTCACCATCATGGAAGAGAACCTCGCCTGGTTCATGAGCTTGGAGCCGCAATTCGTGGCTCCGCTCACGAAAGAGGCCGACATCACGCACGCCGTGATGGGCAGGCTCGCCCAAGTGGCCACCCAAATGGATAGCGCCTACGGCGCGAAGCTCGAAGCGCGCTTCCAAGCCGCCGACGAGTTATTCCGCATGAGCAAAGCGCAGAACCAGCGGAAGAATTCGCGGATGCGGTTCTAATACCATGGTGCCGGTGAGGCCGCCCGCGCTGCTACGGCTATTCTGGCCGGGGCTGCTATGGCGCATGAACGTGCAGGAGCGCACGCTCTACCTCACTTTCGACGATGGTCCAACGCCTGAGGTGACCCCGTGGGTGCTCGATATCCTTGCTGAGAACGGAGCGCGCGCCACCTTTTTCCTTGTAGGCCGCAACGCCGAGCAGCATAGTGCTCTTCTCCAGCGCATGCGCTCCGAGGGGCACTCCATCGGCAACCACACCCATAGCCATGTGAACGGCTGGTCAACGCCGGCAAGCGACTACATCGCCGATGCCGAACGTGCACAAGCCATCACGGGCACACGGCTCTTCCGGCCGCCTTATGGCCGCATCACGCGCAAGCAATCCGCACAACTGCGACAGCGATATGACGTGGTGATGTGGGATGTACTGAGCATGGATTACGACTCGCGCACTACACCTGAAGCCTGCCTGAGCAATGTGCTTCAGTGCGCTAGGAACGGATCCATCATCGTATTCCACGATAGCATCAAGGCGGAACAACGTCTGCGCTTCGCGCTACCGAGGGCATTGGAGGCGTGGCGCGCGCAGGGCTATCGTTTCGCTGCGCTGCCAGAGAACGGCATCATTGCGCCACGGAGGTGACCACGTACTCATTGCGGCGATTCGCGGCATGCTCCTCCTCGGAGCATTGAACGCCGGGCACGCAATGGTTCTGCAAGCGCGTGGCACCGAAGCCCTTGGCCCTCACGCGATCCTTGGCCACGCCCTTCTGCGCGAGGTAGGCAGCGATGGCATCGGCGCGCTTCTGCGAGAGCTCTTGCTGCTCTTTCTGGTCGCCGCGCGAATCGGAATGCACGCCCACTTCGATCATCACGCTGGGATTCACCCCGAGGCGCTCGGCAAGCAGATCAAGCTCAGCGCGCGCCCTCGGATCCAGTTGCGCGCTCTTCTCTGCCCAGCGGATGTGCTTGAATGCGATGGGCTGGCCTAATGCGATCGGCTCCATCACCAGGTCGCGCGCTTGGCCCAGATCGATCACCCCGCTGCGCATGCCGATGGTGGAGATGGGGATACTGAGGCTGAAATAGCCGGCCTTCTCCACCACCACCTCGAACTCCTCGTTGGTCTGCAGGCGCATGCTCACATCGCCGCCGGCACCCGTGAATCGGCAATCGGAACTGAAGCTGCTGAGGTTCACCGCGCACACCTTGGCACCGCTCACGAAGCCCGGGCCATCCTTTTCGCGCACCGCGCCGCGCATCCAAACGCCCGCATCGGCCACCAGGTGGACATCGCGCGAGGCGATGAGCTCACGCTCGATGGTAGCCGTGTTCAAATGCTGCTCGCCCTCGAAGCGGCCCTTCATGCGCGCCGTGATCTTGTAGGTGCGGTCCTTGCGGACACTGAAGGTGTATTCGCCTTTGGAATCCGTGGTGGTGGTGAGCGCCGCTCCACCATCCAGGTCGGTCAAGCGCACTTCGATATCGGCGACCGGGGTTTCGTGCTCATCATCGATCACGCGACCGGTAACCAAGAAGCGCTCTTCCAAGGGCGCGAGCATCTCGAAGGCATAGAGGTCATCGTCGCCCATGCCGCCCGGCCGGTTGCTGGTGAAGAAACCGCGCTTCCCCGCTGCATCGATGATGAAGGCGAAGTCGTCTCGCGCACTGTTCACGGGCGCACCCAGGTTCAGCGCCCCCGCGTACCGACCATCCTGTCCAGGTGTGGCGCGCAGGATGTCGAGGCCACCGAGGCCGGGATGTCCGTTGCTGGCGAAGAAGAGGCTGCCATCGGCAGCGATGAATGGGAAGCTCTCGTTGAACGGCGTGTTGATCGCAGGGCCCAGGTTGCGGGGCTCGCTCCATTGGCCGTCGGTGAATTCGCATACGTACAGATCGGTGCCCCCATAGCCGCCGGGCATGTCGCTGGCGAAGAAGAGTCGCTTGCCATCGGCCGAGAGCGAAGGGTGAGCGATGCTGACCTCGGGGTTATTGTAGAGGAACTGCTCCTCGTTGGTGTAGGCCCCATTCGCCCTGCTGGCGCGATAGATCGCGAGCCTGCTCACGCCGCGTTGGCTTCGGCGCGCACGGCCCTTATAGAAATTGTTCCGCGTAAACCAGAGCACATCGCCAGACGTGCTGGCCGTTGCGGGGCCTTCGTGATAGCGCGTGTTCACCGTGCCTTCGAGCGGAGCCACATTCGTGAGATCGCCGCTCGCGGTCACCTCGGCGGTGAAGAGATCGAGGAAGGGCTGGGCGTTCCATGCGGCTTCGCGCTTGATCATCCCGGTGCCTTGGCGCGAGCTGCTGAACACCACGCGCTGCGGGCCGATCCATGCGGTAGCGAGGTCCGCTCCCGGCGTATTGATCGAGAGCCGCCGCACATTGAATCGGTCCTGGTCCATCTGCAGCTTGCGGGCGAACAGCGCGATATTGCTGCGGCGCTCGAGGCCATCGGTATCGCTGAGGGCCAAGTAGCGGTCCATCCAAAGCTCCGCCTCCTCATAGCGCGCATTCGCCTTCAGCGCTTCGGCGTAGTTGTACAGGTCGATGGGCTCGCGGTTCAGGAACTTCACCACCACGGCATACCAGCGCTCGGCCTCGACCACATCACCGAGTTTCGCGCTGCAAATGGCCAAGCGCTTGGTCACGTGCTCGTTCACTGCGCCCAGTTCAGCGGCGGTGCGGTACAACTCAGCAGCGCGAGCATAAGCCATGTTGGCATAGTAGCGGTCGGCCTCGCGCACATAAGGGTCGGTATTGCGCTGCGCCGACGCGGCCGCCAGGAGGCCGAATACGAAGATGAGGGTCAGCAGGGCGCGCATGGGTTCAGAAGTAGCGCGGCGAAGAGGCGCGGCCAGTGAAGAAGCGCAGGTCGTAGTTGAGCATCAGCTCGTGCGTGCCGGCATTGTACGCGCCGATCCGCGTGGTGGTAAGGTCGAACGCATAGCCGATGCGCAGCTGATCGTTGATCTGATACTGGCCAAGCACACCGAAGGCGTTGCCCACGCGGTACATGCCACCCAACCAGATGCGCTCGCGGAAGAGGAAGTTCGCGTTCACATCCACCGATAGCGGAGCGCCCTGCACCATGCGCAGCATCATCGAGGGCTTGAACTTCACGCTGCGATCGATATCGATCACGTAGCCCGCGGTGAGGAACCAGTGCCTGCGCTCCACGGCGGTGACGATGCCCGCAGCGGGTATCGCGTCGATCTCGTTCTGCAGGAGCTTCGGCGCGCTCAGGCCCACATAGTAGGTGGGCGAGTGCCAGAAGACGCCGAAGCCGAAGTTGGGCAACAGCTCACCGCGCACGCTGGCATTCGCCGCATCGGGATCCACGGTGCTCAGCGCGGCCAGGTCTGCTTGGTACAGATTGGCGCCGCCCTTCAGCCCGAAGGCCAGGCGAGAATCCTTCCCGGTGCGGATGCGGTACGCGCAATCCAAGTAGAAGCCCGTTTGCCGCGAGGGGCCGATGCGGTCGTTGAGCAAGGAGAAGCCCGCGCTCAGTCCTTGCAATTTCAATGGCGTATGGGCCAGCACCGTTTGCGTGCTGGGCGCGCCAGCGAAGCCCACCCATTGGTGGCGGCTCAGCGCCATGGTGGTGAAGATGTCGGCGCTGCCAGCGTAGGCCGGATTCACCGCCAGCATGTTGAACATGTACTGGCTGTACAGCGGATCCTGCTGCGCACGTGCAGGATTCAACGCCAACAAGGCGATCACGGCAACGGCTATGCGCATGGCGACCCTCATCGGTTCAGATAGATGAAGCCCGTCAGCGCGTCCTTCCCGCTGCCCAACTCAAGGACATAGAAGTAAGTGCCCGCAGGCGCTTCCCCTTGGTCGGTAGAGCCGTCCCAAAACACGCTGCGGTTGTCATAGCCGGAAGCTTCGTAGAGCTTGGCTCCCCAGCGGTTGAAGATGGTGATGCGGTTGGCGGGATAGCCCTCGATGCCGGGTATGATGAAGCGGTCGTTCACGCCATCGCCGTTGGGCGAGAAGCTCTCGGGCACGAACACATCGCTGGCGAAATCGCACGGCGAGCCACCCGCGATGCGCACCACCGCGCAACCGTATTGATCGCTGATGAAGGCCTCGTAGGACTCGCTCGTGAATAAGGGAGCACTGGTGAAGACGTATGGAGCGGCATCGCTCAAGCTGCCTTCCACACCGTTCACCTGGTAGCTTGCGGCATCGCCCTCACTGATCGTGAAGGTGAGCACGTAGGTGCGATCGCGGGTGATGCACGCGGTGCTCACCTCATCCACCTGCACGCCGCCGACAACACGGACATTCACCACCGCTGTTACTGGCGTGCATCCGGGCACGCTCACCGTATAGCCATAGCCGTATTCGCCCGGTACGATGGACGTGGTGTTGAGCAAACCTCCGCTGAGGCCGCCCGTGCCGTTGATGTCGCTCCAAGCACCACCGCTCTGTGGCGTGCCTTGCAAGCCGCTGAACAGGTCGAGCGCGAGCACCGTGTCGCACGCGAGCAGGCTTCCGTTGCTGCCCGCATTCGGCGGCTGATTCACAACGATGCTGATCACCGCCGAGGCATCGGCACATGGCAGGGTACCGGCCACCGTATAGGTGTAGTTGCCCGGCGCATGCGTTCCCGGCACGAAGAAGTCGCCATGCGCCTGACCGCTGGGATTCGACCATGTGCCATCCACATCGGGGTTGCCTGTGAGTTGGTCGAAGAGGTTCACAGCACTCGAGATCGAGCAGAGGGTTAGGCTTGCGCCCGTTCCAGCAACGGGGTACGGGGCAGCGGTCACGCGCACCACGGCTGTCACTGGTCCGCAGTTCGGATCGTTGATCGTGTAGGCGAATGGGTATTGCGCGCCAACAGGCAGCAAACTCACATTCAGTATCCCATTGAGGCCGAGCGCACCCGTTCCTGCACCATCGGTCCACGCACCGCCTTGCTCAGGGCTGCCACCCAACGCAGTGAAGAGGTCGTACGCGGTGATGTTGCCGCAGACCACCACGATGCTATCGGTGCCGGCGCTTCCACCTACGCCCACATTCACGGTCACATTCGCCGAAGAACTAGCGCACGGGAAAAGGCCCGTAACGGTGTAGGTGAATCCCCAGCTGCCATTGCCGGCGAGAGAGGGGTTGAAGGTGCTGTCGGAGAGAGCGCCCGACCCGTTGTTATCGGACCATGTGCCGCCGGGCTGCGCGCTCGGGCCGAGTTGTACGAAGAGGTCCACAGCGGTTTGCGTCAAGCAAGCGGTCACTGTGGCCCCTAGTCCTGCATTCGTGGCAGGGTTCAGGTTGATGGTGACCTCTGCGCTGTCATCCGCACAAGGCGAAACGCCATTCACTCGGTAGCGATAAACGCCTGCGCCATGAACGGCCGGATTGAAATTCGGACCTGCAAAAGGCGCGTTGCCTCCGGTCACATAGATCCACGTACCTCCCGTTTGCGGCGAGCAGCCCAACAGCAAGAGCATGGGAATCTCTGGGCTGTTCGTGCAGTACGTATGGGTCGCATTGCAGCCCGCGCTGGGCGCCTGATTCTCGGTTACCACCACTACCGCCGTTGCATTCCCGCAAGGGAAAGCGCCCTGCACCGTGTAGAGGTAATTGCCTGTCGAATCAACAGCGGGATTGTACACGCCACCGTGGGCCTGTGATGGCACCACGGAGGTGTAGAGCCAGCTACCACCTGGTTGCGCGTTCGGGCCAAGCAAGGAGAAGAGGTCCGTGGCATCGCTGGCGGAGCAGGTGGTAAGCGTGTTGCTCTGCCCTGCGTTGGGGTACTGTGTCACGTTGAGTGTGATGGTGGCCGTATCCGAGGGACAGATGCCATTGCCGCTCACCACATAATGGAACTGACCACCACCGTTGCCCGGCAGGTAAGTGGCCGGGATCCCTGACCAGTTCGAGTTGAACCATTGCCCACCAGCATCCGGCGAACCGGAGAGGCAGTTGCCCAAATTGATGGGCGGATTGGTGGAGCAGTACGTGCAAGACCCACCAACCCCAGCAACAGGCCCATCGATCACCTCAACGGTCACTGTTGCGGTATCACCTGGGCAATCGGTGAGTGTGGGAAGCACATAGTCGAAGCGCGAGATCGTGCCAGCCGCAACTTGGGAAGTCAAGAAGAAGCCACCCGGAAGGAAGCCAGCAGCACCATCCACGTTGATCCAATAACCACCTGTCTGCGGAGTTCCGGCAAGGCTTTCGAACAGGTTCACGACGTTGCCACGGCATGCCTGCATCGTTGTGTCCTCGCCAGCATCGAGCGCGCCAACGATGGAAACCGTGACCGTGGCGCTGGTTGCCGGGCATGGCCCATCGGCCGCATGCGCGTAGATCAGGTTGCAGCTCTGGCCCACCAACAGCGCGCTCGCATCGTAGGTGCCGCCGGTAAGCGCACCAAGGCCGCAATCGTTCGACCAGGTTCCCCCAGGCGTCACCGCGCCATTCAGGCCATTCACCAGATCGATCTCCGCAGCGCCTTCACACGCCGTGATGCCGCCATCCTCTCCAGCCCATGCTTGGGTTGTAATGGTGACGATCACTGCAGCGCTATCAGCCGGGCACGGAGGAATGCCATTCACCTTGTACCGGTAAACGCCGGAAGGCGCCACGCTTGGGTCCAGCGTTCCCGGCACCTCAACCCCATTGTAGGTCCAGGTACCACCAGCATCGGGCGTGCCGCCCAAGAGCGTGATCAGTTCCACTTCGCTCTGGCTGCTGCACAAAGCCGCGTTGGTGCCTATGCCGGCATCGGATGCCTCGCTCTGGAACACCGTGACCGTAGCACTGTCATTCGCGCAAGGCGCGGTACCAATCAACTTGTACTTGTACACCCCCGGCTGCGAGTAGCCCGGGATGTAGGTTCCAGCGAAGACTCCGCCCGATGGATTGAACCAGGTTCCGCCGGCTTGCGGGTTTCCTTGCAAATGGTTGAAGAGCTCGAACTGTGGGCCATTGCTGCACACCTGCACCTGGCCGTTATCGCCCGCATCAACCGCTTGGTATTCCAGCACGGTCACGTACGTGGAATCGGGGCCGCAACCCGCGTTGCCGGGAACGCGGTACTTGTATGCGCCGCTCACATCCACCGAAGCATCATAGATGCCCGTGTGGGGCTGGCCCGATGGATTGAACCAAGCGCCTCCCGTGCTGGGCGAGCATCCGATCGAATTGAACAACAGGAAAGGCGGCGTAGTGCTGCATGCTTGGATCAGATTCCCGCATCCTGCCTCCGGCTGATCGTAGATCACCACGCTCACGATGGCGGAGTCAGCGGCACAAGGACCATTCGCTGCATGGCGGTACACGTAATTCCCGCTCTGATCCACAGAGGGCAGTAGCGTGCCCGAGTGCGGCGTTACGCTATTGAAGAACCACAAGCCGCCTGGTTGCGCTGTGGGGCCGAGCAAAGGGAAGAGATTGGTGGCCCCTGCCGTGCGGCAAATGGAGAGGCTGTTGTTGCTACCTGCCTCCTTGAATGCTGTGATTGTGATGGTGAGGTTGGCCGTGGCCATTGGGCAACTGCCTGTGCCTGCTACAGCGTATTCGTAGGTGCCAGGAAGACTGGTGCCCGGCGTGAATACACCATCCACCACGGTGGTCTGTGGCAGGGGGCCGCGCCACGTGCCGCCTGGAGTAGGCCCACAACCAAGAAACGGGAGCATGGCGAAGGCGCTGATGTCGGAGCAGAGCTGCACCGAGGCATTGCAACCCGCGTTGCCCGGCGTACCAACCGCCACGGTCACGGTACTGCTGGCCGATCCGCAGCTGTTCGTCACGGTGTAGGTGTACACGCCCGGAATGCTAACGCCTGGCGTGAAGAAGCCGGGCGGGTTGAGCGGGCCGGGACCCGACCACGTCCCAATCGGATTCGGCGTGCAACCCAGGAAGTTGAAGAGGTTCACCGCAGGCGCCCCAGGGTTCGCGCACAACGAGGCGAGGCCCGGACAGCCCGCATCGGGCGCTTCGTTCAGGAACACGCTCACAATGGCCGTGTCGTTCGCGCACGGCGAAGTGCCAGCCACGATGTAACGGTAATCACCGGGCGTACTGGATCCAGGCGTGAAGATCCCCGACGGCAACGGCGCTAGGCTGGGCGTAAGCCAAGTGCCATTGTTGTCCGGGTTGCAGGTAAGCGCAGAGAAGAGCAAGAAGGGGGTCTCATTAACGCATGCGCTACGAGTAGCATCGCAGCCCGCGTAAGCGCGCGTGGTCACGCTCACGGTGAGGAAGCTGATCGCCTCATTGCACGGGAGCACGCCCGGCACGCGGTATTCATACACGCCCTGCG
>JBATND010000166.1:0-7158 GCA_049290175.1 Flavobacteriales bacterium | reverse complement strand
GTCCACCAACGGCGGAACAACCGTGAGCCTTTTCGGTGACGGCCTTTTGCAGAATCCAGATACCTACGAACGTATTCATGATGACCAGCAAGTCGCAGCGTTCACTCCTGATGGAGCTGAACTTTGGATCGGCAATCATGGTGGCATACACCGTTGCACGAATCCCTTTGGTGCCACTCCGCTTTGGGAGAATCGCAATATTGGTCTTGGGGTTGGGTTGGTTACAGCGCTGGCAAGCGATCCAACTCATCCGAGTTCAATTATCTCAGGCGAGTTTGACAACGGAGTACGGCGATTGCTCCCTTCCGCTCCAACAGAAAACAGGTGGAGGCATCTTGTCTTCGGCGACGGCGGTTCAGTTGCAATCGACCCGACTGGAAGGCACCATTACGGCACGGATGAGCGATATCTGCCAGTGGTGAAGCTTTTTGATGGGGCGATTGACCCGAACTGTATTACAGGCGGATGGCTAACCAACACATGCCCGAAATTGTTGCACGCCGAAGGCTGGTACACGGCTGGAGCGAGACGGCCCATGGAGTTTGATGAACACGATGCCAAACTTGTCCTTGGTTACAGTGATATTTGGAAAGAAGTGAATTCGGAAGCTCCTGCCACCGCGCAAATGGACCAGTTCTCAAGGCATTCCCATTGGCAGAATGTGGATTTCTCAACTAACGAATTCGCCTGCGACCAAAGGGCCTGGGTCGATCTCGCGATTGCCCCCGGTAACGAAGAAGGAGTCTATGGCTTGACTGTATCTTATGTCTGTAGTGCAGGGGTTCAAGAATCAAGGCTGCTCCGCAGAGCGGCGCCAATCGTCATCAACTCAACAGGCCAGCCTGCGTTGGAACTCGTTGATCTCCCCTTCCCTAATATGGCCGCAACTCAAGTGACCATTGATCCGCTGAATGCCCATCGCATTTGGGTCACGATCAGCGGCTATTCGGCTGACAAGAAGGTGTTTCACTCTAGTGACCGGGGCGATACGTGGACGAATTGGGATCCGTTGGGCAGCCTACCGAACCTCCCTGTAAACGACATCGTCTACCAAAATGGCACGGAAGACGGGCTCTACATCGCGACGGATGCGGGTGTGTACTACCGGAACGGTTCGGAAGCTGAGGTAGCATGGGAGCCATTCTATGCTGCCCTGCCTAACGTGCGCGTAAACGACCTCGACATCAACTACTGCGCGGGCAAACTCCGCGCGGGAACATGGGGCCGCGGCCTCTGGGAATCCGACCTCGCCGAGCAGCCGACCGTTGCGCGCGTCATTACCGAGAATACCACCTGGAGCATCCACAAGAACCTCACGCAGGATGTGCGCGTGATGCCCGGCGCCACGCTCACCATCACCAACACCGTCAACTTCGCACCCAACACGGCGCTGATAATAGAGCCCGGCGCCAGCGTGATCGTGGATGGCGGACTGCTGCACAACAGCTGCGGTAAGGAATGGAAAGGCGTGCAAGTGCTGGGCAATTCCAACCTGGCGCAGAACCCCACCAACCAGGGCTACTTCGAGTTGCGCAACGGCGGGGTCGTCGACAATGCGGCCATCGGCATCCTGGTGGGCGACCTGAACGACCTGACGAAAGGTGGCGGCGTGGTGAAGATCAAGGGCACCCAGGCCCAGCCCGGCGGTGTTGTGCGCGATTGCCGACCCGCCGTCCAGTTCCGGCCCTACGGGCAGATCAGCAACATGCAATTCGAGACGCGCAACCGCAGCCAGTTCGTGCATGCCGTCTTCGAGTTCACCGAGGGCGCATTGCAAGCTGAACTGGGCACCGAGGAACTGATCAAGCTCGATGGCGTGCGCGGCATCGCCTTCCAGGCCTGCACCTTCCGTAACACCATCGCCAATGTGCCGGAGACCCACTTGCTCGGCCACGGCCTGCACACCTACGGCTCGCGCTTCGTGGTCACCGATGCGTGCCCCACGCCGGGCACGCCCTGCACCGCCGCCGAGCGTGTGCCCACCAGCTTCACCGGCCTCGACCACGGCGTGCATGCCCTGGGCGCGCCCACCAACAGCATGTTCACGTTAGAGAACAGCAGTTTCTCCAACACGATCTGCGGCGTGTATGCCAGTGGCATCACCGGTTTCACCGTGCGCAACAACGACTTCGAGATTACGGACAGAGCCATCGCCTTCACACATCCAACTGAAGAGTTCTGGTTCGGCATGCCACGCGGCATTTACACCTATGAGTCCTTTGGCTTCAAGCTCCACGACAACGTAGTGCATTCCGAGCAAGCGAATCCGGTATTGCCCGCCGAGGCCATCGTAGTAGGCTACAGCCGCGACCACAACGACAAGATCTGGAAGAACACGGCCACCAACCTCAGCACCGGCTTCGTGGGCGAGGGCGTATGCGCCAGCACCGAACCCGGAGGCTACAGCGCCATCATCGGCCTGCAGAAGTATTGCAACACGAACAGCAACGTGGACAAGAACCTGTACAGTAGGAAGGTCGAGGGGCAGGCCGACGCAGCGTTCCACACTATCCGCACCATCCAAGCCTCTGCCGGTCGTGGAGCGGACAATACTCTCGATGGTTGGAGCGGCGAGACGGAGAAGTGGGATTTCTACGTGGATACGGACCACCCCATCACCTACTACTACCGCACGGGCACGGGCCTCTTCCCCGAGCACGTCTCCGACCTCTTGCTGCCCGCAGGCATCCCCTATGGCATGAGCAGCGAATGCACCCCGCACCTGATCAGCGTGGACCCCGGTGTAGTGGGTGTGGCTGGCATGCTGGTGAACGCGCGTACGGACTACGGTGAGACGCGCTACCTCTATGAGCAGCTGATCGACGGCGGAAACACCGATGCCGTCGTGGAGGAGATCGTGAGCGCGTGGCCGCAGGATGTCTGGGAACTGCGCACCTACCTGCTGAGCAAGAGCCCCTATCTGAGCACCGAGGCCCTGATGGAACTGGTGAATAAGCAAGTGCCCGAGGCCATCAAGGCCGAGATCTGCATCGCCAACCCCGATGCCACCAAGAAAGAGGGCTTCCTCCGCTGGGCCGAATACGATGCGCTCTACCCGCTGCCGCCGCACCTGATCGCCAGCATCGCCGCCAGTTGGGAAACACACACCTACCGCACCACCTTGGAAGCGCAGATGGGTGAGCACCACGCGCGCATGACCGAGGCCGTCAACGAGCTACTCGACCTCTATGCCACACGCGACAGCACTGGCGTGGAGAACGATAGCCTGCGCTGGGTGTGGGCGCAAGTGCCCACAGTGGCGGCGCGCTACGCGGAGGCCTTGTTGCGTGTGCAGGCCGAGGACTTCAGTGGTGCTCAAGCGTTGATGGATGATCTGGAGGACGACCATAAGCTCTCTATCGCCGAGGAGGCCGAGCGCGCCCGCATGACCACACTCGTCGCCGACCTGCTCAACCTGGAACAGCAAGCCCGTGACCTTAGGCAACTAGATCCGGCTGAGGTCGCGGCGTGGGAATCGCTGATCCAGGACCAGTACGATCGGCCCGCAACTTGGATCAGCAATACGCTCTGCTTCCATTACGGCATCTGCCGCCCGCCGCTCACGGGTGGGGAAAGCGAGCCCAAGCGCTTGATTCGAGACACGAAGGATGATGGTGCTAAGGCACAGCGCTCCTTCAAGCTGCAGCCGAATCCGGCGAGCACTTACGTGTCACTGAATTATTCACTCTTGCCCAGTGATACGGAAGGCGGCCTGCGCGTGCTGGATCCGATCGGTCGAGTGATAGCTACCGACAAGCTCCAAAGCGCCCAAGGCCAAGCGCTGCTCGATACACGGCAATGGGCGAGAGGCGCCTACACTGTGCAATGCACAGTAGCCGGGGCACTCGTGCATACGGAGAAGCTCATCATCCAATAAGCAGCGCCATGCGTACCGCACAGGTGCTCGGCGTTGCCGCCATGCTGCTTACGCAGCGCATTGCCGGGCAACAGCCGTTCGCCTTAGATACGGGCTTCCGTGCTGAATTCGATACGTGGTACGTCGCCTCTGCATTGCCATTAGAAGATGGCCGAGTAATCATCTCCGGTCAGGTCAAATTCGATGGCGACATCTACTTCAGAAGCGGTGTGCGGCTGGAATCGGATGGCACCCGCGACGAAACCTACCCCGATGTGGCGTACATGGGAGGGAAGCTCACGCGCTGGAACGATCGAATCTACTCCGGCAATGGACCAGGCGTGCGCAGGCAACTCTTGGATGGCACGCTTGATCCTGATTTCATCCTGATGAATAATGGCCCCTACTTCACCTCCCTCCAGGGCGGCGACTACCATGTATTCCCTGACGGCCGCGTGGTGATGAGCGGCCTGCACATGCTCAACGACCCCGTGCGCGGCTTCGTGGGCGACTACAACTTCATTTGGTTCAGCAACCAAGGCTACCTGGATACCACGCGCACGCACCGCACCGGCAACGGGGCGCTGTATGATTTCATCGAACTGCCTGATGGCAAGTTCATCGCCGACTACAATGGCACCGTGTACGATGGCCGACCCACCAGCGGCATACAGCGCATGCACGCCGATGGCAGCTTGGATACCACCTTCTGGACAGGGATGAACTGGGGCGCAGCCAATGATCTCCTCGCATTACCGGACGGGCGGGTTTACGCTGGGGGCTACTTCCGCTTCGCGGGATTCCCCGATGACACATTGCGTGTAGCGCGTTTCTTAACCGATGGCAGCAGGGATCAGGCCTTCCAAGCCCCTCAATTCAGCTTGGGGGCATTGCCCAATGCAGGTGATTTGGGGCCACTCATCCGGAAATTGTACATGCTGCCCGGTGGCGCGCTGGTCGTCATGGGCCAATTCCAGTTCGTGGATGGGCAACCAAGGCGCGGCATCTGCGCGCTTGATAGCACTGGCGCATTGCTGCCTGTATTCGAGAACGCTGGCATCAGCCCATACGTGTACCAAGGCTTTACTCAGGCAAGCGTAGAGGGTATGGCCCCCAGCGCCGATGGTGATCATTGGTACATCTGGGGCGCTTACCACCAGTACAGCGACGGTACCACCAACGACACCGCGCAGCGCTTCGTTACGCGGCTGCATGGGGGTGATGTGAACATTGGCCCTCAAGAAACTATCGATCCTGTGCAAGCGCTGCGCGTTTATCCGAACCCAGCGAGCATGCACGCGACCATTGAACTTGATGCACGGTTCGCAGGCGAGCAGTTGTTGTTACGAGACGCACTCGGTAGCGTGCTCATGCGAAGAACCTTCTCCGGCACTTCTGCCTCCTTGGATCTTAACACCCTTGCGAATGGCCTGTACATCTTGGAGGTCCATCTTGATGGCCGCGTTCTTCATCAGCGCTTGGTGGTGCAGCGCTAGCGCCGCGCACTGGAAAGCATGCAAGGCCGTGATCTGCATCGCCAACCCGGAGGCCACCCATCAGGAGGTCTTCATCAGCTGGGCGGAATACGATGCCATGTACCCGCTGCCTTCACATCTGACCTAGAGCATCTTGGCCAATTGGGATACGCGCAAGTACCACAGCACCTTGGAAGCGTAAATGGATGAAGATTACGCCATGCCTTGGTTAAGTAATGCACGCAAGCCGCTGGCACCCGTTCATGCCATGCGCTTCAACGCCTAACGCGCATACCGCTCCATCCTGCCCACCTGCAAGGGCATGCCGTGCGCGCTCTTGCGCCAGATGGCCATGCGCCCGTCGATCACGAACGCCTCATCCATCCATTGCAGCGTGAAGCCGGCCTTGCCGCCATCGCGCAGCTCGCCGAAGGGGATGGCGCAGGCGCTCTGATCGAACCACACCACGCGGCCCAGGCTGTCGGCGTAATAGGTGTTCGCATCGTCAACGAAGCTCAGGACGTATTGCAGTCCATCGGGATCGCGCGGTGACTCGGGAGGAAGGCCCTCGCGCAATCGGCGCGCTTCATCCCAGCCGTGGCGGATGGCTTCGAGCCGCGCATGCTTCGGCGGATGGCGGCGCGTGCCGTGCGGATCGCCGATCGCGCTCTGGGCGGAGAGTGCTTCAGCAAGAGCGGCGCCCATGCCGAAGAGCACGAAGCCCGAGTACCGGTCGCAGGCCAATTCATCGCCGGGACGGAGCGATGCGGGATCGATGGTGTGGCCCAGCAGGTGGTGCGCCACCTCGTGCGCGAGGATGCTGATCGCGCTCCAATCGCTGCGCGCGCTGTCGAGCACGGTGGCCATGAACTGCGGATTGTAGGCGATCACGCGCTGCTTGTCCTTCACGTACGCGATGGCCGTGCGCGTCTCGCTGCTGGCGCGCACCACGAAGTTGGGCACCAGTCCGCTGTGGCGCACGATCCGGTACACGGCCTCGCGCGCAGCGGCTTCATCGAGCGCTGGCTGCTGCGCCACGCCTGCATGAACGAACAAGGCCAGCAGCAGGGAAGTGCCGATGCGCATCGCGGCGATCATTCGTAGCCCACGGCGGCCAGCTTGCCCAGTACCACATCGAGCGCACGCTGGAACTGCTCCTCGGCGGTGATGTCGCTGTTGTCGATCTCGACAGCGTCGGCAGCCTTGCGCACGGGATCGGCGGCGCGGGTGGTATCATCAAGGTCGCGCTGGGCGATGTTGGCCTGCACGGCAGCGAGATCGACCTCCTGCCCTTTCTGCTTCAACTCATGGTAACGACGCTGCGCGCGCACCTCGGGACGCGCGGTCATGAAGAGCTTCACCTCGGCATCGGGGAACACCACCGTGCCGATGTCGCGGCCGTCCATCACCACGCCCTTCGCGCGGCCGAGCTCCTGCTGCAGGCGCACCAGCTTGACGCGCACCTCCGGCACCGGGCTCACCAAGGTGACGTGCTGGCTCACGGCCATGCTGCGGATCTCGTGCTCCACGTTGCGGCCGTTGAGCCAGGTCGCGCTGTGGCCGGACAGGGGATCGTGCTCGAAACGGATGCTGATGCCATCGAGCGCGGCCAGCAGCGCGCTGCGATCCAGCACGCCGCCCGGTGCAAGGCCCTGCTCCATCACATGCAACGCCACCGCGCGGTACATGGCGCCGCTATCGATATAGGTATAGCCCAAGTGCGCGGCAAGCTGCTTGGCCAGCGTGCTTTTGCCGCACGATGAGTAGCCGTCAATCGCGATGGTGATGGCGTTCACGGGGGCGAAGATCGGGGCGGTTGCCGTTCAC
>JBATND010000165.1:0-5020 GCA_049290175.1 Flavobacteriales bacterium | reverse complement strand
GTGCGGGACCTTCCCACGCCGCTGCAATGCGGAACGATTGAGGTTCTTACTTAACCTCAACTTCGGCGCCGGCTTCCGTGAGTTGCTGCTTCAGGCCTTCAGCGTCCGTTTTGGACACGCCTTCCTTCAGCGGCTTGGGAGCGCCGTCCACCAAGTCCTTGGCCTCTTTCAGGCCCAGGCCGGTGAGCTCCTTCACGAGCTTCACCACGGCGAGCTTGTTGGCTCCGCCAGACTTGAGGATCACGTCGAAGCTGGTCTTCTCTTCAGCGGCTGCGCCACCACCGCCAGCGGCGGGGCCTGCGGCCACGGCTACGGCTGCAGCAGCCGGTTCAATCTTGTACTCGTCCTTCAGGTAAGTGGCGAGTTCGTTCACCTCTTTCACGGTGAGGTTGACGAGCTGGTCGCCAAGTGCTTTGATGTCTGCCATTGTTCGGGGTTGTTGCGGTTAGTTCGTGGAAGCGGACTGTGCGTAACGCGTTTGGGGTCGGGGCCGCGAAATCGCGGCCCTTACCTGATATCTTAGGCTTGGGCGCGCTCTTCGAGTGCCTTTACCAGACCAGCGATCTTTTGGCCACCGCTGCCTTGCAGGCCGCCAATGACGTTCTTGATCGGGCTCTGGAGCAGAGCGATGATGTCGCCGATGAGTTCTTCCTTGCCCTTGAGGTTCGCCAGCATCGCGATCTGGTCGTCTCCGATGAAGACGGCCTCGTCGATCCAAGCGCTCTTGAGCTGGGGCTTGGGCACCACGTCCTTCGGAGCAGGGTTCTTCTTGCGGAAGTCCTGGATCAGTTTCGCAGGTGCGTTGCCCTTGTCGGCGAACATCACTGCGGTCTGACCGGCGAGCGTGGGGAACAGAGCGCTGTAGTCCTTGTCCTCGATGCGCTCCATCGCCTTCTGCAGAAGGGTGTTCTTCACCACCTTCATGCGGATGCCATTGGTGTGGCAGGCGCGGCGCAGGTTGCTGGTGGCCTCGGCCGTCAGGGCGCTGGCGTCGGTGAGGTAAAGCACGTTGGTGGCCTTGATCTCGCCGATGAGCTCGGCGATGGCGGCGTCTTTCTGGGTGCGGGTTGCCATGGTCGTATCGGGTTTAGGCCACTTGGACGGTTCGGGTATCGACCTTCACGCCGGGGCTCATGGTGCTGCTAACAGTGATGCTCTTGATGTAGGCGCCTTTGGCGGTGCTGGGCTTCAGCTTCACCAAGGTCTGCAGCAGCTCGTGCGCGTTCTCGCTGAGCTTGGCCGCATCGAAGGAGGCCTTGCCGATCACCGCGTGGATGATACCAGCCTTGTCCACCTTGAAATCAATCTTACCGGCCTTCACCTCTTTCACGGCCTTGGCCACATCCATGGTCACGGTACCGGTCTTGGGGTTGGGCATCAGGCCGCGGGGACCGAGCACACGGCCCAGCGCGCCCACCTTGGCCATCACAGCAGGCGTGCAGATGATCACATCCACATCCGTCCAGCCGCCTTTGATCTTCTCCACATAGTCGTCGAGGCCGGCCATATCGGCGCCAGCAGCCATCGCCTCCTCGCATTTTGCGGGGTCGGCCAGCACCAGCACATTCACGGTACGGCCAGTGCCATGGGGCAGGCTAACGGTGCCACGCACCATCTCGGTGCTCTTCTTGGGGTCAACTCCTAGGCGCACCGCAATGTCAACAGTAGCGTCGAACTTGGTGGTGCTCACTTGTTTCACGATCTGCGCGGCCTCTGGAAGGCTGTAGATCTTGGCGGTATCGAACTTGGCCAACGCCGCCTTGCGCTTCTTGGTGATGTTGCTCATGGCGTGGTTGGTTAGAAAGGCTTCTCGCCGGTTACGGTAACACCCATGCTCCGTGCCGTGCCAGCAACCATGCTCATGGCGCTGTCAATGGAAAAGCAGTTCAGGTCGGGCATCTTGTCCTGCGCGATAGCACGGACCTGATCCCAAGTGATGCTGCCCACTTTCTTGCTGTGCGGGACACCGCTGCCGCCTTGAATCTTGGCGGCATCGATGATCTGCACCGCTGCGGGCGGGGTCTTGATGATGAAGTCGAACGACTTGTCGGCGTAAACCGTGATCACCACGGGAAGCACCTTGCCTGCTTTGTCCTGCGTTTGCGCGTTGAAGCGCTTGCAGAATTCCATGATGTTCACGCCCTTGGCGCCCAGTGCAGGGCCGATGGGGGGTGAAGGGTTGGCCGCTCCGCCTTTCACTTGGAGCTTGATTAAGCCTGCGATCTCCTTTGCCATTCTTCGGGTTTTGTGTCCTGGTTAGCGCCTTCCTCTCGGTTGGCTCGGACGGGTTTGCCTTTCTCTTTCTGTTGGTCATGGCGACCGGATGGGTCGCCGTTGCAATCGTTGTTATACCTCCTTCTCCACCTGCATGAAGCTGAGTTCCAGTGGTGTCTTCCTTCCGAAGATCTTCACCATCACCTTCAGCTTCTTCTTGTCCTCGTTGATCTCCTCCACCACGCCATTGAACCCGTTGAAAGGCCCATCGATCACCTTCACGCCCTCACCGATGTGGTAAGGATTCACGCTGGTGGCTTCTGCATCGGCCAACTCATCAACGGTGCCAAGGATTCGGTTCACCTCCGATTGGCGCAATGGCACGGGGTCGCCGCCCTTCTCTGCACCAAGGAAGCCGATCACATTCGGCAGGTTCTTGATGCTGTGGGCGATCTCGCCGGTGAGGTCGGCCTCCATGAGCACGTAGCCGGGGAAGAAATTGCGCTCCTTGCTCACCTTCTTGCCATCGCGGATCTGGTAGAACTTCTCCATGGGGATGAGCACCTGCGCAATGCGTTCCTTCATGCCCTTGGTGCGTCCCACCTCCATATCGATGAGTTCCTTGACCTTCTTCTCCTTGCCGGAGATGGCCCGCACCACGTACCACTTCTTTGTGATCGCCTCAGCCATGGCCTAGGATGCGAGGAATTTGTAGATGAAACCGAGCATTCCTTTCCAGAAGCCGGTATCGGTGGCCCCCATGTTCTGTGCTCCGAACACGAAGTCCATCACGAAGATGATGAGCGAGAGGATGAGTGCTGAGACGAGCACCACGATGGCGCTGCTCTGGAGCTCCTTCCACGTGGGCCAGCTCACCTTGTTCATGAGCTCGTTGTAGCTCTCGCTCAGGTATGTCTTGAAGCTTGCCATCGTTGGTTGTGGTTCGGCTTGGGCACGGGTGGCAGGAATCGAACCCGCAGCCTAAGGTTTTGGAGACCTTCGCTCTACCAATTGAGCTACACCCGTGTGTGAGGTCGCTTCGTTCATTTCGGCGGCGAAGGCCGGCCCGGTTTCCCGAGCCGGCCTTTCCACCTGTGGATTCAATTACTTGATGATCTCCGTCACCTGTCCGGCGCCCACGGTGCGGCCGCCCTCGCGGATAGCGAAGCGGAGGCCCTTGTCCATGGCGATCGGCACGATCAGCTTCACGGTGATGCTCACGTTGTCGCCAGGCATGATCATCTCACGGCCGGCTTCCATCGTGATCTCGCCCGTTACGTCCGTGGTGCGGAAGTAGAACTGAGGACGGTACTTGTTGTGGAAGGGGGTGTGACGACCACCTTCTTCTTTCTTGAGCACGTAGATCTCAGCCTTGAATTCCGTGTGCGGGGTGATGCTGCCGGGGGCGGCGATCACCATGCCGCGACGGATGTCGGTCTTCTCGATGCCACGGAGCAGAAGGCCGCAGTTGTCGCCAGCCTCGCCGCGATCCAGGAGCTTGCGGAACATCTCAACACCGGTGCAGGTGCTGGTCATCTTCTCCTCCTGCATGCCGATGATCTCGACGTTGTCGCCCACTTTCACCACACCGGACTCGATACGTCCAGTAGCCACGGTACCGCGGCCGGTGATGGAGAACACGTCCTCAACGCTCATGAGGAAAGGCTTCTCGGTCTCACGGGGAGGCACGGGGATCCATGCGTCAACCGCGTCCATCAGCGCCATGATGGTATCCACCCACTTCGGCTCGCCATTGAGGCCGCCCAGAGCGCTTCCGCGGATCACGGGGGTGTTGTTGCCATCGTACTGGTAAAAGGTGAGCAGCTCACGGATCTCCATCTCCACGAGGTCGAGGAGTTCGGGATCATCCACCATGTCCACCTTGTTCATGAACACCACGATCTTGGGCACGCCTACTTGACGGCCGAGCAGGATGTGCTCGCGGGTCTGGGGCATGGGGCCGTCTGTGGCGGCCACCACCAGGATAGCGCCATCCATCTGGGCGGCACCGGTCACCATGTTCTTCACATAGTCGGCGTGGCCAGGGCAGTCAACGTGGGCATAGTGCCGGTTGGCTGTCTGGTATTCCACGTGCGCCGTGTTGATGGTGATGCCGCGCTCTTTCTCCTCGGGGGCGTTGTCGATGGAGTCGAAGCTGCGCACCTCGCTGAGGCCTTTTGCGGCCAGCACAGTGGTGATTGCTGCGGTAAGGGTCGTCTTACCGTGGTCAACGTGGCCGATGGTGCCGATGTTGACGTGGGGCTTATCCCGCTTGAAAGTCTCCTTTGCCATGGTCTTTCGGTCGTTGTGGTGTTTACTCTTCTGTCCTTTCGTTCTGCTGTACCGGCCACCCTCTTGCGAAGGTTGATTTGATGATGCTCTTCGGCTGCTCGCTGACGGAGCCTTTGACGGGAATTGAACCCGTGACCTCTTCCTTACCAAGGAAGTGCTCTACCCCTGAGCTACAAAGGCCTGACTTCCTTCTTTCTTGGTTGAGCGGGAGACGAGATTCGAACCCGCGACATTCAGCTTGGAAGGCTGATGCTCTACCAACTGAGCTACTCCCGCGTTTGGAACGTTCCCGGGTGAATCCAGAATCCATGGGTGCCTGGAAGCGGCACCGGAGGCTCCGTGTGAAGTGGTGGGGAGAGCAGGATTCGAACCTACGAAGCTGTGAAGCAGCAGATTTACAGTCTGCCCCCGTTGGCCACTTGGGTATCTCCCCTTTTCGGCATCACGGAGCCAATGGACGGATTCGAACCCCCGACCTGCTGATTACAAATCAGCTGCTCTACCAGCTGAGCTA
>JBATND010000164.1:0-7716 GCA_049290175.1 Flavobacteriales bacterium | reverse complement strand
CCTTCCTTCAGCACGTCCTCCACGCGCTCGATGCGCTTCCAGTCGAGCTCGCTCACGTGGAGCAGGCCATCCACGCCGGGCATCACTTCCACGAAGGCGCCGTAGGGCATGATGGTCTTCACCTTGCCTTTGTAGGTGGCACCTACTTCGGCTTGCGGCGGGTTGGCGATGGCGTTCACACGGGCGAGGGCGGCGTCGATGCTCGCCTTGTTCTCGCTCATGATCTCCACATGGCCCATGCCGTCCACCTCGTCGATGCTGATGTGCGCACCGGTCTCGGCCTGGATCTCCTGAATCACGCGGCCACCGGGTCCGATCACGGCGCCGATGCTCTCTTTCGGGATGGTGATGGTGATGATGCGCGGTGCGTGGTCCTTGTAATCGGCGCGCGGTGCATCGAGGGTCTTGAGCATTTCGCCAAGGATGTGCAGGCGGCCTTGGCGCGCTTGCTCCAGGGCTTGTGCGAGCACTTCGTAGGGCAGGCCGTCAACCTTCATGTCCATCTGCGTGGCGGTGATGCCTTTGGCGGTTCCGCAGATCTTGAAGTCCATATCGCCCAGGAAATCCTCGTCGCCGAGGATGTCGCTGAGGATCGCATGGCGGTTGCCGTCGCTGATCATGCCCATGGCAATGCCGCTCACGGGGGCGGTGATCTTCACGCCAGCATCCATCAGGGCGAGGGTACCGCTGCACACGGTGGCCATCGAGCTCGATCCGTTGCTCTCGAGGATGTCGCAGTTCAGGCGGATGGTGTAGGGGTTGGTCTCGATGCCGGGAATCACGGGCTTCAAGGCGCGCAAGGCCAAGTTGCCGTGGCCCACTTCACGACGACCAGGGCCGCGGATCGGCTTCACTTCACCCGTGCTGAAGCTGGGGAAGTTGTAGTGGAGCATGAAACGCTCGCTGGTCTTAGCGGTGGCGCGGTCGATGGTCTGCTCGTCCATGCTGCTGCCCAAGGTGAGCAGGTTGATGGCTTGGGTCTCGCCACGGGTGAAGATGGCGCTGCCGTGCGTGCCGGGCATCACATCCACCTCGCTCCAGATCGGGCGGATCTCATTGGTCTTGCGACCGTCGAGGCGCTTGCCATGATCCAAGCACACGTTGCGCACGGCTTTCTTCTGGGTCTTCTTGAAGAAGCGTGCGAGCATGGCCTTGTCGGTCTTCTCTTCATCGGCCAAGGTGGCGAGGCACTCTTCCTTGATGGAAGCGAACTTCTCCATGCGCTCCTCCTTGCCAGTGGGGTTCATGGCCAGGTCGTAGTACTTCTGGTAGCAGAAGTCGTGGATCTTCTGGCCGATCTCCGCGATGTTGGTCTCGTGGTTGTAGGTGCGCTTCACCTGGCTCTTGGGCACCATGGCGCTGAGCTCTTCCATGGCCACGCAATGCTTCTGGATGGCTTCGTGCGCCAGCTTGATCGCTTCGATCATGTCGGCTTCCTGCACCTCTTTCATTTCGCCTTCCACCATGAGGATGTCGCTCTTGGTGCCGGCCACGATCAGGTCCAGGTCCACGCCTTCCATCTCGGATACCAGCGGGTTGAGCACGTACTTGCCGTTGATGCGGGCAACACGCACTTCGCTCACGGGGCCACAGAAGGGGATGTTGCTCACGGCCAAGGCTGCTGATGCAGCAAGGCAGGCGATGGCATCGGCTTGGTTGTTCTTGTCCGAGCTCATCAAGGTCACCACTACTTGGGTGTCGCCGTGGAAGTCGTCGGGGAAGAGGGGGCGCAGGGCGCGGTCGATCAAGCGGCTGGTGAGCACTTCGTGATCGCTGGGACGCGCTTCACGCTTGAAGAAGCCGCCGGGGAAACGTCCAGCGGCGCTGAACTTCTCGCGGTATTCAACCTGCAGGGGAAGGAAATCGATTCCCTCGCGGGCCTCCTTGGTTGCCACTACGGTGGCCAGGAGGATCGTATCGCCAAGGCGGACCGTCACGGCCCCGTCGGCTTGTTTGGCCAGCACGCCGGTCTCCAGCGTGATGATCTTGCCATCGCCCATGTCGATGGTCTTGGTGATTGCTTGTGGCTTCATGTTCTTGGGCGCGCCTTTCGCGCCGTTTTGTGGTTGGTTGTCTTTTTATTGGGGCCGATCATGATCGGCCCTTACATCGTCCCGATTGTGATCCTATCGGGAGGGAAAAAAGAAGGGGCGACCGTTTCACGATCGCCCCCCTTCGATCAGGATCTAATGCCGTGTGCCGCAGTGGCGGCCATGGCCCGTATCACTTGCGCAGACCGAGCTTGCCGATGATGGCCCGGTAGCGTTCGATGTCGTGCGTGCGCAGGTAGTTCAGGATCTGCTTGCGCTTGCCCACCAGATCCAGCAGCGCCTTCTCGGTGCCGTGGTCCTTCTTGTTGGACTTCATGTGTCCGGTCAGGTGGTCGATCCGCTTGGTGAACAGGGCGATTTGGCTCTCCGCCGCACCGGTGTTCTTCGCGTTGCCGCCGTGTTCCGTGAAAATGGCCTGCTTGGCCTCGTTGGTCAGGTACATGGTCTTTCGTAACAGGGCGCGAATGTAGCGGAAGATTCTTTTCGGTTACCCGGCGAGGGTGAGTTTCTGAGGGGCAGGGGGATGCGAGGTTTGAACCGGTGTGCAGGTCGGTTGGAGGTTGAAGAGGCTCGTGTCGCGCTGCCGAGGTCAGGGTTGTTGCTTGTATTTCATTCATCTGAATATCAGAAGATTGTCTTGGGCGTGACGCGTGCTCAAAGGGATTGGCGCTTCACCCCTACTGGTGGGCTTTTCCAACGAAATCCTACCCGCCGTGTCCATCTTGCGCGCCGCGAACCGCGGAACGGCCAGTCGCTAAGGCCCATTGCCCAAGATGAAAGTCCTCGTCATCCACTACTCGCAAACGGGCCAGCTATCTGCCGTGCTCCAGGCTTTATGTGCGCCCCTCATCGAAGCCGGTGTACAGGTTGACCAACTCCCCATAGTTCCCGCAACGCCCTATGCCTTCCCGTGGACGCGCATGCGGTTCTTCGGCGTGTTCCCCGAGGCTGTGAACGGCGATCCGGTTCCATTGCAGCCGTTTGAGCCACCCAGCGGCCCATACGACCTCATCATCCTGGGCTACACCATCTGGTACCTCAATCCATCCATCCCGGTCAACTCCTTCTTGAAGCAGGCGCAAGCCACATCACTTTTCCGGAACACGCCCGTGCTCACCGTGATCGGGGCGCGCAACATGTGGGTGCACGCGCAGCAGAAGGTACGCGCGCTCATCGCGGAACTGGGCGGCAAACCGGTGGGCAACATCGTTGCCGAGGACCGCAGTTCCAACATGATTAGCCTGGTCACAATTATTCGCTGGATGTTCTGGGGGCGGAAGGACGCTTTCCTCTTCTTCCCGCCAGCTGGCATCCGCGAGGCCGACATCGCTGCGAATGCCCGATTCGCACCTGTGATCCTGGAGCATCTGCGATCCAGGAACTGGGATGGCTTCAACCGGCGCTTGCTCGCTCTTGGTTCGGCGCGAATCAAACCTGCCTTGCTGGTTCTGGAGAAGCGTGCGCTGGTGCTCTTCGGCAAGTACCGCGCGTTCATTCTGGCAAAAGCCGACCGCGATCCGCGAAGCCGCGAGCGACGGGTGGCCACTTTTTCCGTCGTGCTTCCCATCGGCGCGTTCATCCTTTCACCGATTACCGCATTGAGCACATTCCTCGTCTCCTTCTTCAAGCGCAAGGCCATCGAGCGCGAGGTGAATGAACTCCTTCGATATTGAACGTGTTTCAATGCACGCCTTTCCCGGACGGATGAACGGGTATTTTCAAGTCCTTTGCAGACCGTCCCCGGACGATTCCCGTATTCCCTAAAGAGCTGCTTTGTGAAGGAGGTTTTCATTACCCGTGTTTCCGGATTCCTGCCCAACGACCCCATCGGCAACGACGAGATGGAGGGCTTCTTGGGCTTCATCAACGATGCTCCTTCGCGCGCCCGGCACATCGTGCTGCGCAACAATGGCATCAAGCGCCGGTTCTACGCGCTGGATAAGCAGCGCCGCCTCACGCACACCAACGCCGAGCTGGTTTTCGAGGCGGTGAAAGGACTCACGGAAAATGGACTTGCGCTCACGGACCTCGAGGTGCTCGCTTGCGGAACGTCGGCGCCCGATCAGTTCCTGCCCTCGCATGCCTCACAAGTGCATGGCCTGATGCCGCACGCCATGGAGATCATATCGCCCAGCGGCGCATGCTGCGCGGGCATGCAGGCACTGAAATACGCCCACATGAGCGTAGCCTCGGGCAATTCGCGCAATGCTGTTGCCACCGGCTCGGAGCTGATCTCGCCCATGATGATGGCCGAGAACTTCCAGACGGAGGCCGAGCGCATCGCCCAGTTGGAGAAGAACCCCATGATCGCCTTCGAGAAAGAGTTCCTTCGCTGGATGCTCTCCGATGGCGCGGGAGCAGCGCTCTTGGAGGCCGAGCCGCGCGGCGAATGCGACCTGCAAGTGGAATGGGTGGTCTCGCGGTCCTTCGCCAACGAGCTGGAGGCTTGTATGTACTTCGGTGCCGAGAAAGAAGAGGGCAGCCGCTTCCGCGGATGGAAGACCTACAGCGCTGCCGAGCTGGCCCCGCATTCGATCATGAGCATGAAGCAGGACACCCGACTGCTGGGCAAGCACATGGTGCCTGTGGCGATTAAGTGGCTGCGCGAAGTGATGGATCAGAAGGGCGTTGACATTGAGCAAGTGCAGCATTTCCTCCCGCACCTCTCGTCGATGTATTTCCGTGCGCAGATCGAGCAGGAGTTGGTGAAGCACGGCCTCCACGTGAAGGAGAGCAGCTGGTTCCTCAACCTCACCGAGGTGGGCAACATCGGCTCGGCATCCATCTACCTCATGCTGCGCGACCTCATCGCCGCTGGCAAGGTGAAGAAGGGCGATCGCGTGCTGCTGATGGTGCCCGAGAGCGCACGATTCAGCCTGTCATTCGCGCTATTGAAAGCGGTGTAGTGGAGGCTGTTCGCATCGAGTCGAATCGCGCTGCGGCCATGATGCGGATCATCGGTGCATTGCGCACATTTGTGTTCCCCAACCATTCAGCCTGAAATGAAAAAGGAAGAAGTGCCCCAGGACGACGCCAACATGCTCGAAGGCAAGTTCAAGGTGGTGAAGTACGCCGTGAACGAGAAGGGCGAGTACGAGAAGGTGCCCAGCGTGGGCTGGGAGCCGGAGAATGTGGCGCTGGAGCAGGCGTGGGGCGTTATTCACGAGCAAGTGGCCGAAGCGCGTCGGAAGGTTGAAGCGGGCGAGATGAGCACGCTCGCCTATCACATGGAAGTGAACATGATGGACCCCTCCTTATTGAGCAAGCACGCCGGCCTTTCGGCGCGTGCCGTGAAGCGCCATTTGGAGCCTGCCGAATTCGCCGCCCTCGACGAGCGCACGCTCCAGCGTTACGCCGAAGCCTTGCAGATCACCGTGGAGGAATTGAAGAAGCTGCCCGCATGAGCCGCAACGACGTCACCGTGCCCTTTGAGCACCAGCAATCGGCGCACTGCGAAACAGGCGTGATCTCGAACCTGATGCGTTTCCATGGTTTGCGCGTGAGCGAGCCCATGGCCTTCGGCATCGGCTCCGGGCTTTTTTACAGCCACATGCCTTTCTTGAAGATGAACGGCATCCCGGTCACCTCGTACAGGATTTTGCCGGGCCACATCTTCAAGCGTTTCTCGCGCAACATCGGCGTGGAGATGAAGCGCAGCTCGTTCCGTGATCAGGAAGAAGCCATGCGCGCCTTGGACGATGTGCTTGATCAGGGATTGCCTGTGGGCATGCTCACCAGTGTGTTCTACCTGCCTTACCTGCCGAAAGCCTTCCGCTTCCACTTCAACGCGCACAACATTGTGGTCTTTGGTCGCCAGGGCGATGAGTACCTCGTGAGCGATCCGGTGATGGACGGTACCACCACGATCCATCGCAGCGCCTTGGTGCGCGCACGCTTCGCCAAGGGCACGCCCAACACCAATGGGCGCATGTACTATCCCACCAAAGTGCCCACCAATGCCGACCTGAAGCAGGCCGCAGCCAAGGGCTTGCGCCGGGTTGCGCGCGACATGTCGAGCACGCCTTTGCCCATGTTCGGCGCCAAGGGCATCCCTTACCTCGCGGGCAAATTGCGCAACTACGAGCGCAAGCTGGGATCACGTCGCGCGCTGCTTTATGTGGGCAACCTGATCCGCATGCAGGAAGAGATCGGCACAGGCGGCGCTGGCTTCCGATTCATGTATGCTGCGTTCCTGCAAGAAGCTGCTGGCTTGCTCGACCGCCCGGAGCTGCGCGACAAGGCCAAGGAGATGACCGCCATCGGCGACCAATGGCGCGAGTTCGCCTTCGAGGCCGGGCGCTTGGTGAAAGGCCGCGCCGAGGCTGGCAGCAACTTCGATACGCTCGCAGATCGTTTGGTGGAGATCGGGAAGCAGGAGCAGCGCTTCTTCAAGGAACTCGCGCGCACCAGTCGTTGAGCGGATGGAGGCGAGCGTGGATATCCGTGTGCGCGGCCTGGTGAAGCGCTACAGGAACAGCGCGGGCAATGCCGTCGATGGCATCGACCTCGACGTGCGGCGCGGTGAATTCCTCGGCCTGCTGGGTCCGAATGGCGCGGGCAAGACTTCGCTCATCTCCATCATCACCGGCGTGCGGCGCGCAACCGATGGCAGCGTGCAGGTGCAGGGCCACGACATCGCCGCGCATCCCGATAAGGTGCATGCGTGCATCGGACTGGTGCCGCAGGACATCGCCCTGTACGAGATGCTCACCGCGCGCGAGAACCTGGCCTTCTTCGGGCGCTTGCACGGATTGGATGGCAAGACCTTTCGCGAGCGCAGCGAGCGACTTCTCGAACGAGCGGGCCTGAGCGCACGCGCCGATGAGCTGATCGGCCAATGGTCTGGCGGCATGCAGCGCAGGTTGAACCTGATCACCGCCTTGCTGCACGAACCTGCTATCCTTTTCCTTGACGAGCCGACCGTGGGCATCGATGTGCAATCGCGCGCTGCCATCTGGACCCTGCTCGAGGAGATCAACAAGGCGGGCACCACCATCGTGTACACGTCGCATCACCTCGAGGAGGCGGAGCGCCTGTGCTCGCGCGTGGTGATCGTGGACCACGGCCGCGTGGTGAGCGAAGTGGAGCGGCCCGGTGCGCAGGGCGGCGCTGCGCGATTGGAAGAGATCTTCTTGGGCCTCACCGGCACCGAATACCGCGACCGCTGAAATGCTCACGCGCATCCTCGCCCATATCCGCAAAGAGCTGCTGATGCTGCGGCGCGATCGCGGGGGCCTAGCCTTGCTCTACCTCATGCCGGTGTGCCTGGTGTGCATCATGTCCGTGGTGCAGGATGCCCCCTTCCGCGATTTCTCCGAGAAGCAAGTGCATCTGCTCTTCCGCGACTTCGATGGAGGCACCGTGGGCAGGGGCATCAAAGAAGGACTTGAGCAGGCCGGTCCGTTCCAGCTCACCGATGCAACGGGCGATGCGGCCATCACGGAGAACGCCTTCCTCGATCTGATCCGCACGGGCGAATACCAAGTGGGCATCACTGTTCCGGCGAATGCATCAACCGTGATGAGCAGGAGCTCTGCCGCTGTGGTGTCCAAGCTCTTCGGCGAACTCGCTGGCGATGATGCAACGATCGCTTCAACTCCCGACAGCGCATTCGTGGTGGTGCTCATCGACCCAGCGGTGAAACAGGCTTTCCGGGAATTGGTGA
>JBATND010000163.1:0-5396 GCA_049290175.1 Flavobacteriales bacterium | reverse complement strand
CCGTGAAGGGCGATAGCATCTTCTTCGTGACCAAGCCCATGCGCGGCGAGATCAGCTACCGTGGCAAAGCGACAGGACCGGGGCGCGTGCGATTCTTCCGGCACAGCCATATCACGGGCGCCGACTTCGACATGGACTACATCTTCGTTTCCGACGAGGAGCGGAAGTCAGGCCAGCAGCCTTCGTAGATCATCGTGGTGCGCGGCCCGATGCGTGGCCATGGGGTCGGGCTCTGTCTCGGCGTGGTAGTGCGCATGGTCCCAGCCCGCGTTACGTGCGCCCAGCATGTCGGCTTCGGTGTTGTCGCCGATCATGAGGCTCTGCTCCGCTGAAGCGCCAGCCTTGCGCAGGGCCAGCGCGAAGATCTCAGGGCTTGGCTTGGCCGCACCGGCGCGCTCGCTGGTGAGCACCACATCGAAACGATCGGCGATGCCGCTGTGCTGGAGCTTCACATGCTGCACTTCCTCGAAACCGTTGGTGATGATGTGCAGGCGATAATTGCCGGCCACGGCATTGAGCAATTCCATCGCGCCGGGCATCAGCGCCGGTTTCAGCGGGCATTGCGCCAGGTATTCCTCCGAGAGCCTGCCCGGCAAGCGCCCATCGATCACGCCGAAATGCTGCAAGGCTGAACGGAAGCGCAGCACGCGCATCACCTCCTTCGGCATGCGACCCGCGCCGTGCTCGGCCCAGAGCCGGTGGTTGATCTCCTCATACACGGCTATGAACGCCTCGGCATCGGGGACGCCGCGCGCCAAGAGGCCGTGCGCGTTCACCAGTTCGCGCAGGGTCTCGCGCGAGTTGGTGCGGAAATCCCACAAGGTGTGGTCCAGGTCGAAGAAGAGGTGCCGGTAGCGTTTCATCCGATGAAGCTCCAGGCGAGGCTCAGCACCACCGACCAGCACGCGATGGCGGCGAGCAGCAAGGGCAGTGTGCGGCGATCGTGCCGGAAGTACTTGGCCGCGATCAATGCAGTGATGGGGACGGAGAGGATAGGGGGCATGATGGCGAGGCCGATAAGTCCGTAGCCGCGCTTGCTGCGCACGATGAACCGATTGGTGCGCGTGATGCTCCGCTTGGGCTTCAGGCCCTTCGCTTCGCGGTCGAGTCGGCGCCGCAGATCGCGCAAGCGCAACAGGTCGAGCAAGCGCGCGCCGAGCATATAGAATGCGGTGGTGCCGATGCCGCCGCCAATGGCCAGCAGCACCACGGTTTCCCAGAAGGAGTGCCCCATGCCGTACGAGACGGCAGCGGCCAGCACGAACTTCACCACGCTCGTCCCCAGCACGGCCAGGATGCCTGCGGCGTCCATGGATCAGGCTTTCTTCCCGTAGGCCAGATCACCGGCATCGCCCAAGCCGGGCACGATGTAGGCCTGTGCGGTCATCTCTTCATCCACCGCGCCGATCCAGAAGCGCGTGCCAGCGGGCAGATGCAGCTTGGCATGCTCCAAGCCCTCATTGCTGGCAATGGCGCTCACCACATGCAGCTGCTTCGGAATGCCCAAGCGCAGCAGCGCGCGGTACACCAGCACCATGCTCTGACCGGTGGCCAGCATGGGGTCGCAGAGCACGAGCACGCGGTCGTCGAGGCGCGGACTGCTCATGTACTCCACTTCAATATCGAAACCCTCTTCGCCCTTGCGGTGCTTCCGGTAGGCGCTGATGAAGGCGTTATCGGCGCGGTCGAAGTAGTTCAGCAGGCCCTGGTGCATGGGCAGACCAGCGCGCAGGATCGTGGCCAGCACGGGCTGCTCCTTCAACAGGTGCGCATGGGCGATGCCCAAGGGCGTGGTCACCTCGCGCTCTTCATACTCCAAGGTGCGGCTCATTTCCAGGGCGAGCACTTCACCGATGCGCTCCAGGTTGCGGCGGAAGCGCATGGGGTCCTGCTGCACTTGCGCATCGCGCAGCTCGGCAATGAAATGCCCGGCCACACTGCGCTGTTTCTCCAATTCCATCACCATGCTGTTATCGCTTTAGCCACCTGAGCGGGGTTGGGAGCCTGTTCTGTCGCAGGCGAAAATAGGTCGTTGCCTCGGCACCGAATCCCGCATTGAACCGCGCGACGCTCGCGGTGTTCGATCCAGCGAAGTCGAGGAGCGTGCCGCTGTCCGCGTGCCGTGCGATCCACGCATCGACCAGCAGGAACATGGCCTTCGCTTCTTGCCCGGCTTCCGTGTTCGCCGATTTCAGCAGGATGCTGCGCCCTTGCCATGCAGCGAAGCAGATCGCGGCCAGCGGCTCACCGCCTATTGCCAGCGCCCGTATCTCGCATTGGCCCCGCGCGATGCCCTCTTTGACCACTCGCATGAAGGCCTCTAAGCCTTTCACCGCCGATGGACCGTAACGCTTCCCGGTGGTGCGGCGGAAGAGATCCTCGAATTCAAGCGGTGAGAGAGCAGCTTCTTCCAAAGGCGAGGCATCCTTCAAATTCCGCCGATGCCCCTTGGCATAACGTGCGCGCAGCTCATCGATCGAATCGTTGGGTCGCAGCACTTGATTCTGGCAACTGATTAAACCACCGACCTCATCCCCGGCGAAGCGCATCCCTTCATTCAGGAGGATGTCGATGTAGCGGATCTCCTCTGGCAGCGCAGCGAAGAAATCCATGTGCAGCGCGTGGTCCGGCTTTGGCGCGAATACGCCCAATTGCTGCAGGCCCAAGGGCTGATAGAGGTAATTGATTCCCCACTTCCGGCGCAACGTGAGCGGCATCATGGCATCGGCTGCTTCGTCAACGAGCGCTTCCCACCCTGGGCAGGCGGCATCGAGCACCCAGCTCTGGGCGTACCAGTTCCGGTTGCCGCTGCGCAGCAGACGCGCATCCCACGCGGCCTTGTCGATCGTACCGTGGCGCAGATGCTTGATCATGGCTGCGCATTCCGGATAATGCGGAGGATGGCGCCGCGCCATGCGGCATGCTCTCCGGTGGAAGCCAGGAAGCTCTCATGCCAAAGCCCGGTGAAGGTTCCTCGCACGCGCTTCACCGCATCGATCACGCGGCTGGCCTCGCGCACGGCATCGTCTGGCGATAGCTTGAGTTTCTCGCGCAGCGTGTTGTCCATCACGGCGAATGGATGGATCGTGAGCGACGTGGCCTCATCGCGCTCCAGGTCGTACCAGGTGTACGGCGTGCAAGTGCCGGCGCGGAAACCCAAGCGATCATGGCAGCCCATGCTATGCTCCTCGCGGAAGCCGAGCGCGATGGCCGTGCGGAAGGTCTCCGGCGTGGAGAAGCGCAAGAAATGCTGCCGCGATTGCGTGATGGTCTCACCGATCACGCGCGCCAGCCGATCCCGTTCGTATTGCGTGAGGCCGTCCTGCAAACTCGAGCGATAGGAGGGGTGAAGCCCGATCTCCATGCGGCTCTTCAGCGCGCGGAGGTAGGACGAATAGCGTGCGTCCTCCACAGGAACCGCGTGATCGTTCGCTGTGCGGTCTGCCGCGAGAACGAAGGCGACGATTCGAGAAGCACAGGTATCGAAAGCCTGCAGTACTTCTTCGTCCAATAAGAATGGATCCGGTCGCGATCCACAGAGCACGGCGAAGCGTTCATGCACAGCTTGCCAATCGCCTCGCGCTGCATCGCGCGCCCATGCCCCGGCGCTCCGCCACACCTCCCGGCCGAGGTACTTGAAGCCATTGTCCAGGTCGATGGTGGCCACTTGCGCATACGAGCGGTTGGGTTCCGCAACGCGTGGATCGATGCTGCGCCAGCGCTCCGCGAGCAGCAAGGCCCATTCGTCCACGATGGGGCGGTGCAGATAGCTGTGCTTGTACGCATGCATGGCGCTGGTGAGCGGCCTGCCGTGCTCGTCCTGCGGCAAGGCCCGCCATTCCTCCACTCGGGCCAGTTGGAAGAAGGCCGCCGCGAACGGATCGAAAGGCAGATCGGCTCCCGCCGTTGGATAGAGGAGCAGGAGCTCGCCCCTTTGCTGAACCTCGGGATCGGGAATGGCCTTCGTCGCACTGGCCCAATCACCTGCAGGTCGAATATGAAAGGCCCCTGGCACCGTGGCATCGGCGTAGGCCAAGCACGGCATAGCGCTCGGGCTAAGCTCGCTAGCATTCGTTACCCAACGAATGGTGAAGCCCAGCAGCTTGCCGACGAGCTGATCAGCAGCATAGCGCGCGCGGGGACTCGGCGATTCGATCCAAATGGCGACTTCTTGCACGGGCGGCACGCTGGCCAGGTAGGAGCGGGTGCGCAGCCCCGGTTCAGGCGAGCAGTTGCGCGATGCGTTCCGCGGCGTGCCCATCGCCGTACAGCGGCGGGCACGCTGGCGTTCCGGTGGCCGTGAAATGGCTCACAGCGGATTGAATGCGATCAGGATCCGCGTCGGTGAGGATTGCCTGGCCGTGCTCCACCAATTCGGTCCATTCCGTCTCGGGCCGAAGCACGATGCAGGGTTTCTTGAAGAAGAACGCCTCCTTCTGCACACCGCCACTATCGGTAAGCACCATGCACGCGTTGCGTTCCAGCGCAATCATGTCCAAGTAGCCCACCGGCTCAATGATGCGCAGGAACTCCGATGGAATGAGCTTCAGATCCACATGCTGCAGTCGCTGGCGCGTGCGCGGATGCAGCGGCAGAATCATCGGCATCCGGTGCGTTTCGGCACAGGCGTGCAACGCGGTCAACAAGGCCAACAGCCTCCGCGGATCATCGGTATTGAAGTCGCGGTGGATGGTAGTGAGGAAGTAGCCATTCTCTTGTAATCCGAGGTCACCCAGCACCCTCGAACGCTCTTCGGCTAATGCTGCGAAGTGCAAGGCGCTGTCGAGCATCACATCTCCGGTGAGCGCCACCAACGGCCGATCCTGGGTGGGCGATTCACTCGTGGTAGCGCCGATTCCTTCGGCAAGCAGATTCGAGACGGCCTTGTCCGTGGGGCAGAAGAGCCAGGTTGAGCAATGGTCGCAGAGGATGCGGTTGACCTCTTCCGGCATGGCCTTGTTGAAGGAGCGCAAACCGGCCTCCACATGCGCGATGGGCACCTTCAATTTCGACGCGGCGATGGCACCGGCAAGCGTGCTGTTGGTATCGCCGTATAGAATCAACGCATCAGGCCTGTTAGATACGAGCGCTTTTTCGATGCCTTCGATCATGCGCGCGGTCTGCGCACCGTGGGTTGCGGCTCCGATCCCCAGGTTCGCCTGTGCTTTCGGAATGGACAGCTCATCGAAGAACACACGGCTCATGGCATCGTCGTAATGCTGGCCGGTGTGCAGGATGGCATGCGCGCATGCACTCTTCTGTTGCAGGGCGCGGTCAATGGCGGCGGCCTTCACGAATTGCGGGCGAGCGCCAACGATGCTCAGCAATCGCCTCATGCCAGCATGCCGTTATCGGCGAAACTGTAATAGCCAGTGGCGCCAACGATCAAGTGGTCC
>JBATND010000162.1:0-12938 GCA_049290175.1 Flavobacteriales bacterium | reverse complement strand
CAGCTTCGGGAACCGGCTGAAGTCGCGATCGGCCGACCAGAGCTCGCTGATGCCGTGGCTGAGGCAGAGTGCGGCAATGCGGGCATCATGTACCAGCGGGCCTTGCACCTTGGCTTTTGCAAGCAGCTCGCGCAGTTCCTGCCAGTGCATTTCATTCTCCGAGAGCAGCTGCAGCGTGGGCGAGGCCAGCCATGCATCGATCTGCGCGATGGAACGCTCGGGAGTGCTGGGCGGCGCATAGATGCGCGGATGGGTGACGATGGCGTGGAACTCATGAATGCATGGCCATGGAATGGCCCATGCGGCCTTGTCCTCAGCGAGTTGGGTGATCAGGGCTTTGGCCCCGGCGTGGAAAGGGGAGTCCCGCCGATGCGCGAAGACCAGCAAGTTGGTGTCCACGGCGATCATGCGCCTTCGCCTTTGTAGATCGTGTCGCGCAGCAGGTCCCATTTGGCATCCCTGAACTCCGGATTCAGGCCCTTGCCGTCAACACTGGCATCGCGGAGCTTGAAGCGCGGGGCATCGCGCTTCTCCGCGAGGATCAAACGCAGGCCTTGCTCGATCAGGGCCTTCAGGGTGGTCTTCTTGGCGCGTGCATGGCGCTTGGCTTTCGCGAAGAGTGCCTCGGGCAGTTCGATAGTGGTTTTCATGGGTGCCTGCGCCGGTGAATATGGGTGCCAATATAGTTCAGTAGGGGCGGCCATATAGGTCAGGAGCGCCTGCTGTACCGCCGATTGCCCGCCCACCAACCAGAATGCGCAACGTTCCAACCCGCTGCCAAGATTGCCTCGGGCGATGCATGCGTTGCCGCTACGGCGTCAAACCTCATTCATGCCCTTGCGCAGGTCCTCCACGGTCTTCTCCGGCAGCTTTTTCAGGTCAAGCACCATGAGGCCGTCGAGTGCGTCGTTGAAGCGCGGGTCGCGGTTGAAGCCGATGATGCGCGCATTGAGCAGCAAGTACTTCTTCAGGAGCACGGGCATGGCGGTCTCGTGCGGATCGATCTCAGCGATCAAACGGTCCATCTTCTTCAGGTCGGCCTTGCTGGCTTCTACCAATGCCTCGCTATCGGCCTTGTCGTGCCTTATCCGGAAGCGATGGCGCGGATGCACGTGGCGCGCTAGTTCGTGGTCGTAATGGTTGAGCCGGACGAACTCCATGATGAGCGTGCGCGAGAACCGGCTGTAGGTGCCGCTGATGCTCACTGGACCGATGAGGTAGTGCTGCTCGGGGTTGGCGATGAGGTGCAGCAGCAGCCCGCGCCATAGCATGAAGAGCGGCAAGCGCTGGCGCTGGTATTCGGGAGAGATGAAGGAACGGCCCAGCTCGAAGCTGCGCTGAAGCACGCGCGCCATGGGCCGATCCATGCGGAAGAGCGTGCTGGTGTAGAAGCCGCGTTTGCCATAGCGCGCCATGATCTTGCGGCCATCGCCGATGCGGTAGGCGCCCACGAGCTGCTGCTTATCGCGGTCCCACAGAAAGAGGTGTTCGTAGTAGAGGTCGAACTCGTCGAGGTCGATGGCCTTGTTGGTGCCTTCGCCAACTGCGCGGAAGGTGAGCTCGCGCAAGCGGCCGATCTCGCGCAGTACAGTAGGGATGCGATGGCTAGGGGCCAGGAACAGGTCGAATTCAGCCTGCTGATTGAGTCGCAGATCCGAGATGGAATCGACCTCCTTCACCAGTGCTTCCGTATTGATCTCTTCAACCACATCCTTAGGCTTGCTCGGAAAGCGCAGTGGTGCGAAGAATTCGCGCTTCACCTGCATGCCCGAGCCCAGCGCGTAGGTCTTGGCGCGCAGGTAGCGGGCCAGTTTCTCGGCATTGCCCAATGCGGCCACGTCCTTGGCGCTGATCGGCTTGCCGATGCGCATGCGCACGGTGCGCCCGCGCATGCGGAGCATCTCGCTGGGAAGCACCAGCGTGCGAAGGTTCGGATGGATCATGCCCAGCATCTGGAACACCAGGCTGTTGGCGCCATCAAACCATACAGGCACCACAGGCACTTGGGTGCGCTGGAGGATCTTGATGGCCGGGGTCTTCCAGCGCGGGTCAGCCACGGCCCGCACATCGGTGCGCCAACTGCTCACTTCGCCGGCTGGGAATACACCCAAGGCATTGCCGCCTTGGAGGTGCTCCATGGCTTGCCGCATGCCTTGGAAGCTGCTCTGCGAACTGATGCCTTCCAGCGGGTTCACCCCGATGAATCGGTCGCGCAGCGGCTCGAGTTGGCGCAACAGGAAATTGGCCATCACTTTCAGGTCGGGGCGCTTCTGCCCGAGCACCTTCACCAGCGCGAGGCCGTCGATCGCCCCATAGGGATGGTTCGCCACGAAGACCACCCCGCCCTCGGCAGGCACATTCGCCAGGTCTTCTTCGGGCACGTCGATTTCGAGCTGCAGTTCCTTGAACACCGCCTCCGTGAACTCGATATCAGTCAAATGGGCGGTGTTCCCGTAGATCTTCTCCAAGCGCTTCAGACCGCTCACTTCCGTGAGCAAGGCGATGCGGGGGTCGCCTTCGCGCATGTGGCTGGCCTTGGCCAATTCTGCGGGTTCCACGATGCGCTTCATCGCGAGCGAAAGTATCCTTCGGCTAAGAGGCGTGATCGGCTTGTTGAAAAGATCAGAGTCCTTCAATACGCCTGCTCCAGCATGACGGCAGACCGCCACAGATCCGAGAAATGCATTAACGAACGTTAACCTCGATTCGTCCTGTCACTTCTCGGCCTCATCGGATATTTCTCGACTCACATCGAAGTCGTTCTTTCATTGTGGGAAGTTGGCTGAGCATCCGTTTGGCTCGCTGGAATGCCCGGATAGTTTTGCCGCCGCCTCATGGGTAAGCTTCGCCACATCATAACGCTATTGGCCCTGTCTTCGGGCTTTTCGCTTGCGGCGCAAACCGTCGATTCGCTGGCCTTTGGCGGCCCTGACGGATTCGACATCTTCGATGAGTTGGAATTGGACGAGACCCCCGAGCATGCGCGCTTGGAGGTGAGTCGTGCCGCTCGGGCGCTCGGCATTCTCTGCGACCTCAGCGACTCCCTCGCGGCTATCCCCGGCTACGACCTCTACTGCACGTGGAACACGGAGACCATCTTCGACCGTGAGCGCGCGCATACGGTTCACGATACCCTCTGCCTCGATTTGAGCGTGACCGGAGATGATTTCTTCATGCCATGCCCTGGGCACCTCACCTCGCCATTCGGCCCGCGCAGAGGGCGCATGCACTACGGGTTGGACCTCAAGCTCCAGACTGGGGATCCCGTGGTTTCTGCCTTCCCCGGCGTAGTGCGCATCTCGAGGTTCAATAAGTCATACGGGCATGTAGTGGTGGTGCGCCATCACAATGGCTTGGAAACACTTTACGCGCATTTGAGCAAGCGGAAGGTTGAACCGGGCCAGATCGTCGAGGCTGGTGACACGCTTGGCTTGGGCGGCAATACCGGTCGCAGCTATGGCAGCCACCTGCACTTCGAGGTGCGGTTCCTCGACCAGCCTATCGACCCATCCCTGATCGTGGATGTGGAGAATGGTGCGCTGAAGGCCAAGACCTTCGAGATACACAAGGGCACCTTCGCCGACATGGCTGCCGCGAAGGTGATGGCCGGTGCGCGCAAATACCACGTGGTGCGATCAGGTGATACGCTCTCGGCAATAGCCCGGCGGTATGGCACCAACGTGCAGTCGCTTTGTCGCATGAATGGAATCGGCCAAGGCAGCTTGCTCCGCCTGGGCCAGCGGGTCCGTTACAACTGAGCGATTCTCACGCAGCCGCGCCTTCGTTCCGGCGCTTGAGCCTGGAGATCTGCTCCATCATGTCCTGATTGCGTTCTGGTGAAAGCAGGAATTCCGCGCCGCTCTTCGTCCGCAACAGGATCAGATCGTGCCGTGAGCTCTCCATGCGATCGATGAAGAGCCTGCCGAGGCCCAGCGTATAGGAGCGGAGCCCGACATCGATGGTGCAGTAGCGCATGAACTCAGCCGCGCTGGCTTGCGGATTCGTTCCGCGCTCGCGATGACGCTTCTGCATCTTGCGGCTCACATACTCACGGCACGCAACGCGCTCCATGAGGCTGGCATCGAGCAGATCACCAGCACTGATCGAATCATGGTAACGGCCACGGCTCAGTTCCAAGGCGAGGTCGGTGATACGATAGTGCGCAGGGCGCTGCCGGTCGCGGATAATGGCCACCACAAGGGAGAGCAGCACCAACACAATGGAGGCCATGATGAGCCTGATCTGGCCAAAGGCTAATCCTACACCCGCCGCCGCCGAAAGCAGGAAGGGTGAGGTCAAAGCCACAACCCGCACATTGTGCCATTGCCTGCGTGTCTTGTATACCTTATCGATCATGACTGATCGGCCAAGCGTGCCCTAGAACAAGAAGAGCGGCCCACTTAGCCGCTCCTTGGTACCGGAGAAGGGACTCGAACCCTTACAACCTTACGGTCACACGCCCCTGAAACGTGCGCGTCTACCAATTCCGCCACTCCGGTGAGTGCTTTTTCGCGCAGGGGGCGCAAATATAGGCGCGCGTTCCAGCCACGCTAATCAATCCATCATTGCTGTGATGCGACGCGGCTAGAAGCACGAAGCCCCCATCCCGAATGAACGGGACAGGGGCGACGTGACTCTTCAGACTGACCTCTGAACTACTTGGACAGGCCGGTTCAACGGAAGGATTTCTTCCGCGGTTACGCGAGCTAGGAAGAAAAGCTCTTCAAGCCCGCGCAACGGCCCGTTGCCTAACGGCTTGCGATTCCGCTTATCTCCACATTCACGCCACGCGGCAAGCCTTTCACAGCTACGGCCTCCCGTGCCGGCGGCACTTCGGCGAAATACCCGCCATACACTTCATTCACGGCTGCGTAGTGCGCCATGTCGCTCAGGAAGATGGTCACCTTCACCAAGTGGTCGTAGCTCAGGCCAGCGGCTTTCAGCAGGTTGCCCACGTTCTCCATCACCTTTTTCGTCTCCGTCACGATGTCAGACGTGTGCAAGTTGCCCTCGGCATCCAAGGCGATCTGTCCGCTGAGGAAGAGCAAGCCCCCGGTTTCGATGGCAGGTGTGTACGGTGCAAGCGGCTTAGCGGCGTTAGGAGGGTAGATGGCATTCTTCATGTGCGCATGCTGCCAAGCACTGTTTTACTTGCGGCTGCGGCGCGAAGATGCGTGACGCTCCAGCGAACACCGCATTCGAAGGCCGCATGCGCATCCGGATAGCTTTGCAGCCCGATGGAGAACACCCCACTTATCCTGGTCACCAACGACGATGGGATCCACGCGCCCGGCATCCGAACGCTGATCGAAGAAGTGATGCCGCTCGGCCGCGTGCTGGTCGTGGCCCCCGATAAGCCGCAGAGCGCCATGGGCCATGCCATCACCATACACAGCTTCCTGCGGCTGCAATCGGTTGACCTCATCGACGGCGCGGAGGCCTGGAGCTGCAGCGGCACCCCGGTGGATTGCGTGAAGCTGGCCATCTACAAGCTGCTCGGCGGCAAGCGGCCCGATCTGCTGGTGAGCGGGATCAACCACGGCGCCAACATCAGCATCAACGTGCTCTATAGCGGCACCATGAGCGCGGCGGTCGAAGGGGCCATGGAAGGCATACCCAGCATCGGCTTCAGCCTCATGGATCACAGCATCGAAGCCGATTTCAACCAAGTGCGGCCCGTGGTGCGCAATGTGGTTGGCAACGTGCTGAAGAACGGCATGCTCGCGGGCACCTGCCTGAATGTGAACGTGCCGCGCAACGACGGCGCACCGCTCAAGGGCATCCGGGTATGCCGTCAGGCCAAAGCCAATTGGGAGGACGAGTTCGAGACCCGGCACGACCCCGGCGGCAAAGAGTACTACTGGTTGCGCGGGGAGTTCCGGGGGCACGACCACGGCGAGGATACCGACGTGTGGGCCGTGGAGAACCGTTACGTGAGCATCGTTCCCACGCAATTCGACATGACCGCGCACCACGCCATTGCCGAATTGAACACCTGGCGGCATGAAGTGGGATAGCCGCATCACAGGTTTCATCCTGGGCATGCTTGCGCCCTTGCTCGGATTCGCCGCGTACGGCGGCATCTATGTCACGGCCATCAGGCCCCACCACGATTTCCATTGGTTCGTGAACGATCTGTTCCTGAGCACCGCGACCTTTCGACCAAGGATCGTGAGCCTGAGCCTGATCGCCGATGCGGCCCTCTTCTTCCTCTTCGACCGCAAGGACATGCACCAAGCCATGCGCGGTGTGATCATGGCCATGATGGCCTATGGGCTCTACATCGTAGCCGCCTTCGTTCTCGACTTCCTCGGCGCATGAGCGGGAAGCGCATCTACATCATCGCCGGTGAGGCAAGCGGCGATCTGCACGGTGGCAATCTTGTGCGTGAGCTTTTTGCAGTCGAGAGCGCTACTGGCACCTCGCCGCTTCTCATCCGTGCATGGGGCGGCGATCGCATGGCGGCCGCTGGTGCCGAAGTGGTGAAGCAATACCGCGAACTGGCCTTCATGGGCTTCACGCAAGTGATCATGAACCTGCGCACCATCCTGCGCAACATCGATGCGTGCAAACGCGACATCGAAGCCTTCAGGCCCGATGCGCTGGTGCTGATCGATTACCCCGGCTTCAACCTGCGCATCGCTGAATGGGCGCACGCCAAGGGCATTCCCGTTCATTACTACATCAGCCCGCAGGTATGGGCGTGGAAGAAGGGCCGTGTGCGCACCATCAAGCGCGTGGTGGATCGCATGTATTGCATCCTGCCGTTCGAGAAGGATTGGTACGCGGGCCATGGCATGTCCGTCGATTTTGTTGGGCACCCATTGCTCGATGCGATCGAACAGGAGGGGAAGAGCACCCTGGAGCCGCTGCCGGGCGATGATGGCCGACCGGTGGTGGCGCTGCTTCCCGGCAGTCGCAGGCAAGAGATAAGCCGCGTGCTGCCGTTGATGGTAGCCGTGGCCAAGCGCTTCCCCGACCAGCGTTTCGTGCTCGCGGCCGCGCCCTCGGTTCCCGATGAAGCCTACGATGCGCTCATATCGGGTTCGGGCATCGCACTCGTGAAAGGCCGCACCTACGATGTGCTTCGGCATGCACGAGCCGCGCTGGTGACCAGTGGCACGGCTACCTTGGAGACCGCGCTCTTCGGCATTCCCGAGGTAGTGTGCTACAGCGGCAGCGCGTTGAACGTGTGGATCGCACGTCGTTTGGTTGACATCAAGTTCATCAGCCTGGTGAATCTGATCATGGACCGTGAGGTGGTGCGTGAACTCATCCAGAGCGACCTCACAGTAGATGCGATGAGCACTGAACTCGCCGAACTGTTGCGCGATGGGTCGCGCCGTTCCGCGCTGCTCGCTGACCTCGATGAGCTGAAGCAGAAGCTCGGCGGGCCGGGTGCCAGCGCCAAGGTGGCTTCGGCCGTGTGGAAAAGTCTGCACCCGCACGCCTGATGCCCGCATAGCCCCCCGGTAGTTTCGCGGCCAATGCTCCGCAGCGTTTTTTTCATGGTCCTGGTGGCGCTCTGCGCTTCCATCGCCTCGGCGCAATCGGGCGAGCGCACCATGCGCATCGGGCTATGGCGAGAGCGCGTGGTGAAGCAGGCCTTGGTGATGAGCGCGCGTGGCGCGTGCAAGGTGATCGCCGATGGCGAGGTGAAGGGGGAGATCAAGACCACGGATGGCTTGCGCATCGAGGTGGCTGGCAAATTGCTCAGCGCACGGTCGTTGGGAATGGCCTTCACCGCCATGCGGATCGAGGTGGTGCCGTATGGCGAAGCAGGATTCAAACTGAAGCCCGAGGGACTGAGCAGTGGCCGAGAGTACCAAGGCCGCTTGGTGGCCAGCCTGTCGGGCGGGCAACTGCATCTGGTGAACCATGTGGCCATAGAGACCTATGTGGCAGGCGTGGTGAGCGCCGAAGCGGGCAAGGATCACCATCAGGAATACTACAAGCTGCAAGCAGTGAGCAGCCGCACTTATGCGCTCACCAATCAGCGCAAGCACATGCCCGATGGCTTCGAGCTTTGCGATGGCGTGCATTGCCAGGTGTACCACGGCCGCAATCGCAACGACAGCATCCGCTTCGCTGTCGAGGCCACCCAATCGCTGGTGATCGTCGATTCCGAGATCAAGCTCATCCACGCCACCTTCCATAGCAACTGCGGCGGCGAGACCATGAATGCCGAGGATCTCTGGAGCAAGCATGAGCCATACCTGCGTGCGGTGCGCGACACCTTTTGCTTGAGCGCACCCCATGCGGCCTGGGAGCGCCGCATGCCGCGTGCGGAATGGCTCGGGTACCTCGATCGGCGATTCGGCTTCGCTGCCACCGATAGCATCCAGCTCATGGCGGCGCTTAATTCGGAGCCATCGTGCCGCGGGCCCTATTTGCCGGGCACTTGGCCCCTCATCCACCTGAAGCATGTGCGTGAAGACCTCAAGCTGCGCAGCACCTTCTTCTCCGTGAGCACCGAAGGCGATCAAGTGCTGCTGCGCGGCAAGGGATTCGGCCACGCCGTGGGCCTTTGCCAAGAGGGGGCCATGGGCATGGCGCGCGCTGGTCGCAGCTATACCGATATCCTGCATCACTATTTCGCCAACGTGCATCTCGTCGATCTCGGAACGCTCGATTTCTTCCGGGACGAGGGCGATTCGCTGCGGTTGGGAAGAGGCGCTGGCCCTAGCAATCGCTGACATGGCACAAGCACGCATCCGAATAGACGACCGCAGCGACCGCGTGCTGCTGGGCCATCCGTGGGTGTATGCCACGCAAGTGCTCAAGGTCGAAGGAGCATGCGCGCCCGGTGATGTGGCGCTCGTGCTCGATGCAAAGGGCCGCACCATCGGACAGGGCTATGTGAATGCGGCGAGCATGATCCGGGTTCGCATGCTCACTTGGAGCGCTGAAGAGCGCGTGAGCCGCCACTTCATGCGCGATCGCATCCAGAAGGCGTGGCAGCGTCGCGTGCGGCTGGGATACACAGGCAGTTGCCGTGCGGTATTCGGTGAGGCCGATGGACTGCCCGGCTTGGTGGCCGACCTCTTCCACGATGCGCGCGATGGCAGGCGCGTGCTCTCCGTGCAATTCCTCACACTGGGCATGGAGCGCTGGCGCGAAGTGGTGCTCGAGGCATTGCAGGAGTTCGTTGCTCCCGATGGGATCTACTTGCGCAACGATGTCCCCATCCGCGAGAAGGAAGGCCTGGGCCAAGAGAAGGGCTTCTTCGGAGAATCCTTCGACCCGCACTTGGTGATCGACGAAGGCCAAGGAAGCGCGGCCGTGAAGGTGCATGTGGATGTGGCCCAAGGCCAGAAGACGGGCCATTTCCTTGATCAAGTGAGCAACCACGTTGCTGCCCAGCGTTTCCTCGGCGGTGGTCGTGTGCTCGATTGTTTCACCCATACCGGTGGTTTCGGTTTGCATGCGGCGAAGGGCGGTGCAGCTGAAGTGCTCGGCCTCGACATCAGCGCCGATGCCGTGGCGATGGCCACACGCAACGCCGAATTGAACGGATTCGCCAATTGCACCTTCCGCGAGGCCAATGTCTTCGACTTCCTCACCGAAGCCAGCCGAAGCGGCAAGCAATGGGACAGCATCGTACTGGACCCGCCGGCATTCGCCAAGAGCAAGAGTGCCATGGCCAATGCCTACCGCGGCTACAAGGAGATCAACCTCCGCGCCATGCTGTGCTTGCCGCCGGGTGGGCGCCTGATCACCTGCAGCTGCTCGCAGCACATGGGCCCCGAGCATTTCCGGCATATGGTGGCCGAAGCCGCACGCGATGCCGGTCGCAGGCTCCGCGAATTGCACGACGGCGGCCAACCGCCCGACCATGCGCCGCTCTGGACGGTGCCGGAGACGCGCTACCTCAAGTGCTTGGTGCTGGAAGTGGATTGAGCGCACTGCCTTTACCTTTTCCTCGCCATGAACACCTCGGACCTGCACGGCCCCTGGAGCGCCATACAGCGTGCTCCCATGGTGCGCATGGCTACGCCCTTCGCCATCGGCGTGGGGTTGGGGCACACGCTCGAGCCATCGCCTTCACTGTTGTTGCCAGCCATGCTCATGGCATCGATTCCCGCGATGGTCATGGTACTGTCGCCGCAATCCATCGGCTCGCGATGGCAGCGGGGAGCAATCCTATCGATGTGGTTCCTGATGCTGGGGTTCGCTTGGTGCGCCGTGCGCGATCCCGGACGGGATCCCATCGGAGCGCATAGCGCAGCGGCTTCCGAAGGCCCTTACCTCGTGCGCATCGATGCTGTGAATGGGGCATCGGCCAAGGCACTGCGCGCCGATGTCACGCTGCAAGCCGCGTTTCGCCGCGATAAGGCGGAATCGATCCGCGGCCGCGCCATGGCCACCCTGCTTGCCGGTGAGGATCAATGGCCCAGCGTTGGCGATCTGCTGGTCATCGACGCCGTGCTGAAGCCCGTAGAGCGAGTGCCCGATCCCGGTGGCTTCGATAGGGCGGCTTGGGCGCACGGCCGGGGCATCGACCACGAATTGTTCGCGCCATCAGCAGGTTGGCGCAAAGTGGGCCACAACCGGCAATGGAGCGACATGTTCCGCAACGCACGGGAGGATGTGAGCGCATGGCTTCAGCGCACCTCGCTCGGGCCGCGGGAGCGCGCGCTGGTGAGGGCTTTGGTGCTAGGGCAGCGCGATGAGTTGGACAGCGATCAGTCCACGGCTTTCGCCCGCAGCGGAACCATTCATGTACTCGCGGTCTCGGGCATGCACGTCGGTCTCATCTACGCGGCGTTGTCGTTCCTGTTGGGCTGGTGGGGCGGTGAGCGCGGTAGTCGCCTGTTGCGCGGTGTGCTGATCCTGCTTGCGCTTTGGGCATACGCAGGGCTCACGGGCGCTGCGCCCAGCGTGCTCAGAGCCACCTTCATGTTCAGCCTGTTCACCTTGGCGGGCATGTGGCGGCGCCAAACCGACCACCTCAACAGCCTTTTCGCTGCAGCCTTGTTCCTGCTGGTGTGGGATCCGGCCATGCTGCGCCACGCAGGTTTCCAGCTTTCGTTCCTGGCCGTGCTCGGCATCATCGTGTTCTACCAGCCCATTGCATCGCTTTGGTCGCCGAAGCTCAAGTTGTTGCGCCACGCGTGGTCGTTGGCGGTGGTGTCGCTTTCGGCGCAACTGCTCACCGCTCCCTTGGCGATGTGGGCGTTCAAAGCATTCCCGTTGTGGTTCCTGCCGGCCAATCTGGTCGTGGTCACTGGCGTCACCTTGGCCGTGTTCGGGAGCGTGGCACTGATCGCGCTTCACCGGGTGCCCTATTTGGGCGATGCGCTCGCTTGGTGCATGCAATGGCTGCTCAAGGGCGTGGGCCTAACGACCTCGTGGTTCGCACAACTCCCGAACGCTTACCCGGCGGTCCGGATAAACATGCTCGATGTTGTGCTGATGTACGTGCTGATCGGAGCCGTGGCCGCCGAGTTGATCTGGAAGTGGAAAAGGGCGCGCTTGGTGGCCTTGGGGTGTGCGGCCCTGCTGCTGGTGCAGGCCGCCTCACGCGCCAAGCACAGAACAGACGAGGCCAGCTTCGTGGTGTACGACGATACCCGATCCCTCATGGCGGCCATGGTCACGGGAAGGGAATTGGTCGTAGTGGTTACCACGGATAGTATCCTCACCAGCCGTTACGCTGAGCGGAGGATTGAGCAGCACAGCCGGGCAATCGGGGCCGATACGGTGATGCGTGCTGGGGCTTTGATCTTCGCCGACAGCCTTTCGAGGTACGGTTCCACCTTGATGGCTACTGCCCGTTGGCGGTCGGAGGCTTTCGATGTTCGATTCGTTTCCGGGCGTGATGCCCGAACGCTCCGCAACGATTCGTGCGATGTGGTGGTCTTCCATGATCTGGAATGGGTGGACCGAGAGGCCCTTGAGGCACATCTACAGGCCAAGTACTGGGTGCTGGCTTCCGGGCTTTCGGGACTCGTTCGGTGGAAGTTGAACCGAACTGGCGAAGAATTAGGAATCCACGTTCATTCGGTGGCAGACCGTGGGGCATTTATTCTGAAGCGTTGAATGCAATATCCTGATAATCAAAATGAAAGTCGTTTTTCTTGAGGTGATATTGAGCCTTGTTGAAGGTGGCTTGCCGATGGTGTAATTCCAATGATCTCTTCCGCGATATGTGTTTTTTCACAGGGTACACCCTGTGTTTTTTCACCTGTTTTCGCTCGTTCGGGCGCCGGAGGTTTGCGCCATGAAACAGGTCAACCTCCTTCTGCGCTGTGAACTGCCACCGAACAAGTTCTGGGAAAAGGTCAACAGCATTTGCTGTGTGGCTTTCGCGGTCGGCCTCGCGGCGGTGGTGGTGATCGCTGTGGCGAGCCCGAATTGAAGCAGCATCCCTCCGACGGGCCATTGTGCTTGCCTGCCTATAAACCCGTCGCTTCAAGCAGCCCTGGCTTAACCGCCGGGGCTGTTTCTTTTCAGCCACCAAACAACGAAGCCCTCATCGCTGAGGGCTTCGTGCAAGAGGGCGGAATGGCTCAGTAGTAGATCAAGCGGCGCACCTTGGCCACGTGCTTGGCCAGGCGGATCACCTGTTTGGTGTAGCCGAATTCGTTGTCGTACCAGGCATAGAGCACCACGGACTTCCCGTCGGGGCCTACAATGGTGGCGTTGCTGTCGAACACGCTGCAGCAGGTGTCGCCGATGATGTCGCTGCTCACCAGTTCAGGGTCGATGTGGTAGTGGATCTGGTTCACCAACTCACCGTTGAGCGCTGCATTCCGGATCAATTCGTTCACCTCGTCGCGGGTCACTTGGCGCTTGAGGTTCAGGCTCATGATGGCCAACGAGCCATTGGGGGTGGGTACGCGCACGGCGTTGGCGGTGAGCTTGTCCTTCAGGCTGGGGATGGCCTTGGTAACCGCGCTGCCGGCACCAGTGCTGGTGATCACCATGTTGATGGC
>JBATND010000161.1:0-2189 GCA_049290175.1 Flavobacteriales bacterium | reverse complement strand
GTGTGAGCACGTCCGCTTGAAACGAAGAAGGCCCCGCGATCGCGGGGCCTTCTTCGTTGCTCTAGGTGCTGATCACTTCAGCGTGAACTTCACGGGCAGCGTGAATTGCACGCGCACGGACTTGCCGCGCTGCTTGCCGGGGGTCCATTGCGGCATGGCCTTCACCACGCGCATGGCCTCTTCGTCGCAACCGCCGCCGATGCCGCGCAGCACCTTCACGTCCTTGATCTTACCGTCCTTGTCCACCTCGAAGGTGAGGAACACGGTGCCGCTGATCCCAGCGTCCTGCGCCATTTGCGGGTACTTGATCGACTTGCCCAGGTACTTGCGCATCTCAATCTCACCTCCGGGGAAGGTGGGCATCTCTTCCACGATGGTGAAGATCTGCTCTTCCACCACTTCCTCCTCGCGCTGCACCGGAGCCTCAACCACCGTGGTCTCGGTTACCTCCATTTCAATCACCTCTTTCTCCTGTACTTCGACCTCGTCCTCAACGATCTCGATCACCTGTGTAGGTGCGGGTGGCGGGGGGGGCGGAGGCGGAGGCGTTGTGCTCGCCAGGATCTCTTCCTCCTCCATTTGCAGTTCGGTGTATGCTCCAAGGCCCTCTTGACTGCGGTCGAAGGCGGTCCACTCGAAGGCCACCAAGGTGAAGGCCAGCGCGGTGAGCAGGCCAATGGCCAAAAAGCTGGTCTTGCGCCGCTCGAGGTCGGCATCGGGGTTCTTGCGCGGTTCCATGTGCGTGTGATTTCGGTTCAGTACCCGCCTCGCGGGCAACGGTTCAAAACTAGCGATTCGTTCGGGCGGTGGCTCTCCGCCCCTTGATCCAACTGCGCCGGTGCCATGCCCATCCGATGCCCACGCCGATGCTGTTGGCGGCGAAGTCGTTCCAATCGCCCCGGCGGCCGAGGGTGGGCAGTTCCTGCATGAGTTCCAGCGCACCGCCATAAAGAATGCAGGCCAGCATGGCCATCAAGAGGGACCGAGGCGCGTTGGGGCTGAGCGCTTGGCCTACGAGCACGGCAAGCACCGCGAAGAGACCGGCATGCACCAGCTTATCGATGCTGAAGAGGTCGGCCCAATGCCACGCCGGAAGCGCCGCACCGGGCATCAAGCAGAGCAGGAGGATCAAAGCGGCCCAGAGCAGGGGCCAGCGCCATGCGCGCAGCATGCAGCCTTAGGCTCCTACCAGCGCGCTGTACTGAGCAGCGTCCAAGAGGTCATTGGCTTGGGCGGGGTCGCTCAGTTTCACGCGAACCATCCAGCCGGCGCCATAGGGATCCTTGTTCACGCTGGCCGGATCGTCGGCGAGACCGGGGTTCACTTCTTCAACGGTGCCGCTCACGGGCATGAAGAGGTCGCTCACGGTCTTCACCGCCTCAACGGTGCCGAAAACGGCTTGGCGGTCCATGGCCTGGCCCACCGAGTTGATGTCAACGAATACGATATCGCCGAGCTCGCCTTGCGCGAAATCGGTGATGCCCACCGTGGCGGTGTCGCCATCGATGCGCAGCCATTCATGGTCCTTGGTGTACTTGAGGTCGGCGGGGATGTTCATGGGCAAGGGTGGAAATTGGATGCGCTGGATCGAGCCGGGCGCGTGGCGAATGTAGAGGCGGCAAGAATATCCGAATCGAAACCGACCGCCGTTCTTCTTTCAGCCTTCTCCTGTTCTTCCTTTCGGAACGAAGCAACGGCTTCCCTACTCCGTTAGCGTGAAGCGCAGGCTGATGCCGAAGTTGGAGTTGGCGCTGGGGAACGATGTGGTGATGAAGGGCTTGTTCACCACGCGGTCGTAGAACAGGCGCACGTTGAGGCGCTGGTTCAGCACGTAATCCAGACTGGTCTTGATGGAGGTGACACGCTGGCCGGCCGTGACCTGGTTGAGCTGCTGTTCCATCTGCCTGATCATGGTCACGTTCTCGCGGATGCTCACATCCACGCGGACGTTGAGGTCGCTGTTGGGCTTCTTGTCGCCCACGTTGAATGGCAGCTTCACGTTCTTGAAGCGGTAGCCGGTTCCGAACACGTACTCCTTGCCACGCGTCTCAGTCACCTGGTAGTTGGTGAGGCTCAGGCTCATGTTGCGGTCTCGGTTGTGCTCCACTTTCGCGAGCAGGCCGTTCTTCAGGGTGGCATCGAAACCGACCAGCGGGCGCATGGCTTCTTGCATGGTCACCACCATGATC
>JBATND010000160.1:0-2472 GCA_049290175.1 Flavobacteriales bacterium | reverse complement strand
CGGGTGCCGTTCTTCTGGTAGTGGTACTCGAAGGAATCGTAATGGCCGGTGCCGTCGGCATCGTAGCGCTCAGCGCTCACGATGTTGCCGTTGGCGTCGTACGTGTACTCGCTGCGGTAGCGGTTGGCCACGGCATCGGCCACGCCATCCCAGGTGTTGTTCACGTCCAGGCCGGTGTAGGCCCGCGCGGCGCGCAGGCGGTTCAATTGGTCGTAGTGGTACACCTGCGCCAGCACCTGCCCCTCGCCGGTGCTGCCCCAGAGCCCGAAGGGCTGCAGGGTGTGTACCGTGTGGGCGATGTTGCCGTTGTGGAGCGGGCGGTGCTCTTCGCTGATGGTATTGGTGGTGGCTGCGGTGCCGATGGGCGCGAAGGGCCGCTGCGCGATGGTGGCGGGCTGGTCGTCGTCCCACACGGGGCCGATGCCTTTGTAGTCGGAGTCGCCGTAATAGCCTAGGCTCAGCGCGTACGCATCGCGGCCCACGTTCAGGTTGGCGTTGGGTGAAAGGCTGGGGTCGCCGTCGCGGCCCATGTCGGTGCGCTGGTCGAGGCGGTCGCCGTTGATGCCCTTGAGCCAGCCTTGCAGGGTGTAGGCGTAATCGGTGCCTTGCACCACATGCGCGCCCAGCTCGGTGCGCTCCAGCGGACCGTGCGGGTAATAGAAGTAGCGCGCATCGCGCTGCCAATGCACGCCGTCGGCGCTGGTCTCCACTTCGGTGATGCGGTTGTCAGCATCCCCGAGTCGCAGCTCGGGGCAGGCTCCTCGGTAGCGGTGGTGGTAGCGGTCGGGCTGGTCGTTCTGGTAATCGACTTGGCGCATCCCGGCTCAAGGTCGGGGCGGGCTAACCCACTGATCAGGTCGTAGCGGTAATCGATGCGCTTGTAGCGGTTGTGGTAGCCAATGATTGTAGATCAGCAGCAGTAACGGTCATTCTTGCGAGAGCGGAGGGCCCATGCATAGCGCGCCTGAGCTTTTTCCGACGGGACATGGCGGCGAAGGATGCCGTCGCAGGCCGTGCCGCATCAGGGTTAACGCGTCTTGCACCCACATGCCGTCCCGCTGGGACTTAATTCCGATGGGAAACAGACCCTGCTTCCCACATGCCGTCCCGCTGGGACTTAATTCCAGCTTGCCGCATAACACTCCGCAACCATGGGCTTCACCAAGAGGGTTGCTTCGTCGTGATCTCCCCAGCGCTTCATGCGCAGACTAAAGACGCGATAGCCCTGCTTGCCGCATACTGTACCCGAACCGCGCCCGTTACTTTGCCGCCCTTCAATCGGCACACCAGCCCCTGATGCGCGTATTCCTCTCGTTATTCCTGTTGCTCTCGGTCCAATGGCTATGCGCGCAAGCAACGGCCACGCTCCGTGGCACCGTGCGCGACGAGACCGGTGCTACGCTGCCCAATGCCAACGTGACGATCGTAGGCACAACGAAGGGCACCGCCTGCAACGAACAGGGCGAGTACTTCCTAGAGGTTCCAGTGGGCCGCACGGTGAAGGTGATGTTCAGCTTCAGCGGTGCGCTGGCGTACGTGGAAGAGGTGATCCTGGAACCGGGCGAGGTGCGCACCGTGAATGCGCGCCTTCGTTTCATCACCCTAAAGACCATTGATGTTGAAGGCACGCGCGTGGATCGCGAACAGGGCGTTGACCGCATCAATCCGAAGCTCGCGCGCTTCAATCCGTCGCCGCTCGGTGGCGTGGAGGCGCTGCTGGGCGGGCAACTAGGCGTGGTGATGCGCAACGAGCTGAGCAGCGGCTACAGCGTGCGCGGCGGCAACTTCGACGAGAACCTGGTGTACGTGAACGACATCGAGGTCTATCGGCCGTTCTTGGTGCGGGCTGGCCAGCAAGAGGGCCTCAGCTTCCCCAATCCGGACATGATCGAGCGCATCACCTTCAGCGCAGGAGGCTTCGAGGCGCGCTATGGCGATAAGATGAGCAGCGTGCTCGACATCAAGTACCGGCGGCCGCGCGAATTCGCAGGCAGTGCCATGGCCAGCCTTTTGGGCGGTGCGCTGCACGTCGAGGACGCCATGTTCAACATGCGCTTGAGGCACGTGACGGGGATCCGTTACCGCACCAATCAGCTGCTGCTCGGCGGCGGCGATGTGAAGGGCGATTACCGGCCGGTGTACACCGATGCGCAGACCTATTGGACCTACGACCTCACCGACAAGGTGGAGCTCGGCTTCCTCGGCCTGTACTCGCGGAACCAATACAATGTGGTACCGGACGATCGCCAGACCGAGTTCGGTCCTTTCAATCAAGCGTTGCGCTTCACGGTGTTCTTCGATGGCCAGGAGCGCACGCAGTTCGAGACGCTCTTCGGCGCGCTCAACCTCAACGTGCAGGCGCGCAAGGACCTGCTGCTGAAGTTCATCGCCAGCGCCTACTCAACGGCCGAGAGCGAGCGCTTCACCATACAAGGCCAGTACCGCTTGGGCGAATTGGAGCGTGACCTGGGC
>JBATND010000159.1:0-14532 GCA_049290175.1 Flavobacteriales bacterium | reverse complement strand
GGTGCTGCTCATGCCCACTTCGCGGGTGCCGCCACGGGTGTAATAGCCTTGATAAGCGCTTACCGTTGCGATCAAGAAGGCGAAGACCACGGTCTTGATCAGCGCGTACACCACATGGTAAACCTTGAAGTCGAGTTGGATCCCGGTAAGGAAGTCATCGCTTTGCACGATACCCGTGAGCACCCCGGCGAACCACCCGCTGAAGATGCCCAAGAACATGCTGATCATGATCAGGAACGGGTTGATGATCATGGTGGCCACGATCTTCGGTAGGATGAGGTAACCGGCGGAGTTCACCCCCATGATGTCGAGCGCGTCGATCTGCTCTCGAACCCGCATGGAGCCGATCTCCGCAGCGATGCTGCTGCCCACTTTGCCAGCCAGGATCAACGAGATCACCGTCGGGCTGAACTCCAAGATGGTGCTCTGGCGCGTGGCGAAGCCCACGACCCAGGCCTGGATCAACGGACTGTCCATGTTGGTCTTGGTCTGGATGGTGATCACAGCGCCCATGAAAGACGAGAGGAGGGCAACGATGCCCAAGCTCTTCACCCCCAGCAGGTCCATCTCCTCCAAGGTCCGCGACCAATAAAGGCTGAGGCGCTCAGGCCGCATGAATGTCTCACGCAGCAGCAGCACATATTGGCCGATATGGAAGAGGACGCCCAAGCGATCGGAGTGCGGCGAATGTAGGCCACGCTCCGAGGCGCATACCTTGGCGCCACCGTTGCAATGCCCACGCCCACTCGTTCGATCCTGCTTGCGCTCCTTGTTGTCCTGCTGGCCACGGCATGCAACAGCCGACCCAGGAAAACACTCAAGTACAAGAAGAAGCGCGGCTGCGACTGCCCGAGCTGGGGGCAGCAGAGCACCCCTTCAGATCGCGGCCAGTCGTGCGCGCAGCCTTGGACTACCGAACCCTGCTGAACGGCACCATGCCCCCGCGCGCGCACTCTTTGGACCGCCTGCGCCAATACCTGCCCGAAGCCGCTTGGCCTCCGGTTCTGGAATGGCTGCGCGCGCACCCATTGCAGATCCGGATCACCCGGGCGCGCGCCACCAAGCTGGGCGATTACCGCAACGACCGCTCGGGCCTCTCACCCCGCATCAGCGTGAACGGCGACCTGAACCCATACGCCTTCCTGGTCACGCTGATCCATGAATTCGCCCACCACGCCGTATTCCTGGATCACCCGCGCGCCGAACCGCATGGCCACGAATGGCGCACGGCCTACAAGCGCTTGATGCAGCCCTACCTGAGCCCGGCGGTGCTGCCTCCCGATGTGCTGCTGGCCCTCACCCTTCACCTGGGCCGCCCACCCGCCAGCAGCTGCGCTGACCCCCGGCTCATGCGCACCCTACATCGCCACAATGCACGGCCGGGGCTGCACCTGGAGCGCTTGCCCGAACGGGCCGTATTCCGCTTCCGCGAAGCGCTGTATGTGAAGGGCCCGCGGCTCCGTAAGCGATTCAAGTGCCTTTGCCTCAACGACCGCCGATCTTTCCTCATGGACCCGTTGATTGAAGTGGGCATAACCGAGGCGCAACCACTGCCCTTGCCTCAATCGGAGCCGATACCTTGCGCGCCGCATGAGCAATGAGAATACCTGGTGCGTGATCATGGCGGGCGGCGTCGGCAGCCGCTTTTGGCCTATGAGCCGCACCGCCTATCCCAAGCAATTCCTCGACTTCCTCGGATTGGGGCGCACGCTCCTTCAGCAGACCTACGACCGTTTCCTGCCCATCTGCGGCAAGGAGCGCATCCTCGTGGTCACCAACGACCGGTACGCCGCCATCGTGCGCGAGCAACTCCCCGACCTGGCCGACTGGCAGATCCTGGAAGAATCGCAGCGCAAGAACACCGCACCGTGCGTGGCCTATGCCAATGCGGTGATCGGCAAGCGCGATCCAGGCGCCGCCATCATCGTGGCGCCGAGCGATCACTTGGTGCTGAAAGAAGAAGCCTTCCAGGAGACCATCCGCACCGCGGTGAAACAAGCGCGATCATCGGATTGCCTGGTCACTCTCGGCATCGTGCCCAGCCGACCCGACACCGGCTATGGCTACATCCAATTCCATGAGGGCGATGGCACCGTGCATCCCCGCGTGAAGAAGGTGAAGACCTTCACGGAGAAGCCCGACCATGCCACGGCGCAGCGCTTCATCGAGAGCGGCGACTTCCTGTGGAACGCCGGCATCTTCATTTGGACGCTCAAGAGCATCGATGCCGCCTTCCATCGCCATCTGCCCGACATGCAAGCGCTATTCGAGAAACGCCGCGGTGCCATTGGGACCGCGCAAGAGCGCGCTGCCATGAAAGAGGTGTACGCCGAATGCGCCAGCGAGAGCATCGACTACGGCATCATGGAAAAGGCCGCAAATGCCTACACAGTGATGAGCGATTTCGGCTGGAGCGACCTGGGCACCTGGGGCAGCCTGTACACGCACCTGCCCAAGGACGCGCAAGGCAATGCGGCCATCGGCACAGCGGTGAAGCTGCACGATTGCAACGGCAACGTGGTGCATGCGCACGATGATCGATTGCTCGTATTGCAAGGCCTCGAGGATTGCATCGTGGTGAGCACGAAGGATGCGCTGCTCGTGTGCCGCAAGCGCGATGAGCAGCAGATCAAGCAATTCGTGAATGAGCTCACCGCCGAAAGCGGGGAGCGCTACATCTGAATCCGAAGCGCGTGCCCGGTTTCGAACTCATTACACAGAGCAAAGCGCTCGATGCTTGCGCCCAATCCTTGGGCACGGCATCCGTGATCGCGCTCGATACTGAGGCCAGCAGTTTCCACCGTTACAAGGAGAAGGTGTGCCTGGTGCAGCTGAGCACGCGCGAACGCACCTTCCTCGTTGATCCGCTGGCCATCCCGGACCTGAAGCCGCTGAAGGAATTACTCGCTATGCCCGCCATGGAAGTCGTGATCCACGATGCCGATTACGACTTGCGCATCCTGGCCAAGTACCACGGCATCCGGGTGGAGAACGTGTTCGACACGCTCGTGGCCGCTGAGCTGCTGAACGAGCCGGAAATCGGCTTGGCCTCGTTGCTGGGCAAGTACCAAGGCCTTCAGGTGGACAAGAAATTCCAGAAGGCCGATTGGAGCAAGCGCCCGCTGCCGGCCGACATGCTGGCCTATGCGGCAGGCGATACCAGCCATTTGATCGCGCTGCGCGACCAACTCAAGGAGAAGCTGATCGCGAAGGATCGCTGGTCGTGGGCAGAAGAGGAATTCAACCTGCTCACGGATGCGCCCTTCAACCTGCCGGTGGACGATGAGCCCGGCTTCTTGAAGATGAAAGGCGCCAAACTGCTGAAGCCGCATCAGCTCGCGATCTTGCGCGAAGTGCATGCCTTTCGCGAAGCCATCGCGGAGAAACTGGACCGCGCACCGTTCATGGTCCTGGGCAATGAACCTTTGCTCGCTTTGGCCACCGATCCACCCAAGAGCGTCCGCGAGATTGGTTCGCGCAAGGGTTTCGGTGAGAAGCTGGTGCAGCGCCATGGCCGTGAGTTGATGGCTGCCGTGCAACGCGGCCTCGATCTGCCTAAGGAGGAATGGCCGCGCGTGCCCAAAGGGAAGCGCTGGAATCGCGACGAGGATTACGACGAGCGCCTGAAGCGCCTGAAGCAGGTGCGTGATCGGCTCACGACCGATTTCGATCTGCGCATGGGCATCGTGGCCAGCAACCAATTGCTCGCCGACATCGCGCGCACGTTGCCCGGCGACCTTGATGCCTTGGCTGCGCTACCTGGCATGCGCCGGTATCAGGTGCAGCATTTCGGCCAGGACATCCTGAAGGCACTGTGAATCAGAGCCTCAGTTGAGCAAGGTGATAAGTATCACCCGGACGCATAGTCGTATGGCTATACGTTTGCGCCGCAATGGTTCACCATACGGAGATAGCCACCCTCGACGAGCGGATCGGCGTTGAGAAACTGAACAAAGCGAGCGAATTGCTCCGCGTGGCCGCGCATCCGCAGCGCTTGGCCATCCTCGATGCGCTGGGGCAAGAGAAGCGCCTGTGCAACCGTGAGCTGCAAGCGCTGCTGGGCATCGAGCAGGCCATCCTGAGCCAGCACCTCACCCTCATGCGCGGCCGCGGGCTGCTGCACTGCGAGAAAGACGGCAAGTACACCTTCTGGAGTCTGGAGCGACCGGAGTTCATGAAGATCGTCTCGTGCCTCGAAAACTGTTGCGAACGCCTATGAGCATGGAGATCATCGGATACATCGGCGCCATTGTCATGGGACTTTCGCTCGGCCTCATCGGCGGCGGCGGCAGCATCCTCACTGTGCCCATCCTCGTGTACCTCTTCCATGTGGATGCGGTGCTGGCCACGGCTTACTCGCTCTTCATCGTGGGCCTCACGGCGCTGATCGGCAGCTTCAGCCATATGCGTTTGGGCAACATCCACTGGCGCACGGCCATCGTCTTCGGCATACCCAGCATCCTGGCGGTCTATGCCACGCGTGCTTGGATCGTTCCCGCTCTGCCCGATCCGCTCTTTCATGCAGGTGATACCGCAGTGAGCAAAGCCTTGGGCATGCTCATCCTCTTCGCCTCGCTGATGGTAGCCGCAGCCTACAGCATGATCCGCAAGCCGCGCAACCCTCAACCTTCCACCGGCGGCAACCCTCAACTCGCAACCTTCAACTACCCACTGATCCTCGGTGAAGGCATCATCGTTGGAACGATCACCGGCCTGGTGGGCGCGGGTGGTGGCTTCCTCATCATTCCCGCACTGGTGCTATTGGCCAAGCTTCCGATGAAGCAGGCCGTGGGCACTTCGCTCATCATCATCGCCGCCAAATCGCTCATCGGTTTCACAGGCGACCTGAAAGGCGGTGAGGCCATTGAATGGAGCTTCTTGGGAGCGTTCAGCGCGGTGGCCATCGCAGGCATCATCGTAGGCACCATGCTCAGCAAGCGCATCCCCAACGAGAAACTCAAACCCGCCTTCGGATGGTTCGTGCTCGTGATGGGCGTGTACATCATCGGAAGGGAACTGTCGGCACTTTCATAGAACGAGCGTCGGTTTCGCCGCCCACAATCACAAGAACAACAACACCTCAAAAACACGACAGGCAAGATGCCTGTCGACCCACCATGAAAATCGAACAGATTTACACCGGCTGCCTGGCACAAGGCGCCTACTACATCGAAAGCAACGGCGAGGCCGTGATCATCGATCCGCTGCGCGAAACGCAACCCTACTTGGAGCGCGCGAAGCAGAGCGGTGCCACGATCAAGTATGTGCTGGAGACGCACTTCCACGCCGACTTTGTGAGCGGCCATTTGGACCTCAGCAAGAAGACCGGCGCGCCCATCGTTTACGGACCCAACGCCAATCCGCAGTTCGAGGCGCACATCGCCACCGATGGTGAAGTGCTGAACGTGGGCAAGGTGACCATCACCGTGCTGCACACGCCCGGCCACACCATGGAGAGCACCAGCTACCTGCTGAAAGATGAGAGCGGAAAGCCGCACGCCATCTTCACGGGCGACACACTCTTCATCGGCGATGTAGGTCGTCCGGACCTGGCGCAGAAGATGGGATCCATCACACAGGAAGACCTCGCAGGTTTCCTCTACGAGAGTCTGCACAACAAGATCATGCCCTTGCCCAATGATGTGATCGTTTATCCCGCGCATGGTGCCGGCAGCGCCTGCGGCAAGAACATGAGCAAGGAGACCTGGGACACGCTCGGCAACCAGAAGCAGAACAACTATGCACTGAAGGCCGCAAGCAAGGAGCAGTTCATCAAAGAAGTGACCGACGGCCTATTGCCGCCGCCCGCCTACTTCCCGCAGAACGTGGCCATGAACAAGGGCGTGATAGAGAGCGTGGACAACGTGAAGGAGCGCGGCATGCGAGCCCTTACGCCCGATCAATTCGAGCTAGTGGCCGAAACTGAAGGCGCATTGGTCCTGGACACGCGCAATGCGGAGCTCTTCAAGGATGCCTTCATCCCGCGCAGCATCAACATCGGCATCAAGGGCGACTTCGCTCCCTGGGTGGGCGCCATGATACCCGACGTGAAGCAGCCCTTACTGCTCGTGACCGACGAAGGCATGGAAGATGAAGTGGTGACGCGCCTCGCTCGCGTTGGCTACGACAATGTGTTCGGCTACCTCAAGGGCGGCGTGGTAGCATGGAAGGCCGATGGCAAGGATGTGGACAGCATCGAGCGCATCGACGCCGCCGAATTCGCCAAGCGCTTCAACGCGGGCAAGCTCCGCGTTGTGGATGTGCGCAAAGACGGCGAGTATGAGGCCGAGCACGTGGATGGCGCATGGCACGCCTCCTTGCAGTTCATCAATCAGAACCTCGCGGCCTTCAGCAAGGACGAAACGAACTATGTGCATTGCGCTGGCGGCTACCGCAGCATGATCGCGGCAAGCCTGTTGAAAGTGCGCGGCTACCACAACCTGGTGGAAGTGCGCGGCGGATTCAATGCGATCAAGACCACGGATGTGAAGGTGACGGACTATGTGTGCCCGAGCACGCTGAAGAAGTAAAGCGCAAGCGAATGGCGAATAGTCAATGGTGAATGGGTTGCCTCTCCGGGTATTCCCTCCCGATATACATCGGGACGCCATTCACCAATGACCATTCACCAACACACCACTCCCCCATGCTCGAGATACTCAAACAACCCTGGCCCTGGTACATCGCTGGCGCCCTCATCGGCCTTACCGTTCCATACTTGCTACTCGTCGGCAATAAGACCTTCGGCATCAGCAGCTCATTGCGACACCTCTGCGCGGCGTGTATGCCTGCCAACGTCAACTTCTTCAAGTATGATTGGAAGAAGGAGGCCTGGAACCTGTTCTTCGTCGGTGGCATCGCTGCGGGAGCATTCATCGCAGCCAACTTCCTGAGCGACCCGAATCCGGTTGTCCTTGCAGAATCCACGGCAGCGTACCTCGCGGAGAAAGGCATCACCGACACCAGCTCGTTGCAGCCCTCGGAGATCTTCAGCTGGGACAATCTCTTCACCCTGCGCGGCCTGATCTTCTTCGTGATCGGCGGCTTCATGGTGGGCTTCGGCACGCGCTGGGCCGGTGGCTGCACCAGCGGCCACGCCATCATGGGCCTCAGCAGTTTGCAATGGCCCAGCCTCGTGGCCACTGTGATGTTCATGATCGGCGGAATCGCGATGACCTGGTTGATCCTCCCCTATCTCCTTACCCTCTGAGCCATGCAGAACGAATTCCCAAAAGCACCTTCGGCTGAAGCATTGGCCGACCTGCAGACCCGTGAGCAGGATGCCATCTGCGTGAATGAGAGCACACTGAATCATCCGTGGTGGTACAACTTCAAGTACGCAGCTTGGGGCATCCTCTTCGGCATCGTGTTCGTGAAGGCCGAGATCGTGAGCTGGTTCCGCATCCAGGAGATGTTCCGCTTCGAGAGCTTCCACATGTATGGCGTGATCGGCACCGCAGTGATGGTCGGCTTGATCAGCGTTCTCATTATACGCCGCACGAAGGCGCGCACCATCTATGGCGAAGAGATCCACATACCGGCCAAGACCTTCAACAAGGGGCAGATTTACGGCGCGCTCATCTTCGGCTTGGGCTGGGCCATCACCGGCGCATGCCCGGGGCCGCTGTTCGCCCAGATCGGAGCAGGCTACAGCGTGATCATCGTCACCTTCATCAGCGCAGTGGCCGGCACCTGGGTGTACGGTTACTTCCGCGAGAAGCTTCCGCACTAAGGAGCCGCCATGCTCATCCCTGCGATCGTCCTGCTCGCCACCATCCTGGTGCTGGTGGTGCTCTACGTGCTCGACGATGCGCTCGCGGCATTGCAGCAACGCATCGGTCAGCAGCGCAAGAGCGGCCTCAGCTGGAGCAAGCGCATCACTTGGTTCCTGCTGCTCCTCGTGGTTGCGCAGTTCTTCTTGCCAACAGACCTGCTCGAACCGAAAGCCGCAGCGCCCGCGCCACTTCCACAAGTGGCCACCTTTACAGTTGATAGCCTCTGGAGCGGTGCCGACACGAGCAGGCTCACCTTCATCGAGGATGCGCAGGAGGAACTCATCCGCTACGGCCGTGAGTTGATCGCGAACACCGCGCACTACATCGGCCCGAACGGCACCGTGATGCGCAACACCAACGCGCTCAATTGCCAGAACTGCCACTTGGATGCGGGCACGCGGCCTTGGGGCAACAACTACGGCGCGGTGTGGAGCACCTATCCGAAGTTCCGCGCACGCAGCGGAGCTAATGAGACCGTGGTGAAGCGCGTGAACGATTGCGTGGAGCGCAGCTTGAACGGTACTGCGCTCGACAGCACCGGTCATGAGATGCAATCGATCCTTGCGTACATGGAATGGCTGGGCACAGGCATCGCGCGCAACAAGAAGCCCAAGGGCAGCGGCATCGCGGAGCTGGCCTTCATGGATCGCGCGGCCGATCCCAAACGCGGCGAAGCGGTCTATGCCGCGAAATGCGTGACCTGCCATGCGGCCGATGGACAAGGCATGCTGAAGGCCGATGGACTCACGCACCTGTATCCACCGCTGTGGGGCGACAAGAGCTACAACCAAGGCGCGGGCCTTTTCCGACTGAGCCGTTTCGCTGGATACGTGAAGGCCAATATGCCGCAAGGCGTTACGTGGAGCAGTCCGCAACTCAGCGATGAAGAAGCGTGGGATGTTGCAGCCTATGTGAACTCACAGCCACGGCCAACGAAAGACCTCAGCGGCGATTGGCCCGACATCAGCAAGAAACCAGTTGACCATCCCTTCGGTCCGTTCGTGGACCAGTTCCCCGAGAAGCAGCACAAATACGGGCCATTCGGGCCAATTGCGGCATCGTACAAGAAACCGTGAAATGCGAACCACGGATACACACCGATGAACACGGATCATGATTCCCAATCCGCAAACGTCACGGGAAATGCTGATTCTATCTGTGTCAATCCGTGTTCATCCGTGGTTCTAATCATGAACACATGAGCAAAATCCTCCACCCCCCAGGCTGCACGTGCGGCGCACATGATGAGGCCACTTACAACGTGAGCCGCAGGCAAGCACTGAAATCGCTAGGTGCCTTGGGCGCAGGCCTCACCTTGGGGCCCACAGTGGCCATGGGCGCGCTCGGCGATGCGCAAAGCCGCAACGAGATCGTGGGCTCCGCAGCCCTTCGCGCGGGGAAGGCCGAGAAGTTCACCATCCTCTTCACCAGCGACATCCACTCGCAGCTGCACACGCACGACGAGTTCTTCCTTGAAGAAGGCAAGCCTGTGTACAAGAAGCGCGGCGGCTTCGGCGTGCTGCAAACGATGATCGACACCCTACGTGCCGAGGATCCGAAGAACACCTTGGTGATCGATGGCGGCGACTGCTTCCAAGGAGGTGGTGTGGCTGCGAAGAGCGAAGGGCGCGCCATCGTGCCGCTGATGAACCGCATCGGTTACGACCTGATCCTGCCCGGCAATTGGGAGGTGGTGTACGGCAAGGAGAACATGCTGAAGGACCTCGGCGGCTACCGCGCGGCCAAGGTGTGCGCCAACATGTGGCACGAGAAGCAAGCGGAGTACTGCGGAACCACGCCGGACCCCAACGCCGAACAGGCAGGCGAGCTCATCTTCCCGCCCTACTGGACCACGAACGTCGCTGGCGTCAAGATCGGCTTCATCGGCTACAACGACCCGCTCACGCCCAAGCGCCAATCGCCGGCCTACAGCTGCGGCATCAAGTTCACCAAGCCGGAGCAGAACGTGGCGCGCTACATCCGGCACCTGCGCGACTACGAGCAGTGCGCCATGGTCTTCCTGGTCACGCACATGGGTCTTGCGCAGCAAGTGGATCTCGCGAACAAGAGCGCGGTGGATGGCGTGGACCTCATCCTGGGTGCCGATACGCATGAGCGCGTTCGCAAGCCCATTGATGCCCAATACAGCAAGGTGGTTGAGCCGGGCGCCTTCGGATCCTTTCTCGCGCGCCTCGATGTTGTGGTGGAGAACGGTACAGTGAAAGACAGTCACTACGAGCTGCTCGATGTGGACCCGGAGAAATACCCGGCGAACAAAGGCATGCTCGCACTGGTGGATGAAGTCAGCGCACCTTACAAAGAGCACTTGAGCAAAGTGGTGGGCAGCACCAAGAACACGCTGGTGCGCTACTACGTGATCGAGAACCCCATGGACAACTTGATCACCGATGCGCTCATGTGGAAGCTGAAGCCCGATGTGGCCATCAGCAACGGCTTCCGGTTCTGCCCGCCGATCGTGGCCGATGGCAAGACGCCAACCCCGATCACCAACGACCACCTCTGGAGCATGATCCCGGTGGACAGCGATGCGAAGTTTGGCGAAGCGACCGGTCGCCAGATCTGGGATTGGCTGGAGAAAGAGCTGCACAATGTCTTCGCCAAGGATCCCGCCAAGCGCTTCGGCGGTTGGGTGGTGCGCTTCAAGGGCATGACCGCCAACTTCACCATGCACAACGACATGGGCAAGCGCGTGAACTGGATCAAGGTGGGCGGAAAACCGATCGACCTCGAGAAGTATTACACCATTGCCGCCTGCGAACGCGAAGGCGACCCAGATCATGTGCTCTGCCGCATGGAGCACGTGCGCAACCCTCGACTCGCTGGCGTCACCATGCACACCATCCTGCGCGACTACTTCGGGAAATTCAGTCCGGTGGCGCCGAAGGTGGAAGGCCGCATCACCGCCACCGATGCGCCGCAGACGCTGCTGAGCCAGCTCGAAGGCTACGACTACGAGTTCCGTTGAACCATCAACCACGCACTACCATGAAAAAGCTCAATGCCATTGGCCTCGATGGGAAGAAGGCCGTCAAGCTCACGGACAAACTGAATGTGTTGCTGGCCAACTACTCCATCTTCTACCAGAACACACGCGGCTATCATTGGAACATCAAGGGCGAGAAGTTCTTCGAGCTGCACCTGAAGTTTGAGGAGCTCTACAACGACCTGCTGCTGAAGATCGATGAGGTGGCGGAGCGCATCCTTACGCTCGGAGGCACGCCCTGCCATAACCACAGCGACTACCGCAAGGTGGCGATCATCAAAGAGAGCAAAGAGACCAGCGATGGCGCCACTGCGATCCGGGACATCCTTGCCTCATTCCGAACGGTCATCACCCTGCAGCGAGAGCTTCTCGAGTTAAGCGCCGATGCGAGCGACGAAGGCACCAACGCCCTTATGAGCGACTACATCCGCGCCCAAGAAAAGCTGGTATGGATGTACTCAGCCTACCTGAACAACTAAGCTGAGTGACAGGCATCACGCAGCTACATGACCGACCCAAAGAACTTCGCACCATGAAGAAGCTCCTTCTCCTCCTCGCCCTTTTCATCGGTTACACTGCACAAGCCCAGGACAAGCCCACGCATCACCGCATCGTGATGCAGCTCACCAGCGGCGATTCGCTGGTGCATAAGAACCTGATGAAGCAGATCCGCAACATGAAGGAAGCCGCGCCCACCATGCAGATCGAGATCGTTTGCCATGGCCCCGGCATGGACCTGCTGATGAGCGACCGCAGCATCGTTGCGCCCAAGGTGAAGGAGTTCGCAGCACAGGGCATCGTGTTCACGGCCTGTGAGAACACCATCAAAGAACGCAACCTCGACCGCTCGAAAGTGCTGCCCGAAGCGGGATCCGTGAAGGCGGGCATCATCCACATCGTGGAGCGGCAGGAACAAGGCTGGAGCTACATCAAGGCCGGTTTCTGAAGCGCTGAGCACCCAGCACATTGAAGCAACAGGCGCATAACAAGGTGATGAATGCGCGGTTGAGGATTGCTTCCATCCTCGTGCTCTCGCTGGCCTTCTTGTCTGCAACGGCGCAGCAATCGGAGCTCGATATCCCGCCGAGCGATACGCTGAAACAAGGTGCGCCCTTGCCGGAGGTGATCCGCAACGGCACTTTGGAAGGGCGCTTCCGCCTCTTCCTCATGGGCACGCTGAACGATGGCGCTCCTGCCGACTACCATGCGCAAGCATTCGGAGGCTCCTTGGGGTTCTCCTCCTTGCGTTGGAACGGCATGCAACTGCGCATGACCGGCGGCTACACCTTCGACCTGTGGAGCGCTGACCTCACGGCCGCTGACCCGGTCACCAACATGCCCAACCGCTACGAGGTCGGCCTCTTCGATGTAACGAACCTGCGCCGCGACAACCAACTCGCCTACGTGCAGCTCTTCCAGCTCAACTACCACACACGCGATGATCGGTCATCCATCGTGTTCGGCCGCCAGGAATTGATCACGCCATTCATCAATCCACAGGATGGCCGCATGCATCCGGGGCTCTCGGAGGGGTTGTGGGGCTCGCACAAAAGCAAAAAGGGCTTGCGCATCGAAGGCGGTTTCATCTACCGCATGGCGCCGCGCTCCACCGCCGCGTGGTATCCCGTGGAGCAGACTTTCGGCTTGTATCCGGTGGGCGTGGGTGTTGATGGAAAGCCAAGCCGCTACAAAGGCCGTATCACTTCGCCGGGCATCGCCATGGCAGGCATCACGGCTCCACTGAAGCACAAGCTCACCGTGACGGGCTGGGAAATGCTCACAGCAAATGCCTTCAATACGGCCATGCTGCAAGTGGAGCGTGGCACGCGCGACGACCGCTGGATGGCCGGCGTGATGGCGATACGACAAGACCGCGTGATGAATGGCGGCAACAACGCGGACAGCCTCGCCTATTTCCAGTCCGATGCTTCGATGGCCTTCAGCGGCCGAATTCGCATGAACCTGGGCCGCTTCCGCTGGCAGGCCAACTACACCCGCATCACCGCGCATGGCCGATACCTGATGCCGCGCGAATGGGGCCGCGACCCGTTCTACACGTTCCTATCGCGCGAGCGCAACGAAGGCGTCGGCGATATGCACGCCGCCACAATCAACCTCATCTGGCACACCAAGAGCGGCTGGCGGATTCAAGCCGATGCTGGTCAGTACTGGCTGCCGCCTATCGCGGATGCACGATTGAACAAGTATGCCTTCCCCTCATACCAGCAGTACAACCTGAACGCGCAGTACCGCTTCGGCGGCAACTGGAAAGGCCTTGCGGCGCAATTCATCTACATGGTGAAACTGCCCATGCCCGGCGCCGAATACACCACGCGGCAAGCCGTACACAAGGTGAACATGCACCACGCGGAGCTCATCGTGAACTACGCGTTCTGAGCAGGCCTTGGTGATGCGTATCACCAACACGGGCAGCCTGATGGCGGATCTTTGCGCCATCAACAACAACCCTCCCATGTTCGGCAAACTCTTCGGCTTCGGCCCCAAGGTTGACCTCAACGCGAAACTGCAGGAAGGCGCGCAGATCATCGATGTGCGCACACCTGATGAATACCGCGGCGGCCACCCGAAAGGCGCGGTGAACATCCCGCTCGACCGGCTGCAATCGCAGCTGAGCAAGATCAACAAAGACAAACCGGTGATCACCTGTTGCCGCAGCGGCGCGCGCAGCGGAATGGCCGCCGATGCGCTGAAGAACGCCGGCTACGAAGCCTACAACGGCGGCCCATGGCAGAACGTGCAAGCCCTGCTGCGTTGAGCGCGCTCTTGCAATGGCACTGGTCGCGCTGGCTGCGGCTGCTCGTTGGCCTCGCGTTCATCGGCCAGGGCATCGCCAGTGGCGACGCCTTCGTCTTCGGAGCGGGAGCCTTCTTCGGCTTGCAGGCCGTGCTGAACACCGGCTGCTGCTTCGCCGGAACCTGCGCGCCCTCTCCGGCGCGGAAGACGAGCAACAACGACGAACTCACCTATCACGAGATCAAATGACGAGCACTGAGAACCCAACAAGCTTCAAGGACCTGATCGCTGGCGACAAACCTGTGCTGGTCGATTTCTCCGCCGAATGGTGCGGCCCCTGCCGCGTGATGGGCCCCATCCTGGAGGACCTCAAGCACCGCGTTGGCGAGCAAGCCACCGTGATCAAGATCGATGTGGACCGCAACCCAGCAGCAGCGCAGGCTTACGGCATACAAGGCGTGCCCACGCTCATCGTCTTCAAGAACGGCCAGATCGTGTGGCGCCGCAGCGGCGTGATGAGCGCCGACCAGCTGCAGCAGGTCATATCGCCCTTTGTGGCCGCATGAAGAACACGATCATGCCTCAGCCCATGCGCGCACTCGCCATCATCCCCTTGCTCAGCATCGCGTTGTTCTCCGCATGCGGCCAGCCTGCCAAGAGCGGCGCAGCAACGCCTGCCGAATTCGAGCAAGCCATTGCACCTAACGCTCAGCTCATCGATGTACGCACTGCAGGCGAGTTCGCTGGCGGCCATCTCGATGGCGCGCTCAACCTCGACTGGACGAGCGGCCAACTGCAAGCACGCATGTCAACGCTGGACAAGGATGCACCAGTGCTGGTGTACTGCGCCTCTGGACGCAGGAGCGCCGCTGCGCGCGAAGCACTGCTCCTTGCCGGTTTCAAGGATGTCACCGATCTGGCTGGAGGCATACAAGAATGGACCGCCAATGGCAAGCCCATCGTGAGGTAGGCACACGGGGTTTGCCCAAGGAGGGGGCC
>JBATND010000158.1:0-4475 GCA_049290175.1 Flavobacteriales bacterium | reverse complement strand
CCTTGGTGCCGCCCGATCAGGGGTAGGCGGCCAAGCGGCGCTAGGCGATCGATTGCTGCTTGGGCAGCAACCGCGATCGGCCTTTGGGTTGGCGTTAATCTGCCCCAACGCTTTCCCCACCTTTTGCTTCGCCCAAAGGTGAGCCCTGAGCAGGTGGCAACCGAACGCAGCCCGCTGCGTCCACCAGTCGGCCCAACCTTCGGGACAGCGTTTACGTGTTCAATAGCGTCCGCTCACTGACCAAACCAATCTGCCCATGACCCGCAAGAACATCCTTGGCCTTTTGCTGATCGCGATCCTCTCCACCGCAACGATCTGGAGCTGCAAGAAGGACACTGCAGGCTCCACCCCGGGGCCTGCTCCGGCAACGCCTTCGGGCGAATCGGTATTCGCCCAGCTCTTCGCGGATAACATCGCCGATGCCACGCGCACCTTCACCGTGAACGCTGCGGCCGGCGGCCTGCTGATCAGCCCGCGCGGTACGCAGCTCGATTTCGAGCCGGGCGCCTTCACGTTCGCCAATGGCACGCCGGTTACCGGTTCGGTGACGGTATCGCTGGTGGAGGCCTTGACCGTTGGCGATATGATCCGGCTGAACAAGCAGACCGTGGGCAACGACAACGGCACCTTGCGGATCCTGAGCAGCGGCGGCGCTATCAATGTGTGCGCCTACCAGGGCAGCACGCCCGTGCGCATCGCGGAAGGTGGCCTCATCGCCAAGATCCCCACCAACGTGGGCAACCCGGCCATGGCCTTGTTCCGGGGCAACGAGAACAGCAATGGCGACATGATCTGGGATCCCATCGCCGATGCCAGCGTCACCGTCGATTCCGCGTACTACGACAGCACCGACTACACCTACACCTTCCCCTACCAGTTCTATTACGACATCAATGGGAACACGGACATGAACTGGCTGAACTGCGACTTCTTCAACACGTATCCGAATACGACGCTGGTATCGGCCACCATGCCTGCGGGACAAGCGCCGGACAGCACCGTGGTGTGGCTGGCCCTGCCATCGCTTACCACCGTTGTTTCAATGGGCTACATGAGCACGGATCAACTCTATCGCTGCTGGCAAGTAGTGCCCATCGGCTACCAAGCGGTCGTGGTAGGGCTGAGGCAGGACGCGAACGGGTATTCATCCTCGTTCTCGCCCATCACCGTTACGGCGAACATGGTGGTGCCCATGACCTTCACACCCACCACCTTGCAGCAGTTCAACGATGATGTGAACGCGCTTTGATCGGCGATCGGTTCCGGGAGCCTCGGCCAACGCCGGGGCTCCCTCATTTCAAGCAGGCGCCTGCATCCCTCACGGCAATTGCTACTTTCCTGCCGATGAAGCCGCCGCGCCTGGCCCTTGTGCTCACCTGCATCCTGCTGGCGCATGCGGCATCCGTTCTCTTCTTCCGCTACTTCATTACCATCGATGGCCCGGTGCATGTGCTGCATGGCTCCTTGCTGCAAGCACCCTGGTCCGGTGCCGGCCATCTGGCGCAGGGCAGCACCTACATCGGCTCGTGGCGATCCCTTGGCGATCTGATCCCGGCGGCGCTGCTGGCCTTCTGCTCGCCGCAGCAGGCGCACGACCTGTTCGCAGCAGTGGTCGGGTGCTTGGTGGTGCTGGCCACACTCGCATTCCTGCGCGCCCATGGCACCGGTATCGGCTTGCCCGTATTGTGGCTCGCTCCGCTCTTGTTCAGCACGCTCGTGATCATGGGCCTGTTCCACTTCCTGCTCGGCGTTGCCATCTGTTTCGGCACGGTGGCCTGGTGGAAATGGCAGCGGCACCAACCGGCGGCCCGTTGGGCAGGCCTGCTGCTCGGCGCCGCGCTGGCCTATGGCACGCATCGCGTGGCGCCGCTCCTGCTCTGTGCGCTGTTCCTGCTCAGCTTCGCCATGGAATGGCGGGAGCTGCGCGCCACTGCCGCCCGCAACCGCCGCCTGTGGCCCGTGATCGCGGCCGTGATCCTGCTGGTGGGCGCATTCCAATTCAACCGCGTGCTCGGCATCGTGAATGCACCATGGCCCGGCGCGGTCCCGTTCAATCCCTCGTATCTGCTCAAGTCCCTGTTCATCCTGGACCGCACGCACGAGCAAATCCCCGTTCTCGGCATCGGCGCGCTGCTCCTCATCGCGCTGGCAGCTGCCGTGCGCGGGCGTTGGATGGCCGGCCGGCAGCTCCTCTGGCACGACCTCTTCCTCCTCCTCTTCGTGGCATTCGCCGCAGTGGCTTGGGTCAGCAATTCGCCGCATGGGCGGCGGCTGGTAGGTGCCGACCGCGCGCATTGGCTCGCGCTGCTCGTTTTGGCGCTTTGGCTCATCGCAATAGCTGATCACGCGCGCGGCGCAACCATGCGCATCATCGGCGCCACCGCTGTTTGCGCCATGGGCCTCAACGGCATGCGCCTGCACCGCGCAGAGCGCTCCATGGCGCAGCTCGAAGGGCCGCACCGCAGCATGATGCAGGCGAGCGCCGAGCTGCGGCCGAACAGCCTGGTGCTGGTGGCCTTGGCCGGCACCGATCGCTTGCAGCAGCACATGGCGGCCTATGCGGCCATGCAGCACAGCGGCATCTTCATTGCGCCGCGCGAATTCCTGAGCTCCACCGCTCCGGCCACCGTTCAGGACCCGAACGCCTGGCACCGGATCAACCGCGATCCGCATTGGCTCCTCCGCCACTGGCGCAAGGGCATTCCTGCAGAAGTGGATCAGATCCTCTTCCTCGGCCGCAACGCGGACCACGTGGTGAGCAAGCATCCGTGGCCGGTTTTGTTGGAAGGCCGCTTTAGGCAAAGCTTCGGGAACGATCATGCGCGGATCTACACAGCGGTTGATGCCACGGCCGATCCCCAGCGCGATCAGCACGTGATCCTGCACTGAAGACTGCGATCACGGATGTCGGCCGCTACGCTGGTGTACACGATGGCCACTAGCAAGGGGCACTTAAGATCCGTGGCAGCGGGGGTAAGCCAGGCTACCGGCGGGAAGCAGGACGTGCTCGATGTGATGCGCCTGCTGTACAGCACGCACGCTCACGATGGCAGTCCCGTGAATGCGGCAGCTCTTCAGCAAGCGGCCGAAACGGTGTGAGCGTGCGAACTGAAGGAGCTGTTCAAGCGACTGGATGCGGTAGAGTGAATGGGCCTTCGCGGGGAGCACCACCTCAACTCGGCCGTGGAGCCGCTAGTAGCGCCGAATCACAAATGCGTTGGCGCTTCTGATCGGTCGTGATCTCAGCAGTGCCTTCCGCCTTCGTAGTCCCTGCGCCCGATTCAAGGAGAAGCGTTGTTCTAGGTCGCAGCGGGCGCTGAAGAAGCAGAGCCTGTGCAGGCGCAATGCAGTGGTGCTCACCATAGCAGCAGGGTGGCAATGGTCGGCAGACCCTATGAGAGCGTTGCCAAGGGGGGGCAATCGTGGATGCCCTTGGGTGGATTCCTGATTTTCCCGGCGCCTCAGGGATTATTCCCCGCAACAAAAAGTCTTTGTCGGGGAGCTCAGCGATTTTTCCCAGCAACAATTTGCTCTTGTCGGGCGCTTCAGGGATTTTTCCCCGCAACAAAAAGTCTATGTCGGGCAACTCAGCGATTCTTCTCCGCGACAAAAAGGTTTTTCCGGGCGCTTCAGGGATTTTTCTCCGCGACAAAACGATTCTTCTGGGCAACTCAGCGATTTTCCCCCGCAACAAAAAGTCGTTGACGGGCGCTTCAAAGATTCTTGCCAGCAACAAAAGGGCTATTCAGGGCACTTCAGCGCAAATGCAAGCGCGCATGACCAACAAGAAGGGCACCCTGGAGCTCCGCTGGAGCCTGGTGTACGGCGCGCACGGCTACCAGGTGTGGATGACGGCCAGCGACCCCAGCATCGAGGCCAACTGGCAGGCCATCGGGTACACCACGCGCGGCAGCCACCAAGTCACGGATCTGGAGAGCAAAGGCCTACTGGTTCTGTGTAAGCGCCATCGGCAGCGCAGGCGAAGGCCTCCAGTGCGACCCCGCCATGGGCCGCGCCGCCTAAGCGCCGCACTGACCTGGACTACCGACTTATGCGAAGGCCCCGGCGATTGCCGGGGCTTTCGCGTTTCTTGAGGGGAGAGGGTAGGGGAGGTCCGGATCACTGGACTGAACGAGCGATAGAGATTGGTGGGAGCGGTGGGAGGACCGGATTATGGAACCGAAGGCGGGAAGAGATTGGCGGGAGCGGGGGCGAACGCCATCACCCTGAAATGCTCGCGGCAGGACAGGGTTTGCACCTTGCGGTTCCCGCCGTAGCGATCCACGATCCGATCGAACGTGGTCCATGGAAGATGTACCAGCAACTGGCTGTAGAGCGTGCTTCCGATGTTCATCCGGTTTCACTTGAGTTGCCCTCAAGGAAGCCCTCATCGGCGATGCCCTCAGATTCAAATCCGCCCCACGTTTTTTCCGTCGGAAAGCCCCGTCCATGCTAGGTTCTGCCTATGTTCGACC
>JBATND010000157.1:0-6152 GCA_049290175.1 Flavobacteriales bacterium | reverse complement strand
TCACCCGAACGCATCGGGACCACTGCACCACGTGTGTTGCGGCAATGATGCATAACGATGATGGGGCGAAGCATGGCCAAGCCCAAGCAACCTGTTCCCCGCCGGACGCTCGTGGTGGCTCCGTATCGCTTTCTCTTGAACACTACGCGTGCGCAAATCACGCTTGAAATACCCGGTCAACGGTGCCCACCGGAAGCGGCACCACAACCCACCAACGTTTCGCGCGGTACTGCGATGCGCTGACCAACACCTGATGTACCATGATGACCCAACGTATCCAGGAAGGCAAGCTCGGCCTCGTCTTCCGCAACGGCGACTACCGCCGTGTATTGAAGCCCGGCCAGCACTTCGTCAACCCCTTCGACGAGGTGAAGGTCTACGACACCGCGCTGCCGTTCAACGCGCCCATCGCACTGGAGCTGCTCCTGCGCGATGCCGAACTGGCCGCTCTGCTCCACATCGTGGAGGTGGGTGACAACCAGCTGGTGCTGAAGTACCGCAACGGCAACTTCCAGGAAGTGCTGAAGCCTGGCCGCTACGCCTTCTTCAAGGGCTTGATCGAGCTGAAGTTCATCACCATGGACCTCGGCGAGATCGAGATCAACAAGGCGATCGACCGCGACCTGCTGATGAAGCCCGCCTTACTGCCCTACATCCGCGTGTACAGCGTGGACCCGCACGAGCAGGGCATCCTGATGGTAGATGGTGAAGCCAAGGCCTTGCTGCAGCCCGGTGTGTACTTCTACGCGAAGAACAGCACCGTGATCCAAGTGCTGAAGGCGGACCTGCGTTTGCTCCAGTTGGAAGTGAACGGCCAGGACATCCTCACCAAGGACAAGGCCGCACTGCGCATCAACTTCAACACGCAGTACCGCGTCACCGACATCCGCAAGGCGCTGTTGGAGACCAAGGACTTCGAGAAGCAGTTGTATGTGACCGTGCAGCTGGCGCTGCGTGAGTTCATCGGTACGAAGACGCTGGACGAGATCCTCGGCAACAAGGAGGAGGTAACGGCCTATGTGGACGCCACCGTGAAGGAGAAGGCCGAGGCCATCGGTGTGGCGATCAAGTACAACGGCATCAAGGACATCATCCTTCCTGGCGACATGAAGGAGATCATGAACCAGGTGCTGATCGCGCAGAAGAAGGCGGAAGCGAACACCATCATGCGTCGCGAGGAAACGGCAAGCACGCGCAGCCTGCTGAACACCGCGAAGCTGATGGAGGACAACGCGATGCTCTTCAAGCTGAAGGAGATGGAGTACGTGGAGAAGATCGCCGAGAAGGTGAACACGCTCTCCATCAGCGGCAACGCCAAGGTGCTCGACCAATTGAAGGAGATCTTCTCTCCGGGTAAGGCGCCATAGCAAAGGCGGAAAGCGGAAAGCTGAAAGCCGAAAGCTGAAATGGGAAAGAGGACGCTTGGACTTCGCTCAGCGTGCGAAAGAAGAAAGGTGGAAGGTGAAGTACGAGCAGACGTGTTCGCGCTTCACCGGACACCACCACCCATCAGTAGCTCAATGGATCAGAGCGCCCGGTTTCGACCCGGACGGTTGAAGGTTCGAGTCCTTCCTGATGGTCAGAGGAATCAGAAGATCAGACGATCAGATGATCAGACAATGGAATGCCAGGCCATCCAACGAAGGATCTGGACAAGGAGCGTGTAGCGTCGACCCTCAGGGTCGACAATAACACGCATGGAACAAGATGGCGGGTTCATCTAGTTGGACCAGGATAGCGCCCTTTCAAGGCGTTCACATGGGTTCGAATCCCATACCCGTCACATCAGGGAACGTAGCTCAGTGGCAGAGCAGTCGCTTGTTAAGCGATCGGTCGAAGGTTCGATCCCTTCCATTCCCTCACGGTGCCGTAGTTGAGCGGTACAATGCCCGGCTGTCCACCGGGAGGTCATGGGTTCGATCCCCATCGGCACCGCGCATTGGCCTAGAGGTCGTTTGGAAGACTACCCGCCTCTTAAGCGGAAGGTCCCGGTTCGAATCCGGGTGGGCCAACTGTGGATCAGATGATCGGGCGAAAATCGCTTCGCTACCGCTCGCGAGATCAGACAATGGAATGCCAGGTCGTCTAACGGCAGGACAGCAGTTTTTGGAGCTGCTTATGCTGGTTCGAGTCCAGCCCTGGTAACGAATGAAGGAGTAGCTCCAATTGGTAGAGCATCCGGTTGAAAGCCGGACCGTGCAGGTTCGAGTCCTGCCTCCTTCACCAACATGTTGGATGTGGTGTAATGGTAGCACGGCTGCTTGTGGCGCAGTTAGCATGGGTTCGATCCCCATCATCCGACCAAGAAGTAAAATTGACACGAACAATGAAAGGCTTGAAACTACACGGCAAGGACCTGATCGCCGCCGGATTCCCGGAAGGGCGCGCGATCGGCATTGCCATCAACGTGATGCTGAAGCATCACCGCAAGACGAACAAGGAAGAGGTGCTCGCTGAGCTGGCCCGCATCGCAGCGGATCCGGCTGCTTTCGCAGAGCACGAGCACTATGCGCCGATCGCCGACGCACTCACCGGTCGCGACCGGAAGTCTGAAGCGATGCACGAGCTAATGCCGCGCAAGGACTACCGCGCATTCGGCAGCGAGCACATCGAGCAGGGCGCCATCCACCAGATGGAAGTCGCCATGAAGCTGCCCGTGACCGTGGCCGGTGCCCTTATGCCCGATGCGCACCAAGGCTACGGCCTGCCCATCGGTGGCGTCCTCGCTGTGGAGAACGCGGTGATCCCCTACGGCGTGGGCGTGGACATCGGTTGCCGCATGTGCCTCAGCGTGTTCAACATCGCACCTGAAGTATTGGCCACGCATCGCGAGGATCACAAGCGTTTGCTCGTGGAGCACACGCGTTTCGGCCGTGCCGTGCATGAGAAGCCCATGGCTGATGCGGTGCTCGAGCGCGATGAGTTCGATTCCATTCGTGCGGTGAAGCAGCTGAAGGACCGCGCCTGGCGCCAGATCGGTTCCAGCGGAAGCGGCAACCACTTCGTGGAATTCGGCGTGGCCGAGATCACCGATGCGCAGAACGAATTCGGACTCGCACCCTGCAAGTACCTCGCGCTGCTCTCGCACAGCGGATCACGTGGCTTGGGTGCAGGCATCGCTGCGCACTACACGCGCGTGGCGAAGGAGCTCTGCAAATTGCCCGCAGAGGCGCAGAACCTCGCATGGCTCTCGCTCGACAGCGCGGAAGGCATGGAGTACTGGCTGGCCATGAACCTCGCAGGCGACTTCGCTTCAGCTTGCCACCACCACATCCACGCGCGCATCGCGAAGGCCTTGGGCGAGAAGCCCGCCGCCATGGTGGAGAACCACCACAACTTCGCGTGGAGGGAAGTGCATGATGGCAAGGAGGTGATCGTGCATCGCAAGGGCGCAACTCCCGCAGGCAAGGGCGTGCTCGGGGTGATCCCCGGCAGCATGACGGCACCCGGCTACATCGTGCGCGGTACCGGTGTGGCGGAGAGCATTGCCTCGGCCAGCCACGGCGCAGGTCGGTTGATGAGCCGTACCAAGGCGAAGGAGACCATCAGCCCTTCCGTAGTGAAGAAGCACTTGGAGCAGCACGGCATCGAGCTCATCGGTGGTGGCATCGACGAAGCGCCCATGGCCTACAAGGACATCAATACCGTGATGGCCAGCCAGCGCGAGCTGATCGAGGTGATTGGCTCCTTCACGCCGAAGATCGTGCGCATGTGCGGGGACGGGAGCGCGGCGGAGGATTGAAGGGGAAGCGGATGTTGTGCCGCTCCCCTCTTCACGCGTTGCCTCATCAGACAGACTGGCCGATCTCCATGCCAGTCGCCCAAAGCACCTGATCCGGAATCACGATCTTGTGAGCATGAAATGCGACATGGAGCACGCCATCGAAGCCCCTTCTCCTCTCACGCGACGCATGGTAAAGTGGTCCATCGTCCGTGAACAACACGAACGCGGCACCCAACCCCGATCACAGTTGATCCGTGTATGTGAACGGTAAGACCACCTTTACCATGAAGAACCCTTCGACCCGTACGACGCTGCGCCTCGCAAGCATCGGCAGCCTTGCCGCGATCGCTATGGCCAACACAGCCTCCCTGCATGGTCAGAACCTGGTCCTCAATCCCAGCTTCGAGGACACGGTATGCACCTTAACCTTCGGACCGCTTCCAGCTCCCTACCATGGGATGCACTGGTACAACGCCAATCTCGGCACAGGGGACCTTTTCGTGATGGATGCGCCCTTGCCGGGCTGCACCATCCCTTGGATGAACGATCCCGCGTCCGCGCAGTACGGGGGCTGGCAGCAAGCCTACGATGGTTCTGCGTTGGCTGGGCTCTTCTGCTACCATTCCATGTTCTGTCTGCGCGAATACCTGCAGGTCCCCTTGTTGGAGCCGCTCACCGCTGGCGTGAAGTATTGCGTCTCCTTCCGGCTCTCCTTGCGCGACAACTCCAGCTTCGCCATCGACAGGCTGGGCGCGCACCTGTCGCAAGTGCCCGTGTTGGACTATGGCGGCACCTGCACGCTCAATGCGAACGCGCAGGTACAGAGCATGCCCGGGCTTGTCCTTGCCGATACCTCCGGTTGGATGCTGGTGGCGAACGACTACATCGCCACAGGCGGAGAATCCTTCCTGACCATCGGGAACTTCACCCCGGATAATGCGGTGAATGCCACCCTTGTGAACCCTAGCGCCACGAATCTCGCTGCGTACTATTTCATCGACGATGTCGTGGTCGAAGCATGCGAACTCAGCACCGGCATCGCCAACACGCTGAACGATCCGGCAGCTTGGTACGATGCGAGCAATGCGCTTCTGCACCTCCCCCAAGGCGAGTCGCTGGATCTCCGCATTTTCGACGCGCAAGGCAGAGCAGTGCATGTTCGCTCGCTCAACGGAAGCGTGGGGGCGGTTGACCTCAGCTTCCTGCCCAAGGGACATTACGTTGCCGCACTCGAGGGAAGCCTGGGCGCTGCCAGGGTGCGGATCATCCGGTGATCCGGGTCGGCAGCGGATCGAGTGGCCTTGCACGCTCTCATTGTCCAAGAGCGGTTCACTGCAGGGCTTCTGGCGGATGACCTGAAGATATTGCGCGGTACACACGGCCTGTCTGGTCGTGCAGAAGTGCTACAGCTGGCGGCCGTTGCCGGAGGCTGGGAAGAAGTAGCAGAGGCGCATTGGCCCACCGTCATTCCTTCATCAACCTGACCACTGCATGCGAACTGCCGGCACGCAGTTCAAGCAGGTACAGGCCCGCGTCGCCAGCGATCTCGAACTGAAGCATGCTTGTCCGCGTGGCGCTGCGCTCCATCACGATGCGGCCACGAGCATCCCTGACCACCGCATCCACCTGGCCGTACACTTCGCCCAATGCCACTTGCACATGGCCGGTGGTCGGGTTGGGATGCACGCGCAGCACGCCGAAGGTGTTCTCCAGCACGCCAGTGCTCAACACCAACTGGCATGCGGAGATGCTGGTGCATCCATCGGCGGTGATCTCAACGGCATATGATCCGTTCTCACTGGGCGTGAAGCTCTGTCCGCTGGCTCCTTCGATGGGCGCGAGCGCATTGTCGCAATCGAGCCATTGGTATTGCGCGTTCTCGGCGTTGGCGGTCAACGTGACGCCATCAACGGTTACTGTGGTGTCGATGGCAATGATGTTGAGGTCCAGGGTCACGGTGCTATCGCAACCCGCGGCGTTGGTGAGCAAGAAGGTGGCGCTGCTGTTGGAGGCCGTGTAGGTGTTGCCATCGACCCAGGTGAAGCTGTCGCACGCGATGTGTGATTCGATGCTCGCAGTGGAGTTGAGGATGGTGAGATCAAGGGTGATCAAGCTGTCGCAGCCGGCCGCATTGGTTAGCACGATGGTAGCCGCATTGTTCGACTCGGTGTAGGTGTTGCCGTCGATCCAGGTGAAGCTGTCGCAGGCGATGTGTGATGCGATGCTCGCAGTGGAGTTGACGATCGCAAGCTCGATGGTGAGCACGCTGTCACAACCCAGCGCGGTAAGGACGGTATCGAAGTAGGTGCCGCTCGCTGTGTATGTCGCACTGCCGCTGGGTGTGGTGTAGCTGCCGCACGCGGTGACCGACATGGCACTTGTGGCGGGCAGGCAGAAAAGCACACAGGCCGATGTGGTGGTGCATCCA
>JBATND010000156.1:0-1588 GCA_049290175.1 Flavobacteriales bacterium | reverse complement strand
ACATTGAAATTGAGCCGCGCGAATCCGTCCGTGCCGACCACATCGCCATCGCGCTCGAGCAGCGCCGCCCGCGAAGCCATCATCAGCGCTGGATTGTTCTTGTTCCGGAGTTCCACCACCACCCAATCCACCACCGCATTCGCGCCGGTCTGCGCCAATCGGTCCGCTGTTATGCTCTCCCCGCCGCCACCTGCGGTGAATCCGTAGCCGAGCGCCGAGTAGGGCTCAACGAGTGGAACCAGTCCTGCAGCGCGGAGGTCGTCGCGCATCAGGTTTACGGCGGCATCCATCGGCCCCGACAGGAAGGCGCGCAGCTTCAGCCCTGGAGTGCAATCGGCCCATTGCACCAGAGCCGTACCCGGCACCACTTCCCTATTGCTGTTCGATGGTGTCTGCCAATAGAGCGCGAAATGGTCGTTGGCCGATCCCTCTTTGTGCAGCAGCTCCACATAGTAGTGGGCACCCGCGACCAATTGCACTGGCTGGCTCACCTGCGTGATGAATTTGTCGAACTCAGTCGCGAGCGTGTTGCCCGGAACGGAGCAGATCAACTGCTTGTGCTGCGATTCGGCATTCGGGCTCAGATAAACCGCGCTGGCATCGTCGCTGGTAACGGTAAAGATGTAGAGGCCGGTCTGCGGTGGCACGATGTAGCCGCGAATGCGCGTGCCATAGTTGTTGCCGAAGTTGGTTGGGCCTTGAAAGCTGGTGAGCACATTGCTACCGCTCGGGCTGTTCGGGAAATTGGGATGGTTCACCAGGTCGGGTATGCTGGTGCCGCCAATGCCATTCCAGAACTGCCGGCTGATACCACCGCTCGGACCAGCGCACTGTGGCGGGGTCAACGCCAGCGCGCTGATAGTGCGCGACGCCATGCCGATGAGGCCGTCATTATCGGTCACCCGCAAGGTCACCACGCGATCGCCGGTTACGGTGAAGGTCTTGCTCGGCGTTGGCGAACTGCTGCTGGTGCCATCGCCGAAGTCCCACTGGTAGCTTACGATGGTTCCGGGATCGTAGGAGCCAGTGCCATCGAATTGCACGGCGAATGGCGCAAGGCCCGCGATGGCAGACGCTTGTATCACGGCCACGGGCGCGATGGCGTGGCAACGCGGGAACAGCAGGTGGGAATCGCTTCCGCTCAGGCCATGCGCATCGGTCACGGTCAGGTCAACGCGGTAGTGATAGGTGGAGCCGTCGCAGCCTTCGCCGCTGAGCAAGGTGCTGCCCGAAACGAAGTTGTTGATGGGGCCTTGGTGCTCGTGATTATCATGCACGAGCGTGGTTTGCCAAGCATAGGTGAGTTGCCCAGGGCCATGCTGCGCATCGGTAACGGATGCCGTGAGCTGAATGGTGGTGTCAACGCCGACGGGATAGAATGCCCCATTGGCAAAGCTGCTGATGGCCACGTTCGGCGGCGTGTTGTTCACGCTCACGATCAAGGTCTTCGTGGCCTGTTGGCCGATGTTGTCGGTGACCGTAAGCGTTACCGTGAACATGGCCGGTTGCCCTGCAGATGCGGTGAATGTGCGAGCGGGATTCGGCAAGCTTGATGTGCTGCCGCCATCGCCGAAATTCCAAAGGAAGG
>JBATND010000155.1:0-1590 GCA_049290175.1 Flavobacteriales bacterium | reverse complement strand
GTCCATGCGTGGTGCCGATCCAGATGTGCCCTTCATGAACAAGTACGCATTGGAAGCCGATGCGCGGATCAGCGCCTTCCAACGATCGCGCTTCGATCAGCACCTCCTGCGTGTTCGTCGTGTGATCGATCACCAGCAAACGATGGTTCTCCAGAACGTGCACTTTGTTGTCAGCGCGAATGAGCGCGGAGATCATCGGTTCGCCGCCGAGTTCGCGGAGCGCACTGCTGTTGATGTCGAGTTCCGCCAGTCCTCGGCCCGTGCGCATGAGGATGCGTTGCGCATCAAGCACAGCCATTGCACCGATCAGATCGCGCTTGATGAACACATCCTTCAGCACCCTGGTCATGCTGCCCGTTGCGCGATCGATGCGGTCCAGTCCGGAAGTGGTGCGCACCCAGATCGTTCCTGCGGGATGCTCGAGCAGACCGATCACGCGGTCGCCGGAAAGTCCCGTGGCATTTTCACTACGATGCTGATAGTGCGTGATCCTCCCCGTGGCGGGATCGATGCGGTCGAGCCCTCCGCCGAAGGTGCCGATCCAGAGGTGGCCATCCGCATCCTCCAGCAGGCTCCAGATGTAGTTGTTGGCAATGCTGTTGTTTCGTGCTTCATGCCGATAGGCCGTGAAGCTTCTCCCATCATACCGACCCAATCCATCCTGAGTCCCGAACCAGAGGAAGCCGTCACGGTCCTGTGCGATCGCATTCACCGAGTTCTGCGAAAGGCCATCGGCGATGGTGAGGTGGCGGAAGATGAGATTGCTCGGTTGAGCGTGAACGACGGCATGGAAGCGAAGGACCGATGAGGCGAGCACCGCGATCCACAATCGGGGACGAAGGAGAGGATCCGCATGCGGCATGAACCAAAGTAAAGACCTGCGGGCTGCACGGGCTTGGGCTCGGTGCTGCGCATTTCCCCAACTTGCCGCCCATGCGCATTCTTGCCTTTGCTGCTTTGCTGCTCACCACGCAGGCCCACGCCCAGCTCGACAGCCTGCTGCGCGTGCGCGATGCGCTGCCGCAAGACACGTCGCGGCTGGGGGTGCTCACCGAGCTGCTGCGCGCCACCGTGTTCAATGATCCCGATAGCGCGTTGGTCTTCGCGGCGGAATATCGGAGCATCGCCAAAGAGAGCGGCATCGACCTGGAGATCGGCAAAGGGCACAACTACACCGGTATGTGCTACACCAGCCGCAGCGAACACGATGAAGCCTTGCAGCACTACCTCGCGGCCGTACCCTACTTCGAGCGGGGTGGCGATCCTTGGTACGAAGCGATGGCGCACAATAACATCGGGACGATACACGAGAAGATGCGTCGCTTCGACAAGGCGAGCGCGGAGTACGAGTTGGCGTTGAAAGGATTCCGCAACATCCCCGATACGGTTTGGATCGCCAACGTGTCCAACAACATGGGCAATCTGTTCTATGAGCAGAAGGACTTCGCCGCATCGGTCGGGTATTACCGGATGGCGGATTCCTTGCTCACCGCTTTGGGTATGGATCACTACACCGCCACCACGCGGATGAACCTGGCCAATGCTTTGGACGAGCTGGGGAGAACCAGTGAAGCACACGGGATCCTGCGC
>JBATND010000154.1:0-6950 GCA_049290175.1 Flavobacteriales bacterium | reverse complement strand
TCGATGGCCTCCCCGCGCAACTGCCGATCGAGGAGCTTGGCGGCGCAGAGCCCGCTCTCGGTGGCGAAGGCAACGCCGCTACTGAAAACAGGGTCGAGGAAGCCCGCGCAGTTGCCGGTGAGCACGTAACGCTCGCCGGTAAGGGCGTGGTTGTAGTGCGTGTATTCGCGGATTACCTGCGGGCCATGCACGAACTCCACGTTGGAGTAACGGTCGCCGAATGCATTGGGGATCTCCAGCATGCGCTTCATGGCCACCGCGTCGGAGCCCAGCGCCATGGCTTCGGCGAAATGGCTCTTGTCGCCCACGAAACCGATGGAGGTGCGGCCATTGGAGAAGGGGATGCTCCAGAGCCAGAGCTCGCGGGCCAGCACATCGAAGCTGATCTGCATGGGGTCGAAGTAGCGCGCGCGGTGCTCGTCGGACTCTTCCACATGCGCGAAGAGGGCCATGCGGCCGTTCATGGCAGGTGGGTCCTGCAAGCCAAGCAGCTTCACCAAGGTGCCGCCGTAGCCGCTGCTGTCGATGAGGAAGCGACCGGTGAAGCGGTGCTCGCGGCCTTCGTGCCGGGTGATCAGTTCCACGCCTTCGGCATGCTCCAGATCCACGCGCAGCGCTTCATGTCCGAAGTGGACTTCAGCGCCCGCGCGTTGCGCCTCCTGCGCGAGCACGTTGTCGAAGTGGTCGCGCGGCACCTGCCAGGTCCAGGTCCAACCGGGCGTGAAGTTCTCACCGAAGGCCAGATTGAATTGCTTGCCGTCGCGGTAGAAGCGAGCACCGCGCTTGATGGCGTATTTCTGGGCCTGCAGCGCGGGCAGCATGCCGGTCTCCTCCCAATGGCTCATGCTCAGCGGCAGCAGGCTCTCGCCGATGACGAAGCGCGGGAACACAGCGCGCTCGATTACGGCCACGCGATGGCCTTGCTTGGCCAGCCATGTGGCGGCAACGGTTCCCGAAGGACCAGCGCCGATGATCAGGGCGTCGTAAGGCTTGTTGTTCCCGTTGGTCACTTGCCTTTCACGTATTTGGCTTCCCAGGCCTTGTAGTAGGTGCCTTTGATCTCCTTGATCACGTTGGCCACTGCGCCAGCCCAGTAGTTCCGCAGGCCGAAGCCCATGGGTTTGCCGCTGATCTGCTCGGCATGCAGCACTTCCTTGGTCTGTGCATCGAAGAAGACCACCACGAATTCGCCATGCACCGCCGGCTTGCTCATGCTGTGCGCGAGCAGCACCACGCCAGCACCCTCGAAGCCGCTCATGTCGTAACGCGCGATCATGTCATGCACGCGCTCGCGATCGAAGGCTTGAATGGAGGAAGGGTAGCATTTCGAGATGTCGATGGCATCGTTGATCGGCAGCACCACGCTGGTGGCGTGCTTCACGTAGCCCAGTTTCAGCGCGCCGGTCATGTCGAATTTGGCGGGCTCTTGCTCCAGCAAGTTGTTCCATCGGGCGAAGTAGCCGGGGCCTGCGTTCTCCACTTCGCCGAAATCGGCGCGGGTGGCGAGCTGCACATGGCTGAAGTCTATCCCTACCCATGTGAGCGTGGTTTTGCCGGTAAGGATGGAGTTCATGCTGGCCTGCGCAAGCGTGCGTGCAGGGTTCAGCAGCAAGGCGCAAGCGAGGGCGCCAACGGTGATTGCTAATGAACGCATGGGCGGTTGGGGATTGGAGGGAGAATCGGATGGGGCGCAAATGTGCTACACCTGCGTGGTTCGATCGATGACAATCGCCGGTTTCCGTTGCCGCGGGTCGTTGATGAGGCGGTTGAGCGCTTCGCGGGTGATGCTCTCCACTTCGGGCCGCACGCGCAGCCGGTCGGCGAGGCGGTCGGCAACGGATCGCAGGTCCGCATCGCTCGCTGCGGCCAACACGCGCACCCGGTCCGCGCCGTGCTCATCACGTTCGCGCACGATCGCGAAGCCCTCGAGCCCCGGTTCGGCGTTGAGCGCGTCTATGATCTGCTGCGGCCAGAGCGTGGTGCCTTTCACCTTCATCCGCTGCTCTTTGCGGCCAAGCACCGGCCCTAGGAGGATCGCGGGATTCCCAGCGGAATCGGCACCCATGCGCCAGGCGCAAACATCGCCGGTGCGGAAGCGCAGCAGTGGCATGCCTTCCACTCCGAGAGGTGTGGCCACCACTTCGCCCGCCTCGCCTTTGGGCACGGGTCGGCCTTCTTCATCAACCACTTCGATGTGCATGAGCGCACTGGGGACCACATGCCCCGCAAACGGCTGTACTTCGGTGCATGCCGTGGCCATCTCGGTGCTGGCATAGGTGCCGTGCAATTGGAATGGGCACAGCTCAGCGATGCGCTTCGCGAGCAGGTTGGCTTGACCGAAGTCCGTTGCGATGGGCTCGCCGATGCACACGGCGCGCGTGATGGCGGTGCGGTCAACGCGCAAACCGCGCTGTTCCCATTCGCGCAGCATGCGCAAGAGGAAGGAAGGCACCACGATGAGCGAGGTGGTGCCGCATTCGACGGCGGTCTCCCATTGGCCTTCGGCATTGCCCGGACCGCTGCGCACGGTGCCGGCTCCGATGGCGCGCAGCCCGAGCCAATAGGCCAAGCCTGCCATGAAGCGCTTATCGAGCGTGGTGGTGATCTGCACGGTATCGGCGGAAGTGATGCCTGCCGCTGCCAGCGAGGCCTGCTCGTTGTGCCCGAGGCGATCCACATCGGCAGCGGTGAGCGCGAAGAGCAAGGGCTTTCCAGTGGTGCCGCTGGTGAACACATGCTCAGCTACGGCTGATCGCGGCACACTGAGGAATCGCGCCGGGTTCTCGCTCAGCTGCTGCTTGGTGGTGAAGGGCAGGCGGGCGAAATCGTCCCACGTGCGCACCTCGCCTATTGATGCGTGCATCTCCTTGTACCAAGGTGATCGCGCGCGCAGGTCCGCCACGTGGGCGCGAAGGCGCTCGAGGGCTGCATGCTGGAACGAGACGTGGTCGGTGCTCATGGCTTGGCGGCGGCCAAGGTGCATTCGCGCAAGCGTTCCTCCAAGCGCTCGTGCTCCTTCAGCGACGATACGGGGAGTTGAAGCGCGGTGGTGTAGTGCTTCGCTGCGGTGGCGTGTTTTCGAAGGGCGCGTTGCAGGTCACCCAGCGCCATGTGCGTGATGTAGCTGTCCGGTGCCGCTGCGATGAAGCGCGCTTCGTCGTCAGGCGAAAGCGCGATGGGATCTCCCTTGAGCACGCTGGTGGCGATGCGCGTGCGTTGCTGCTGCCACCATTGCTGTTCCGCGAATGCCGGTGTTGCGAGGAAGGGATCGGGACCAATGGTGCGCGCTGTGTCGCGGATGATCGTGAGGCTATCGCCCGCAGCGCAACGCGCGAACACATCGCGGAGGTCGTAGCAGGCGAAGGCGCCGATCTGATAGGGCCATGCGCTTACCCAGAGCCTGCGCTCCTCGGGCCGCATGATCACGGCATGGTGGGCAATGAGTTGGTTGATGGCCATCGGATTGCCCAGGCCTACTGGTGCGCCATCGAGCCCGTGGCGGTCGCGCAGGAGCGCAGCGGCCGTTGCCGGATCCAACGCGCCCACCGAATCGATGAGTTGCTGCATGCGGCGGAAGCGTGACATGCTATCGCTCTCGCGGATGTTGGCGGTGTTGGCCGCGCTCTCGCGGAAGCGTTGGCTCTGGTAGTGGTTGGCGCATACCACGAGGTCGTCGCCGGTATCGAAAACGTCCATGCCATCGGGTGCCTTCTCAACGATCACGGCACGGCCATCGCGCGCGCTGGCAATTAGCATGCTCTCGCTCACGAACACCTCGTGCTGCTCGGCAATGGCGATGGCCTCGTCGATGGTGGCGGCATGCTGCACGATGCGGCGCGCGAGGATGGCGATCGGTGTTCGCGCTCCGTAGGGCAATTCACTCCGCGCCGCGTTGATGGTGACGGTGAGGCCCTCAACGTTCATGGCCGATGCGGCGCCCATGAAACCGCCCCAGGTCACGATGGCATGCGGTAGCCCGGTCTTCGGCCGTACGAAGAGGATGAGCTTCTCGCGCGCGAAGTCGTCGCCCATCCAGAAATCGAAGTTGCGGCCAACGAGCAATTGCCCATCGGCGCTGCGCGTGCCTTTCGATGCGAAGGAGGTGCAGCCCACCATGGCGAGGTCGGTGAGTGCATGGCCGATGTCGTGCGCTGCGTGGTAGTTGAGGGCGCGCATGTACTTCGGCCCCACGAAATCGTAGCCATCGGCGAAGGACCGGCTCACACCGTAGATCTCGCGCAGGTATTCGCGCGGCACATGCGCATCGAGGTCGCGGTTGTACCAAGCGGTGAAGTACTTGAGGTAATCGAGCCGCACGGCGCCCGGCACCATTTCGCGCAAGCGCCCCACGAAGATCGCTTCTTGCCGCTCGATCAATTCGGTGGCCAAGGCCCCGTAAGCCAGTCCGCGCTCCAGGTCATCGCCTTCGATGTAGGCCTCGAACAGGCCGAGCCTGTCGCGTCCCAGCCAGTTGCGTCCCACATGCCAACGGCCATCCGTTCCCAGCGTGCGCTGCGGCACCTGGTCCGATTCGCCTTCGGCCAGCGGCGCGGACATATGCACCGCGATGGCGAACCAGGCCACGCCGATCGCTACGAGCGCGATGAGCACGAGCGTGATGTTGCGCAGGCGTCGAAGGAGTCGTCTAGCGGGCATGTGTTCAGAAGCCGACGCCGATGCCGCCGCCGAGGATCGGGCCGCGCCAGAAACGATACACGCTGTTGGGGTGCTGCATCACTTCGTACATGAGCTGCACGTAGATCGAACTGCGTCCGCCGATGCGCTGCATGTAGCCGCCGCCCACGAGCAGGTGCGGCACCCAGGTGTTGATGTAACCGTTGTCCGCTGGGCTCCACAGCGGCACGCGCAAGTGGAAGAACTCGGCGTGCAGGAACACCGGCGGCACCACGCGGAAGCGGTTGAAGACGCGATAGCCGAGGCCTGTTTCGCGGTAGTTGATGCCCGGCCTGTTGTTGCGGTAATGCCAATAGCTGCCGCCCACGCCCACGGAGTAGCGGCCTTGCTTGTCCAGTTTGTAGCCCACGACCGGATCGATCTGAATGGCGGTGATGGTGCCGAAGCCGACGTTGAGGCCGCCGCCGAACCAGATGCGCTCGCGCCAACCCTGCGGGGGATCGTCCCAATCGCTCCACCAATCCTGCGCCGAGCAGAGGCCAGCGAGCAGGAGCAGCGGCAGCAGGAATGCGGAGCGCAAGTGCTTCATCACCTGGAATGCGAGAGGCCGAAGTTAGGTCCGTGCAGGGCGGTGGTGCTTCTCGAAATGCAGCGCGAGCAGCAGCCCGCGAACGGTCATCCAAAGGAGGAAGGCGGTCCAAACCGCGAAGAGCTTGGCATCGAGAAGGTGCATGCCCCAGGCCACGGGGATGAAGACCCCGAAGGCCGAGATCAGCAGCACGTTGCGCAGGATCTTGCCGTTGCCCAAGCCTTTATACACGCCATCGAAGGCGAAGGCCACGGCATTGATCGGCTGCGTGAGGATCACCATCCACAGCACGGCGTTGAGCAATTCCAGCACGCGTTCATCCTGCGTGAAGACCCTGCCGATGCTTGCATAGCCAATCAGGTAAACCGCTGCCAGCACCGCTCCGATGATCACGCTCATGCGCACCACCTGCCAGCTCACCCGGTGCAATTCGCGCCAGTTGCGCTCACCATTCAATCGGCCCACCAGCACGCTGCCCGCCGCTGCGTAACCATCGATGAAAAATGCGCTGAAGAGCCAGATCTGCATGGCGATGCTGTGCGCGCCGATGTAGGCTTCGCCATAGCCCGTAGCGTATCGGTTGCCGAGGTAGTAGCAGATGTTGAGGGCGATGGTGCGCGCGAAGAGGTTCGTGCTGAGCAGCCACAGGCCCTTGAGCTCGGGATGCTTCCAGCTCTTCGGAATGATGCTGAAGGGCGTGCGTGCCTGCAGGATCCATACAGCGATGCCGAACATCACGACTTGTGCGATCAAGCTCGCCCAAGCGCTGCCCGCGATGCCCATGCCCTGCACAGGGCCCCAGCCGAAGATGAGCAGCGGGTTCAGCAGCCCATTCACCAATGCGCCCACGATGCTGATCCACATGCCCCAGCTCAGGTTCTGGATGCCGCGGAAAGCGCCCGTTAGCGCGAAGGTGGCCAGCACGATGGGGTGGCCGTAACTGCGGATGCGGTAGTACTCGACAGCCTTCTCCAGGATCTCGCCATCGGCATTGTACATCCGGAAGATCGGCTCGGCGAAGGCGGTGGTGATCGCGAAGAAGACGAAGCCCAGCGCGAAATTCATCCAGATGGCGATGGGCACAAGTCCAGTGATGGACTCCACGCGTCCCTCGCCGAAGTAGCGCGCCACCACGGCCAGCACCGCGCTCCGGGTTTGCGCCAGCACCCACACCACTAGGAGGAAGAAGCTGCTCGCGATGCCCACCGCTGCGAGGTCGGCTGTCCCCAATCGCCCTACGAAGGCGGTGTCGACCAGCGAGATCACCGGCTCCGCGATGCCACTGATGATCGCGGGGACCGCCAGGCGGTCGATGTCTTTGCGGGTGATGATGGAGCGCTCGCTCAACTGACGTCCCGTCCTGCAGATGCTTCACATCGGGAGCGCGGCAAAGATGGGCGTGTTGAAAGGACCGAAGCCGACGGCCTCTATGGCTGCAAAGTCTTCTGCGACAAGTTGGCGCGCAATTCCGGAATCATTCAACCACGGATCCACACGGATTACCACGGATAAGGCCCAATAATCCATCCAAGTAATTGATGATCATCCACCCCCCGAAGGCGTTTCCATCCGTGTCTATCGGTGTGAATCCGTGGTTCACGTTCAAAAGGACAATGCGCCGACATGCGCTGGATGAGACCGGATAGCCCTTTGACGGCCTCATCCTTGCCTGCGGCCGCGCAATGCCAAACTACCTTCGCGCCGTGCGATCCAGAATCCTTTTAGC
>JBATND010000153.1:0-4129 GCA_049290175.1 Flavobacteriales bacterium | reverse complement strand
GTTTATCAGGGCCTAGCGCACGATCACAACCGGCACGGTGCGGCTGGCTTCGGTGTTGCTCACGCGCACGTACCAGATGCCGCTGGCGAGGTCGTTGGCAGGCACCGTCATGCGGCCCACTTGTCCGGCCACGCGCTGCTGCTTCCAAACCTGTCCGGCCTCGTTGATCAGTTCCAAGGTGAGGGGCGGCATGTCGCTGAAGCCATGCTCGATCACCAAATGGTCGCCAGCCAGCCAGCCGCGCATCACGGTAATGGGCTTCGCCTCGGTTACGCCCGTGCTCAGTTCAACCGTGATGGTCACGGTGCTGATGCTTGTGCAATAGCCATTGCTGGCGGTGAGCACCACATTGTAGGTGCCGGGCGCATCGTAGCTGTGCTCGGGTGCTGCTGCGTCGCTGGTATTGCCGTCACCGAAATCCCAGGTCTGCTCAACAGCATCGCTGGTCGAGTTGATGAAGATCACAGGCTGTCCCACGGCTACGGTGAGGCTCACTGCGCTGGCCTCGGCAAAAGGTGCATTACCAGAGCCCACGGTTACTTCTGCGGTAACGGTGCAGCCATTCGCATCGGTGCCGGTGGCGGTGAATACACCTGCTTGCGCTGGACGCTCGATGCCGGTAGCACCATCGCTCCAGGTCACTTCAAAAGGCGCGGTTCCGCCCACGATGGTGAGGCTGATCATGCCATCCTCGATATTCGGGCAGCTGGCATCCACCACTTCGGCTTCGGCTTCCATGGCAGCGGGCTGGGCGATGCTGAATGAGCCGATGAGGTTGCTGCAGCCGAGGTAGCCTTCGACGGTGATCTCGTATGCGCCAGCAGGCAGGTTGCCGATGGTTATCGTGCCATTCGCGGCGACCATGCTGCCGACCACTTCGCCCATGTCGTTGTACACGGTCACATCGGCAGCGCCCTCAGCCAGAACGATCTCGGCGCCACCGTTGGCTTGGCCGTGGCACAGGGCATCGGTTGCAGCAACCGGCACCGGGGCACTGGCGTGGATCAGGAAACGCGGTTCTTCGGCGTTGGCGCCGGCCTCTGCGCTGAAGCTGTAGCTAGTGCCTTCTTCAAGCGTGGTGAAGGTTCCGGTGACAAGGTCTTCCAAGCGGATGCAGGTGAGGCCCACTTGCTCGATGCCAGTTGCGGTAACGGTATAGGTGCCGGTTACCGGGGTTTGGATGAGCACCGGGATCTGGATCGCGCTGTTGAAGGCACCATAGGCGTTGATGGCCAGGTTCACGGCATCGGCCGTGGTACCGATGCGCGGCGCCTGCGGATGTCCGAAGTTGAGCTTGGGCACGTCGTTATTCGTGAAGGAGGGCTCACCGGTGGTGAATATCACCACGGTCTCATCGCTGAAGGTGTTCATGCTGCTGGCGATGTGCAAGCGCAAGAGGTCGGGCGCCTGTTCGCTTCCACCGAATAGGCCGCCGCTGTTGCTGGCCACCTTGGCGCTCTCGCTCACTGTGGTGGTCACGGCCGCGCCAGTAGCCTTCAGGTAGAAGCCCTGCATGCTCTGGATGGTGTTGGTGGCGCCGTTGGTGCCGAAGCCAAGGCTGATGTCATACACAGCAGCGTTGCCATTGGCAGGATTGAAATAGGTCACGTAGTCCTCTACATCAGCGCCGCGCGCGATCTGATCGAAGGCGATGGGGCTGGGCAGCGGGTTGGCCACCATGTTCCAACCATCGACCGAGGGATTGCCCGTGTTGGTGTAGGACATGGGCAGCGTGATCGGACTGCTGGCGACCACCGGTGCAGCGTTCTCCAGATCCATGGTGAAGGCCGTGGTGGTGTTCAGGTTGGTGCCGCACCAGGCCGCGAAGCCTTGGCCGGGCACGAGGTCCTGCAGATGACTGCTGACGCCCACCATGCCATCATTCACATTCGAGCCGGTGTTCGTCTCATCGTACCAGCGGATGCTGGGCCAGAAGATGCCGCTGCCGGGAGGATCAGAGAAAGTGGGCGATTGCGATCCTGGATAACCAGCGGTGAAGAAGTCATCTTGCAAATGCACCACGCGGCGGTTCTGGATCGGGCTGCCGATCAAGCGCCAGTTGGTGGCACCAGCCGGGATGTAGCGCTCCATGCGCATGTTGCCGGTGTAGCTGGCGCTGCCGGCTACGGGACCCAGCCTGCCGGTGTAGGTGGAGGTGCTGCGCATGACCACTGCGTTGCCGGTGCAATCGAAGTTGCCATTCAGCAGCGACAAGGTGCCGCGCATGTGCACGGTTCCGGTCAGGGTGGTGCCGCTCGAGGCATTCACGGTGAGGTCGTAGAAGCTCGTGGTGCTTGCCAAAGAGAGCGTCTTCGCGCCGCTTCCTGCAATGGCGAAGGTGCTGTTGTCGTTGCCGGTGAGCGTGCCACTGATGGTCGCGCTCGTGCCGTTCACGGTAAGTGTGCTACCACCATCCAGGACCAAAGTGCCGCCGGTCTCCACGGTGAGGTTCGACACGGGCGTGGCGCCATCATTCGTCACGATGTGCCCGTTCTGCACAACCATGTTGTTGGCCGTGGTGAAGGTGACAGCACCGGGCGCTGGCATACCCGAAGGCGTGGTGCTCCAAATGGCGTCGCTCACATCGCCGGTGGCACGGCTGTAGTAAGTGCAGCCGCCCACGGTAACAGTGACATCGGCAGAGCGCGTGCAGCCATTGCCCGAATGCGCAGTGGTTACGGTGTAGGTGCTGGTGCTCGCAGGTGAGGCGGTGACGGTGGCTCCCGTGGTTGCGCTCAGGCCGGTGGCGGGGCTCCACGTGTATGTGACCGTGCTATTGTAGGTGAAGGTGATGCTCCAACTTGCAATGGAACCACCATCGGCGTTCGCATCATCGCGAATGAGCAAGCCCCATGTGCCGTTGAAATCGCCTGTGAAGAGCGAAAGGCTGGGACTGGCTTGCGTGAGTGAGTTCGGACCAGGAGAGGTAGGCCAGCTATCGGGAGTTCCGATGTTAGTTGGCGCATATAAACCCGATGTGATCTGTGTCGCATCAGGCAGCGCAGATTCACCGTCCATGATCACCAAGGTCGCACCGGGTGAACTCAGATTGGGGTCACCACCTACATCGCTCATCAGGATCACATTCGTGCCTGTGGGAGATTGGAGCAGAATGTCCAAGTCATCCGGGTAAGTGTGTATGACACCATTCAACGTCACGCTCTCAACCGTTACGCCGCTGGTGGGCAGGCCGCTCGCTGAAACGTTCCAAGGGTAGATCGAGCCATCATTCGCACCAGAAGTGCTCACCGTGCTCGGCCCGCCCGTGCTGCTGAACGTGACACGCGTGGTGGTGGTGCTCGAAGCCGATGCGGTCAGGTCAACACTGGCGCCATCGCAGATGCTGGCGCTGGGCGGAGCGATGCTCGGCACCGTAGGCAGGCCACCGGGCACGTGGATATTGTCGAAGACGGCGCTCTCGCCGGTATCGCCATCGTGGTTCCACAAGCAACCGATGATGGGCAAGCTGGTGCCGGTATAGGTAGCATCTACCGCAGAGCCGGCCGATGTTGCTGCCGTAAGCGGATCACCGAAGAGGGTATTGCCGTTGTCGCGGTAGAAGAGGCTCCAGGTATTGGTCGATGGCACATAGGTCACGCGCACATCGAGGTAGTCGTTGTCGAAGTTGCCGGCCTGGATGATGGTGGTGAGGTTGCCATCCGCGTCGAGACCATTGTTGTAGCGCACTAAACGCACACGGTCCGTGTTGCCGCTCTCGCCAAGCACCACGGCATATCCTTGGCCCAAGGTCAGATTCGCGTTCGAACCGGCCAGCAGCACTGCCATACCATCATCGCCAGAATCGAAACCGCTCAATTCGCCTTCACTCTCGCTCTGCCTGAAACTGAATGCCCAGGTGAGGGTGCAGTTGTTCTGATTGAGCGTGGTGTTGTAGGTGCCTGGGGTGGTTTGCGTAACGTACTGGCGGTTGTTGCCGGTGCCGGTGCGCTGAAGCCTCAGCCTATTCCCGTTCACCGAAGCGCCAGCGCCCCCTGTTTCCGTTTCTGTCCAGCCGCCGCCAACGGTGTTGCTATTGGCGCGGTTGAAGCGGTCAACGACCTCTTGGGCCATGCCCATCGAGGCCGAAACGAGCAGGAACAGCGAGGCGAAGAGCCTCAGATTCCAGCCC
>JBATND010000152.1:0-10610 GCA_049290175.1 Flavobacteriales bacterium | reverse complement strand
CCATGGAACAGGGCCGAACTGTTGAAGCGACCGGGCTGTATGAGCAGCTCGTCGCGCTCGATCCGTTGGACACCGAGGCCAGGGCACGCTTATGCAAGCTGTACCAGAACCAAGGGCGATTTGATCGCATGCTGGAAGTGATGATGCTGGCCTATGCACAGGATACCATGGGCCACGTGGCTAACCTCAACCTCGGCACTTTCCATCGCAACGCGCCCGCGCCATACGCCGATGCCGTGAAAGCCGAGAAGCACCTGCGCCGCGCTCTGCTCACCGACCCGTTCGATTCGTACAACCTAACAGAACTCGCTGCGCTTGTAATGGATCAAGGCCGCGCGGACGAAGCCGCGCGCTTGTGCGAGCGTGCCCTTGTTCGGGCACCGGGCGACTACAACTGCAACTGCTTCCTGGGGCGCTATCACCACGAGCGTAAGCGGCTCGATTTCGCTCAAGGCTATTTCGAGCGAGGCTTGGCCGATCGGCCGGGCAACGCCCAAGCCATGATCGGTCTGGCCAGCGTGCTGATCGACATGGGGCCTGCTCATCGCGCCCGCGCAAAGGTGCTGCTCGAGCAAGCCGCCCAAATTCGACCTGACGATGCGCTGATGTGGCTCAACCTCGCCGAGTACCACATCAACTTCGGCAGCAGCGATGAGGCTGCTCGTTGCTATCGACGCGCATTGGACCTCGACCCCTCCATGAGCGATCCTCTGCTCGAACGGAAACTGCGCGCAGCTGGCCTTTGAGCCAGCTCGAGCAGAGCGCAATCGGTTTCACAACGTGCCACTGCCTGCCTTGCGACGCAGGGCGAGGCGCTTCATGCTTCGGCCCGAGCCGGATTCACATCTGTTAGCCGAAATTGCATTTGGTGCATTCATTCGAGTTGAGCCATGCAGATTGGGGCGAATGGCATTCAGCCTGCGCAACTATCCCTGCACCGAGGCGATCGCTGCGCGGATGGCATCTGGGATGCGCGCCTTCGCCTGCTGCTTGTAGTCGAACATCACTTGCACGCTGGTGCCGGTGGCCACGATCGCGCTCTGCCCATCGGTGATCTCGTAAGCCATGGTGAAGCTGGTGTTGCCCACGGCGGTGCAGCCGCAGCGCACGGTGAGTTGGGCGGGCCATTCAACGGGCTTCTTGAAATCGCAGGTGGTAGTAGCGAGGATCACGCCCAAGCCGTGCTCGTTGTGCGAGCGCAATACTCCGATGCGGTCCAGGTAGTGCATGCGCACGCTCTCGAAGTAGCGGAAGTACACCACGTTGTTCAGGTGTCCGAACGCGTCCTGCTCGCCCCATGCCACGGGGATCTCGATGCTGACGACGAAAAGGGAGGAGCCGCTCACCGCAGTTCCTTCACCAATTCGCGGTGCTGGCCCTTGAGGCGCTCCACGTCGCGCGCGAGCTTGTCGATCTTCTTCTGCATCTCCTTCTTCATCTCCTCGCCGCTGGCGCTCTTGAAGTTGAACATGCCCATGTTGCGCTCCATCTGGCGCATCTCGCCCTCGAGCTCTTCGATCTTCCGCTTCACGAAACGGCTCTCGCGCTCGATCTGGAACTTGCCGTCGGGGCCGCTCTTCAGCTCTTCCATGTGATCCTGGAAGCGCAGGCGCATGCGCTCATCGGCTTCCACTTTCAGCTGGCCGTAGTGCTTGTCCAGCGCGGCGCGGTACTTCTCGTTCAGCTTGTCGAAGTCGCGTGGCGAAACACGGCCGCTGTTCATCCAGCGCATGCTGAAGGCTTTCAGCGCTTCGATGTCCTTGTTGCGTTCGCCGCTGTGCTGGAAGGCTTCGATCTCGGCGATCAGGGCTTCCTTGCCTTTCATGTTCTCGGCTTGCTCGGCATCCTGCTTCTCGAAGGTCTGCTTGCGGCTCTGGAAGAAGGCATCGCAGGCCTCGCGGAATTTGTTCCACAGCTTGTTCTCGTCGCGCGGACCGGCGCTGCCGGCTTCTTTCCATTGCTGCTGCAAGGCTTTCAGGCGATCAGCGGTGCGTTTCCACTCGGTGCTGTCCTTCAGCGTGATGGCCTCGTTCATCAGCGCCATCTTCTTGTCGCGCGCGGTCTTGTACTTGTCGCGCAGCGAATCGAACCAATCGCGCTTGGCCGCGAAGAACACATTGCACTGGTCGCGGAATTCCTTCCACACGCGCTCATTGTCCTTCTTGGTGGCGAAGCCGATGCTCTTCCACGCGTTCTGCAGCTCCAGCACCTGATCGGTCACCTCTTTCCACTCCTTGGCTGAATTGGCCTTCAGGTCGGCGGTGAGGGCCTTCACCTTCTCTACCATGTCCTGCTTGGCTTGCAGGTTGGTCTCGTGCTCCGAACGGCGCGCGCGGTAGTGCTCGTTGATCTTGTCGTAAACGATGCGTGTGGCGTTCCAGAAGCCATCGCGGATGGCCTCCCAATCCTCCTTCACCGTGGGACCGATGTGCTGCCACTCGTCCTGGTACTTGCGGATGAGGGCCTCCATCTCGCGCACGGCGCCGGGCGTATTGGCCTCCATGGCGCTGAGCATCTGCACATCGGCCACCAGTGCCTGCTTCAGGCCGGTGTTCTTGCGCAGGTCGTGATCGCGCAGCTCTTTGTAGATGCGGATGTGGTAGAAGAACTCATCGAGCAAGTGGCTGAAGTCGCGCTGCAGGTCGCGGTAGTGCTGCGAGGGCACGGTGCCGATGCTCTTCCACTTCTCTTGCAGTTCCTTGAAGCGGTTGAAGGCATTGCCGATGTTCTCTTCACCGGCGATCAGGGCCTTCAGCTCCTCCATCACCGCCTGTTTCGCGGCGAGGTTGTCAGCTTCCTCTTTCTGCTTGCGGCGGCGGATGTCGTTCACCCGCTGATTGTAGCTGTCGAGCAGCTGCTTGAAGCGCTTGTCGTCCTCGTCAACCAGCGGCGCCGATTCGATGGCCAAGGGCGCTTCACCTGCGGGCGCGCCATCTGCCGAAGCGGCTTCGCCCTGCTGGGCTTCGCCTTCGGCGTGGTGCTGCTGCGCGGCCACGAGGGCCTCGTAGGCTTCCTTGGTCACTTCCACCGCTTCGGCAGCGGCTTCAACATCTTCCTGAGAAACGAGTTCCTGGAGCCGTGCGAGCAGCTCTGCTTTGGTGGCCATGCGCTGAGTGGGAAAGGGCCTTTGGCCCGGACGGACCAAATATAGAGGGGGGCACTTCACCGGAAGGTGAACAGGACTATCACCTCTTCAAGCACGTGGTTCTCGCTTCGGTGCGGTTCGCGGTCAGCCTTGGAAGGTGAGTCCAGTGCGCTGCGGCGGGTGAATGGAACGCCATGTTGATCGCACGAAGGTCCCATAGGTACCAGACGTCGGAAGCATTTGGTTCGGCTCATATCCGTCCGTGCCGTAGGTACGGTATCTGGCACATGGCGTACCTGACGGCACGCTCCGAACTTCTTCTGCATCGGATTCTACCCATGTTTGGTCCCTACGGAACGAGTCGGGAGACGTCCATGAGACGCGATCGCCCTAATGCGGCCTACACCGCGATCCCCAGCATGCACACATCGTCCACTTGCTCCTCGGCGCCCTTCCAATCGAGGAAGGCTTGCTCCAGGAGCTGGGCTTGCCGGTCGAAGGGCATGGACTTATTGGCCTCGATGAGCTGGTGCAGGCGGGCGGTCATGAAGCGCTTGTGCTCCGGCCCGCCGAGTTGGTCCACATAACCATCGCTGAAGAGGTAGATGCGGTCGCCTTCGGAATACGCGAGGCGGTGGCAGGTGTACTTGCGGTCGAGGTCGAGGTGCGCTCCGCCAACAGGCTTGCGGTCTCCGTTGATGATGGAGAGCTGTCCATCGTGCAGCCAGTACAGCGGGCGGAAGGCCCCGGCGAAGAGGATCTCGCGCTGCTTGCGGTCGATGCGGCAGAGGGCGATGTCCATGCCGTCGCCGGCGCCGCGTTTCTGGCCTTGCTGGTGCAGGGTGGTGACCACGCGCGTGTTGAGCAGGTTGAGGATCTCAGCGGGGTCCTTGTCCGGATTCGTCGGCACGATCTCGTTGAGCAAGGAGCAGCCGATGGCGGCCATCATGGCGCCGGGCAGGCCGTGGCCCGTGGCATCGGCGGCGGCGATGTAGCATACGTCGTCGTTGAGGCGGTGGCACCAGTGGAAGTCGCCGCTCACGAGGTCCTTCGGGCGATCGATCACGAAGGCGTCGGTGAAGAGCTCGCGATAGGCTTGCGGCGGTGGCACCAGTGCGCGCTGGATCTTGGCGGCGTAGGTGATGCTGTCGGTGATGTCGAGGTTGCGCGAAGCAAGGGCGAGCTTGTCGGCTTCGGTCTGCTGCACCCAGCGGCCCACGGAGCGGAAGAGCACGAGCGCGGCCAGTCCGAACAGGGCCAATGCGATGGCGATGTTGCGCCAGAGCGCGGCGTAAGCTGCGCTCACGGCGTCGGATTCGGGCAGTTGCGCCAGCACAGCGCTCGTGGTCTCGCCGGTGTGCTCATCGGTGAGCGGTTCCAGCACGTGCAGGGCTTCGTTCCGGAGCATGCGACCTCCGCTTTCATACAGAGAACTGAGTTCCGCAGCAGTTTCGAGGCTTGCGCGGAATTGCGGCTTTTCTTCCGATGTGGCAATGATCACCAGTTGACCGCGCTCATCCTTCGCCACCAGCAAGAGCGCACTTTCCAAGTCGTTGCGCGTCGCGGCTTTCCGGAGTTGCTCGTGTACCACATAGTAGCGAGCATCCTGCGTGGGCTTGATGAGGAGTCCCGGTGCGCCGTACTTCTCCAGCAGCAGGTTGGCGTGCCGCGCGGGGATCTGGTCGGCAAGGCCCGTGGCGATGGTGGCCAAGCGGTCCATGGCCTCTTCGCGCTGGCTCTTCAGTTCATGCCAATGCGCCACGCCGATCACAGCCGCGCACAGCACGAAGAGGGTGCCGAAAAGCACGATCAAGATCCTGCGTGAATTGCCTTGTTGCGGGTGGGCCAATGGCGTTGATGCCGCGCACAGGGCTGCGGCGGGGCTTCATACGCAATGCAGCCTTCAAGGTTGAACCAAGCGACTGGCTCTCAGGGCCAGATGATGCTGAGGCCATTGTTGGCCATGTGCAGCACGATGGGGACGAGCAAGCTGCCCGTGCGCGCCCGCGCATAGCCGAGCACGATGCCCATGGGCAGGATGAGCAGCATGATGGGCAAGCTGTACTGCAGGTGCATCAGCGCGAAGACGCCGGCCGTCACTGCAACGCTCACATGCTCATCGGCGATGTGGCGCACCGCACCGAAGAGCAGCCCGCGCAGCAGCAATTCCTCGAAGAGCGGGCCCAGGATGGCAACGCCGATGAAAAGCAGTGGCAGGTTGGTGGTGCTGCCGACCACGGTCTCCATGAAATCCGTGTCGAAGACCGGCGAAAAGCGTGAAAGGCCCTCGATGATCAGGACGAGCCCCGCGAAGAGCGCCGCCCAGGTGAATATCTGCATCACCTTGGGGGCACGGATTCCCAAGAGCACGGCGAACTGCTCCCTTTTCCAGAGCCAGCAGGTAAGCAGGATGAACAAGGCCCCGATGCCACCGCTCCAAGCCGATTCCAAGCCAACCAGGTCGCCGTTGAATTGCACCGCCTTCATGCGCTCCAGGAAAGCCGGGTCGTCGAGCAGGCTGAAGGAGAAGGGCAGTCCGGCGAGTTCCGGCGAAAGGGCCAATACCCCGCGCATGAACACCACGGATTGCACCAGGAAGAACACCATGAAGGAAATGCCGAAGAGCGCCACGCCCATGCTGAATTCCAAGCTGGGCGGCCTACCGGGATCGGTGGGCATGAAATCAGGCGATCGCTGATCCGGAGCGGAAGGGCTTTCCATCGATGATCACGGTGTCGATATGGTCGGTGCCGAAGGCGTAGGGCAAGAAAGCCAACGAGGGCACTTCGCGGGTGATGATGAATGATGCGCGCTTGCCCACGGTGAGGCTGCCGAGCTCGCCTTCGAGCTGCATGGCGGCGGCGGCGTTGAGCGTGAGCGCCGTAATGGCCTCTTCGGGCAGCATGCGTAATTGGATGCAGGCGAGCGAGAGCACCAGGTTGAGGTTGCCGCTGGGCGTGCTGCCGGGGTTGTGGTCGCTGGCCAGTGCCACAGGCAATCCCCGGTCGATGAGCGCGCGTGCCGGTGCGTAGGGGATGCGCAGGAAGAAGGAGCAGGAGGGCAGTAGGGTGGGTATTGGGCAGCCCAGTGCTGAATCATGTGTCACGCCTGTAGCGTCGACCCTGTCATCCCGGCCTTGAGCCGGGAGGGTCGACCCAACGGGTGTGCTGCCCATGGCCCCAACCAGCGCGTCAATGTCCGCCTCCTCCATCACCTCCAGATGATCCACGCTGAGCGCGCCGTGCTTGATGGCTGATTGTATGCCGCCGATGCTGGTGAATTGGTTCACATGCACCTTGCCGGGCAATCCGTGTTTTAGGCCAGCCTCGAGCACGCGCTCCATCTCGGCAACGGTGAAGTAGTTCGTCTCGCAGAACACGTCCACGAAATCGGCGAGGCCCTCGGCCGCCACGCGCGGGATGAGTTCATTGCAGATCAAGTCGATGTACGCACTTCGGTCCTCTTTGAACTCTGGCGGCAACGCGTGCGCGGCGAGCAGGGTCGTTTTCACCTGCACCGGCATTTCCTGCTTCAGCCTGCGGGCCACGCGCAGCATCTTCAATTCGCTTTCCAGCGAAAGGCCGTAGCCGCTCTTGATCTCCACGGCCACGGTGCCTTGCGCCATCATGCCTTCCAAGCGCGCCTTGGCCTGCACGAAGAGCTGCTCTTCATCCATGGCGCGCAGTTTCATGGCGCTGTTGAGGATGCCACCGCCGCGTGCCGCGATCTCCTGGTAGCTCAGCCCCTTGATCTTGTCCACGAACTCTTCCTCGCGCGGCGCAGCGAACACGGTATGCGTGTGCGGGTCGCACCAGCCGGGCAGCACATAACGGCCTGCGGCATCGATCATCGTGAGGCCGGTCCAATCCGTTACGCCGGGGAATTCGCTCATCGGCCCCAATGCGGCGATGCGCCCATCCTCACACAGGAGCCAGCCGTCGGCGATCTGCGGCAGCTGCGCCATGGCCTTGCCAGCCACCCGTGCAATGCCGTTGCCATGCGTTCCCACGAGGGCTTTTGCATTCTTGATCAGCAGGCGCGGCATCGGGGCAAAGAAAGGCAGCGCGAATCACCCGCTACTTTCGCCCGCATTCATCGCGCAGCGCACCATGCCCGGCAACAGCATCGGCCACGTATTCCGCCTCACAACCTTCGGCGAGAGCCATGGGCCGGCCATTGGTGGCGTGCTCGATGGTTGTCCTGCCGGTTTGCGGCTCGATCTCGATGCCGTTCAGCAAGAGCTTGATCGGCGCAGGCCGGGAAGCACACCGCTGGGCACCACGCGCAATGAGGCCGATCGAGTGGAGTGGCTCAGCGGCGTGCTCGATGGCATCACCTTGGGAACTCCCATCGCTTTCTTCATCCGCAACAGCGACGCGCGCAGCGACGATTACGACGCGCTCAAGGATGTGTACCGCCCGGGCCATGCCGACTTCACGTGGGAAGGCAAGTACGGACTGCGCGATCATCGTGGCGGCGGCCGCAGCAGCGCGCGCACCACGGCAGCATGCGTGGTGGGCGGCGCCATCGCTCGGCAGCTCTTGGCCAACGAAGGGGTGAAGGTGCAGGCCTATGTACACGCGGTGGGCGAGGTGGCCATGGATGCCCCGGTAGAAGATGCCGCCACTGCCTGGACCAACGATGTGCGCTGCCCCGATGCAGCCGTAGCGGCGCGCATGAAGGAGTTGATCGAGCAGGTGCGCGCCGAGGGCGATAGCGTCGGTGGCGTGGTCTCGTGCCGCGTAACGGGCATGCCGGTGGGCTTGGGCGAGCCGGTCTTCGATAAGCTCGATGCGGACTTGGCCAAGGCCATGCTCTCGATCAACGCGGCCAAGGGCTTCCAGATCGGCAGCGGCTTCGGCGGCGCGCGTTTGCGTGGCTCGCAGAACAATGATGAGCTCTTCATGGGCTGGCGCGATGAGCACCACACGGGCTTGCCAGAAGGGGCCTTGGTGCAACGTCCGGCGGCGCGTTCCTTCACCAATCATGCGGGCGGCACCTTGGGCGGCCTTTCCAATGGCGAGGACCTCTTGTTCGACGTGGCCTTCAAGCCGCCATCGACCATTGGCAAGGCGCAGCGCACCGTTACGCGCGAACTGGAGGAGGTGACCCTCGAAGCCAAGGGCCGCCACGATCCCTGCGTGGTGCCGCGCGCCGTGCCCATTGTTGAAGCGATGGCTTGCTTGGTGATCGCGGATCACCTGCTGCGGCAGCGACTCGCGCGCTTGGGAGCACTTGACGAGCGCTGGTAACTTGCCCCGCTGTTCGGGCATGCCACGCGTCACGGTCCTCATCACCCTATACAACAAAGGAGCTTTCGTTGAGGAAGCCGTGCGCAGCGTGCTGGCCAGTGACTTTGCGGACTTCGAGGTGCTTGGTGTGGATGATGGCAGCACGGATCAAGGTCCGGAGCGGGTGAGCGCGATCGGCGATCCACGCATCAGGCTGTTGCGCAGCGATCGGAACATGGGCAGGCCCGCAGCCGCGAACAGGGGCTTCGATGCCGCGCTGGGCGAATACATCGCCGTGCTCGATGCCGATGATGTGATGGTGCCTGAGCGGCTCTCGCGCCAAGTGGCCTTCCTCGATGCCAATCCCGGCATCGATGCGGTGGGCAGTGCATTGAGCGTCTTCGGGTCGAAGTCTGAATTCTGGTCATGGCCGGCTGATGACCGCGCGGGCCGTAGCTTGCTGCTCTTCGGTGATCCGGTCTGTTACGGCACCACCATGTTCAGGAAGGCGACGCTCGATGCCAACGAGTTGCGCTGCGATGAAGAGTGGCGCGTGCCGGGCATGGATTTCCTCTTCCTCGTGCGCTGTTCGGCCCACATGCGATTCGCCAATCTTCCGGAAGCCCTCACGCTTTATCGCGTTGGCGAGCAGAACATGCGGCATGGACTCGATCCATTGGAGGTGAAGGCACGCATCTATGCGCGCATGTTCGAGATGCTGGGCATCGATGCCGGCGAAGAGGAGGTCCGTTTGCAGCTCATGCTGCACAGGCTCTTCAGGCGCGTGCCGGATGCGGCCGATGTGGTCGCGCTATCACGGTGGATCGCTCGCTTGAAGGCGTGGAACCGGGAATCGGGGCATTTCCCGGAGGATGGCTTCGAGGCGGAACTCGATCGGCGCTACAAGCGGCTCTTCTTCCTCATCGCCGATCGAAGGGGCCTTGCAGCGCTCCTGCACATGCGGCATGGCGCGGGCTTCACCATAGGCAACATCACTTACTTCATGAAGGTGCTGCTGCGGCGCATGCTCGGATGGCGAGCCGCTGAATCGGCGACGCCGGAGCTCCGAGTGCAAGAAGAGCAGGGGAATGGGATTCTAGCAGCCGCGAATTCATGAGCACTGCGGGGCGCCAGCACTACTTTAACGTGCCGCAGCATGCTTGTTCATTGGGCCTGTATCACGCGTGCTTGATCGATCGTTCGGTGCCGAGCATCGCATGGCCCACGGAGCAAGTCGCACAGATTGACGTCGATGGCACTGTCTTCTCGCACCGAGCATCAAGCATCGGGCACACCGGAACGAAGCACGGCATGGACGATGGCTTGCAGATTTTTGAAACGGCCAACCGCGAGGCGCAATAGATCATCATGCTCCCGCGAATCACCATCGTCACGCCCAGCTACCAGCAGGCCGTTTTCCTCGAAGAGTGCATGCGGTCCATACATGATCAAGCGTATCCGGACCTGGAGCACATCGTGGTGGATGGCGGCAGCACGGATGGCTCAGCGGAGATCATTGAATCGTACGCACCGAAGCTGGCCTGGTGGTGCAGTGAGCGTGATCGCGGGCAGAGCCATGCGATCAACAAAGGACTGGAGCGCGCTACTGGAGAGGTGTTCGGATGGATCAATAGCGACGACCTGTTGCTTCCCGGCGCGTTGATGCGGGTGGGGCAGGCGTTCGAGTCCGATCCCGGGTTGGTGGTGCTCAGCGGCGTACGCCTGAAGCGGCTCATGGATGGAACGGAGTACCGGATGGGTGTCGATGATCCTGGCGAACACGAGAGGCTCTTCACGGCACCGCATGTGAACCAGCAAAGCACCTTCTTCCGCATGGATGCCGTGCGCGAAGCTGGCTTGATCGATGAGCGGCTTCATTGCGTCATGGATTATGAGCTATGGCTGCAGGTGCTGCTGCGCAAGGGAACGGCCGGGCTGCGGGTCGTGCCTTGGGAACTCGCTGTTTTCCGAGCGCAAGCGGAGAGCAAGTCCAGCGTCCAGAAGAAGGTCTTCCTGGATGAACAAGCCTCATTGCTCGCCTTGATGTGCGCTGACACGGGCCTTGATAATCTGGCTCGTGTGCTGGCAATCGGGCATGATCTGGCCGAGGGCCTGAGGGGATTGCCTGTTCGCCCGCGGCACCGTCAGCTTGTTCGCTCCATGACGGTCGCATTCCTGCTCAAGTGGCATTTCACGATCTTCTCGCGGCGCGATTTCGACATGATGCGCCGATTCCGGAAGCTCGGGATCGGCCTTGGGCATTTGGATGAAGAACTCGCTGCGCAATTGCGGAT
>JBATND010000151.1:0-1836 GCA_049290175.1 Flavobacteriales bacterium | reverse complement strand
CGTATCGAGCAATGGGAACGAATCGACCACGGCGCCCGAGCTGTTCACCCTGAAGACCTTGGCGTAGGAGATGGCCTCGCCGCTGTATTCGCTGCTATCGCGCACAAGAGCCATGTCGAAGGCATTGCCCTCGCCGAGGAATGCCTTGTTCACCTTCACGAAATGGACCGAGTCCTTCTGATTGAGCAGCCCGTAAACAATGGTGATGTCCTTGTACGGCTCGTTGATGTCGAGTTCGGTGCTGCAAGCGGTGAGCAATGAAGCGGCGAGGAGCGCAATGGGGATCGAACGGTGCATGCGTTGGCCCTTGGAGGCGGTCAAAGATAGCCGGGCACACTTTCCGCCTCACGCGGCTTGACCAACGGCCCGTGGCAGCCCATGAGCGGCGGGTTCTAGCTTTCGCGCCCCGAACCACCGACCATGAGCACCGGCAGCACCAACGCCAAGCGCGTGACCACCCACACCTTGCTGGAGATGAAGAGCAATGGCACGCGCATCGCCATGCTCACCGCCTATGATTATTCGCTGGCCCGGCTGGTCGATGGCGCTGGGATCGATGTGATCCTCGTGGGCGACAGCGCCAGCAACGTGATGGCTGGCCACGAGACCACCTTGCCCATCACCCTCGATCAGATGATCTACCACGCAAGCGCCGTAGTGCGGGGCTGCGAGCGAGCGCTCATCGTAGTGGATCTTCCCTTCGGCACCTACCAAGGCAACAGCAAGGGCGCGCTCAACAGCGCCATCCGCATCATGAAGGAGAGCGGCGCGCACGCCGTGAAGCTCGAGGGAGGCCGCGAAGTGATCGGCTCCATCGAGCGCATCCTCACGGCGGGCATCCCGGTCATGGGCCATCTGGGCCTCACGCCGCAGAGCATCTACAAGTTCGGCACCTACGTGGTGCGTGCCAAGGAAGAAGCAGAGGCCATTCGATTGCGCGAGGACGCCAAGCTCCTTGAAGAAGCGGGCTGCTTCGCGCTCGTGCTGGAGAAGATCCCCGCCAAGCTTGCGGAAGAAGTGGCCAAGAGCGTGAGCATCCCCGTGATCGGCATTGGAGCGGGTGCTGGTGTGGATGGACAAGTGCTGGTGCTGCACGACATGCTCGGCATCAACAAGGAGTTCAACCCGCGTTTCCTGCGCCGTTACGCCGACCTGCACACGGTGATCTCCGATGCGGTGGGCGGTTATGTGCGCGATGTGCGCGCGAAGGATTTCCCCAGCGCGAAGGAGCAGTATTGATGGCCCCGCCAGTTGTGTTGTTGGAGGATGCGCATCTGCTCGTAGTGAGCAAGCCCGCAGGCATGCCCGTGCAAGCCGACCAAACCGGTGATGAGGACCTGCTCACGCTGCTGCGGCGCGAGCGCAAAGAACCAACGCTCGAGCTCGCGCACCGCATCGATCGGCCTGTGAGTGGTGCGGTGCTTCTTGCGCGAACAGCCGAAGCGAACACGGCCTTGCAAGCGCTCTTCCGCGAGCGGCGCATGGAGAAGCGCTATTGGGCCATTGTTGAAGGACGTGTCGAAGAGGTGCAATCGGAATTGCGTCACCGGCTCTCGCACGACGCGCGCAAGCACAAGGCGATCGTGTCGAAAACTTCGGAAGGAGAGGAGGCCTGCACGCGTGTGCGCGTACTCGCGCAAGGCGATCGTTACGCGCTGTTGGAGTGCGTGCCAGAAGGCGGCGCCTCCCATCAGATACGCGCGCAACTGGCGGCCTGGGGCCATTGCATCATGGGCGATGTGAAGTACGGAGCGCGCCGCGCGATGAAGGACCGCAGCATTTGCTTGCATGCACGTTCGCTGAGGTTCACGCATCCGTTCACGCATGCTGAAGTGC
>JBATND010000150.1:0-10004 GCA_049290175.1 Flavobacteriales bacterium | reverse complement strand
ATGCTGGATAAGGACTGAAGCCAAAGGCCATGGACAAGGTCGTTCGCTTCGAGACCAAGGAGGAGTCGAACGCCCGGCGTGAGCGCGAGTTCATGGCCCTCACGCCGCACGAGCGTCTGCAATGGTTTCTGCGCAGCTTCGATGGGCGCGAGAACGAGGAACTGGATCGCGGCAGGAGGAAGGGCAACTTCATCATAAGGAAGAAGGATGCACCTCGGTGAATGAGTTGCCAAAGGGCAACTGCTGATCAACGATTCAAGCATTCAGAAATTCGTGTTCGCCCTGCCGAGCAAATAGGCCACCAGTAGTACCGAGGCGTAGGTGATCAGAATGGCGCAGAGAACTGCGACGAGCAATGCAATTGCTTTCTGCTTCGGGTTGTCCCGGAAATAGGGCGAATAGCGGTGCGATGAACCTATGCCGCTTCTCCGAGGCTGTTCCTTGTTCTTGGCCTTCTCAGGGATACCTGTCCGCTTTACATAGCGCAGCCACGGATCGAGGTAGGCCATGTGCCTTCGCGGCGCACGACTGTATGCCTCCTTCTTCATGCCGAAGCCCATGTAACCCATGCGTTGAAGATAGGATGCGTCATCTCATGCTGAGCGTTTCGAATTGCGAAAGCGGTATGGAACTGCTCTGAAGGAAGAGCGATGCACTGTGCCTGCGCTGCGCATCCAGCTCAAACCATCGCTAACCATCTTTGCCGCCCTCAACCAAAGAACCATGCGGACCCTTGTAGCGGGCAATTGGAAGATGAATACCGATGCGCAAAGCGCCACGGCTTTGATCGATGCCCTTGTGCAGCAGTCGGGCACTTTCGCGGCGGATGTACAAGTCATCGTCGCGCCGCCCTTCCCATTCCTAGCGATGGCTGTGAAGCAATGCGCGGGAACTCCCATCGTAGTGGCCGCACAGAATTGCCATCAAACGGACAAGGGCGCCTTCACCGGCGAGGTGAGCGTGGGCATGCTCAAGAGCATCGGCGTGCAAGCGTGCATTGTTGGGCATAGTGAGCGCCGGCAATACTTCGGGGAAAGCGATGGGCTCATCGGCGAGAAGGTGGCTGCGCTGTTGGCGCAGGGCCTCACGCCCATTTTCTGCTGCGGCGAGAAGAAGGAGGAGCGCGAGCGCGGAAGCCACTTCGATGTGGTCACGGAGCAGATGAAGGGAGCCTTGGGGCGTTTCAGCAATGCTGAGTTGGAACGCATCGTGATCGCCTACGAGCCGGTATGGGCCATTGGCACAGGGCTCACGGCATCGAAGGAGCAGGCGCAAGAGATGCACGCGCACATCCGCGCGCTGCTTCACATGCATGGCGCATCGGTTGCCGAGCGCGTTCCGGTCCTCTATGGCGGAAGCTGCAATCCAGCCAACGCCGAAGGACTCTTCGCACAAGCGGATGTGAATGGCGGCCTGATCGGCGGCGCGTCACTGGTGGCAGAGCAGTTCTTGGAGCTGGTGAGGATCGCCGGGGAAAAGGGAAACAGGAAAGCTGAAAGCTGAAATAGCACTCGGCCCTTTTTTCCTCTTTCAGCTTTCAGCTTTCCTCTTACCTCTTTCAGCTTTCAACATGCCTTACACCCAACTCACCTTCCTCATTTCGCCGCCGGATCCTTGGCGCGACCTGCTCACCGTTGAACTTGCCGACATCGGCTTCGACAGTTTCGAGGAGGGTTTCACCGACCCCAAAGGGAGCAGTGGCGAACTGAAGGCCTATATCCGCAGCGACAAGTACAACGAATCGGCCGTGCGTGAGCTCTTGACCTTGCGCGACCCGCATGCCACCATCACCTATGAGGCGGAGGAGATCGCCGACCGCAATTGGAACGCGGAGTGGGAGAGCAGCTTCCAACCCGTCGAGGTGGATGGCGCAGTGCGGATCCGTGCCGATTTCCATGAGAGCAAGCCCGGCTTCGCGCACGAGCTCGTGATCACCCCGCGCATGGCTTTCGGCACGGGGCATCATGCCACCACGCGCATGATGGTGGGAGCCATGCTGTCGCTCGACTTCAAGGGCAGCGCCGTGTGCGACCTGGGCTGCGGAACCGGCGTGCTCGCGATTCTGGCTGAACGCATGGGGGCAACGGATATCCTGGCCATCGACAACGATCCCGGCGCCGTGGAGAATGCCAAGCACAATTGCGGGCTGAACGGTTGTTCCGTGATCCGTGTGGAAAAGGGCGACGCTTCCGCGCTGGATGGCCTCCGCTTCGATGCAATTTTGGCCAACATCGAACGCAATGTCCTGCTGGATGCCATGCCGATCATGAGCGCCGCGCTGAATCCCGGAGGCGCGCTCTTCCTCAGCGGCTTCGTGCCTAACGACCGGCACATGCTGGCGCAACGCGCGAAGGAATGCGGCCTGGAGCTTGCCGAGCGCATGCAGGCGTCTTCGTCCCGCACAGGCGGGGAAGGTGAGTGGGCATTGCTGGGATGCAGGAAACCATGAAGCAAGTCGCAAGAATCAAGTCTCAAGTCGCAAGACTCAAGTCGCAAGTCACAAGTTCTCGACTTGTCGCATCGTTCTGTCTTCTGGTGATTGCATCCTCCGCAAGCGCGCAGCAGAAGCCCTTCTCCTCGGATCAGGCCCTCTTCTTACAGGAGATGTCGGCTTTCATGGTGGCAGCGGACAAGAAAGAAGGCAAGGCGTTCATGGAAGGCGTTTTTGCGCCGGCATGGAACGGCACGTACTACAATGAGCGGCAACGGATCAAGGTGGTTGAGGTGGCCAACTTCATGCTCAAGAAGCGCTTCGATGCGTTCCCCGGCTTCCGGGACTACCTCGATTGCGTGGCGGCCTTCCCAGCAACTGGCCGAGACGCCTCGGAATTCGATGCCTGGTTGCAGGGCATGGACAAATTGGTGCAGGGCGCGCGCAAGCAGAACGTGCAGGCCTTCATCACCACCTGCGCAGGCCTCTTCCGCGAAGGAGCACTGGTGAAGAGCGCCAGCGTGCTGTGGAGGGTGCGCACCAAGACCTTCACCTTCGCGTTCGATAGCGTGCCCAAGATCACCTTCGGCAAGACCGATCTGGTGTGCATCGCCAAGGGTGATAGCAGCGTGATCCTGGGTACCAGTGGCACCTACCTGCCCACGCAGGAATTGTGGAAGGGCACCGGCGGCAAGGTCACCTGGCAACGCGCCGGGCTGAAGCCGACAGCGACCTACGCCGAATGGGACCACCCGTACAGCGTGCGCATGAAGAGCGCGGCCTTCGATGTGGACACCGTGCAATTCAACGACCCGTACTTCCCCAAGACCTTGGTGGGCAAGCTGTCGGAGAAGCTGCTTGCCAACGTCGATGAGGCCAGCGCCTCTTATCCGCGCTTCGAGAGCTACGACCGCCGCATGAAGATCCGCGAGATCGTCGAGGGCATCGACTTCGAGGGCGGCTTCAGCATGCAAGGAGCCAAGCTGCAGGGCTATGGCACCAAGGAAGAGCCCGCCTACCTCACCTTCTACCGCGACAAGCGCCCTTTCATCGTCACCAGCGGCCAGCGCTTCAGCATCGACCCCGACCGCATCACCAGCGACGAGGTGGCCCTGCGCATCCGCTTGGACAAGGACAGCCTTTGGCACCAGAGCTCGAGCCTGCGCTTCCTCCGCGACAAGCGGCAGCTCTCATTGATCAAGAAGGACCAAGGCTTGGGCAAAGCGCCCTTCTACAACACCTATCACCAGCTCGACATGTACTTCGAGGTGATCACCTGGAAGCAGGGCGACCCCTTGGTGCATCTCGGCAACCTCAGCGGCACCAGTCAGAACAAGGCCAGCTTCGAGAGCTTCGACTACTTCCGCGACAAGCGCTACATGGGCATGCTCGGCATCGACAACGTGCATCCGCTCTCGCGCCTCAACGAATTCGGCAAGCAGAACGACGGCCGCTTCTATGCGCAGGAGTTCGCCGTGTTCAGTAAGATGCAGAAGACCACGGTGGTGCCCCTGCTCATCGACATGCACAACAAGGGCTACCTCAATTACGACCCCGAGACCGAATGGGTCGAATTGCAGCCGCGCCTCCGCCAGCACATCCTGAATAACGCAGGCAAGCAGGACTACGATGCGCTGCAGTTCAATAGCACCGTCGATGACAATGTGAACGCCTCGATCAACCTGCTCAACAACGACCTCGCGATGAAGGGCGTGAGCGTGATCCTGATGAGCGACTCGCAGGATGTGCGCATCTATCCATCGGAGAAGACCATCACCATCAAGAAGAACCGCGATTTCACTTTCGGCGGCAACATCAAAGCGGGGCGCCTGCAATTCCACGGAAAGGAGTACTACTTCCACTACGACCCCTTCACCATCGACCTGATCAACGTGGACAGCGTGAGCTTCATGGCCAGCAGCTTCGAGAAGAATACGGATGGCCAGCACACGCTGGTGCGCGTGAAGAACGTGCTGGAGCAGGTGAGCGGCACCTTGGAGATCGATGCACCCAGCAACAAGAGCGGCAGGCAACAAGAGAAATACCCGCAGTTCCCCGTCTTCACCAGTGCTCGCGAGAGCTACGTGTACTACGACAAGAGGAACATCCAGCGAGGAGCGTATGGCCGAGATCGCTTCTACTACCGCAGCGACCCCTTCAAGCTCGATTCGCTCGACAACTTCACCAACGCGGGCCTCACCTTCACTGGCACCTTGGTGAGCGCAGGCATCTTCCCCGACATCCGCGAGCCGCTGCGCCTGCAGACCGATTATGCCTTGGGCTTCGTGCGTCCCACGGGCGATGCGGGCATGCCGCTCTATGGCAAGAAGGCCAAGTTCACCAGCACCGTGGCCCTCAACAGCCGCGGCTTGCAGGGCAGTGGCGACATGGAGTACCTCACCACGCGCCTCACGAGCAAGCAACTCATCTTCACGCCTGACAGCACCTTGGGCCGCGCCGATACGCTCGAGAACATCGCGGCCACCAAGCCGAGCAAGGTGCCGCACATCACCGCCGCGCAAGTGTACGTGCGTCTTGAGCCCGCCAAGGACAACCTGCGCGCTGAGCAGATCCGCAAGCCCATGGTGATGTATGATGATCAGGCATTGCTCCATGGCAGTACCGACCTCACGCCAAAAGGCATGACCGGCGCCGGCCTCATCGACTTCCGCAACGCCACGCTCAAGAGCAAGCTATTCCAGTTCGAGACCATGCAGCTGCATGCCGACACCAGCGATTTCCGACTCACTGAGGGCGATACGGCCAGCATCGCTTTCAAGACCGACAACGTGAACGCCACCGTGAAGCTCGATGAGCGCATCGGCGAATTCGTGAGCAACGGCAGCGAGACCAAAGTGGAGTTCCCCGTGAACCAGTACATCTGCTACATGGACCGTTTCAAATGGTTCATGGACCAGGGCGACATCGCGCTGGAGAGCGACCGCAAAGCCGCCGAGGGAGCGGAAGACCTGCAGCTCTCCGGCTCGAACTTCATCAGCATACGCCCCGACCAGGACAGCCTGCACTTCATGGCGCCCAAGGCCCGCTACGATCTGAAGAAGCACTTGATCACCGCCGACGATGTGCAGTACATCCAGGTGGCCGATGCCCTCATCACGCCCGACAGCATGCGCGTGCGCATCCGCAAGAACGCTGCGATGGACCCGCTGAACAACACCGTGATCACGGCCAATTTCGTCACCAAGCACCACCGCATCTACAACGCCACGGCCAACATCAAAGCCAAGCGGAACTACAGCGCCACAGGCACCATCGACTACGTGGACGAGAACAACCGCCGCCTGCCCATAAACCTGTTCAGCATCGGTGTGGACACCGCCTACCAGACCCGCGCCGTGGGCCGCATCACGCCCGAGCAGGATTTCCAGATCAGCCCGGCCTTCGACTTCTTCGGCGATGTACACCTCACCGCCAGCATCAAGGAACTCACCTTCAGTGGCAGCACGCGCATCCAGCACGGCTGCGAGGGCCTCGCGCGCAACTGGATGCGCTTCGAGTCGCCCATTGATCCGCTGGAGGTCTTCATCCCCGTTGGCGATACGCTCTTCGATGATCAAGGTCAGCGCATCGGAGCCGGCATCCACCTCACCGACGAGGATCCCTTCAGCACCTACGGCACCTTCTTGAGCCGCACCAAGAGCAAGGAGGACCGCGATGTGATCGCCGCGCGCGGACTGCTCTTCTTCGACAAAGGGCGCAAGGAGTACGTGATCTCGAACAAGGACAAGATCCGCCAACGCAACCTGCCCGGCGCCCTAGTGAGCCTGGCCGTGGAGCCCTGCGTGGTGATGGCCGATGGCCCCTTCGATTTCGGTGTGAAGCTGGGCCGCATGAAGACGCACATGGTGGGCGCCATGCGCTATGAGACCGTGGAGAAGAAGGCCTTCGGCAACGGCGTGCTGGTGACCGATTTCCACATGCTCGACAACGCGTTGGAGCGCATGGCCGCGGAGATCATCGCCTATCCCGACCAGCAAGCACTCGACATCGGCAAGACCTACTATGAGAAGTTCATGCGCGAGTCGCTCGGCCTGGAGAAGAGCGATAAGCTCATCAGCGAGCTCAGCATCAAGGGCGAGATCAAGCGATTGCCCGATGAATTGGTGAAGCCCATCGTGCTCGGCGATGTGAAGATGCGCTGGGACGGCCCCGAGCAGAGCTGGGTGAGCGATGGTCCCATTGGCGTGGCCACCATCCTGAAGAAACCCGTGTACCGCACGATCAAGGGCAAGATCCACATCGAGCGCAAGCGCAGCGGCGACATCATGACCATCTACCTCGCGCTCGATGATCAGACCTACTACTTCTTCCAGTACAGCCGCAACCTGCTCAGCGTCTTCAGCAGCGATCAGCAGTTCAATACCATGATCGGCGAGGCCAAGGACGATAAGCGCAAGCTCCCCGATAACAAGGAAGGCCCCGAGTTCGAGTACAAGCTCAGCAACAAGAAGAAGGTGGACGACTTCAGGGACAGGTTCGGGTTGTAGGGGACTCATCTTTACCCGCATGCCGCCCGTGCGCCTCACCTTCCTCGGCACCGGCACCAGCCAAGGTGTTCCGGTGGTGGGCTGCCGTTGCCCGGTTTGCCGCAGCACCGACCCGCGCGACCAGCGCCTCCGCACTTCCGCGTTGCTGCATGTGGAGGACATGCAGCTGCTGATCGACGCAGGCCCCGACCTGCGCCAGCAGTTGCTCCGTGCCGAGGTGGACCATATCGATGCGGTGCTGCTCACCCACGAGCACATGGATCACATCGGCGGAATCGATGATCTGCGCGCGCTCAACTACCGCATGAAGCGGCCCATGGACCTGCATGCCAGCAAGCAGACCTTGGATGCGCTGAAGAGCATGTATGCCTATGCCTTCGCGGAGGATCGCTACCCCGGAGTGCCTGATCTGCGCTTGCATCCCATCGCCGATCGCGTGTTCGAGGCAGCGGGCGTCGCGATCGAAGCCGTCGAAGTGATGCACTACCGCATGCCCGTGCTCGGTTTCCGCATCGGCGGGTTGGCCTACATCACCGATGCGAAGACCATCGCCGATGAAGAAGTGGAGCGTTTAAGCGGTGTACACACGCTCGTGCTGAATGCACTGCGCATCGAAGAGCACATCTCGCACTTCAATCTGAAGGAAGCCTTGGCCATGGTGGAGCGCATCGCCCCGCAGCGCGCCTACTTCACGCACATCAGCCATCTGCTCGGCAAGCACACGGATGTCTCGGCGAAATTGCCAGCCGGAGTCGAGCTGAGCTGCGATGGTTTAGTGCTCGAGGTGCCGGAGTGAAAGCCTCACGGCACTACAACGCGCGCCACGTGGCGGCCGCCATCGCCTTCCAGGCAGACCAAGCGCAAGCCCGCGGAAGTGGTCGGAAGTGGAATGGCGGCCGGGCCACGCAGCGAGTTCTCGTAGAGCGACCGACCGAGGGCATCATGCACAGTGATGCGGTGGAATCCCTGGGGAACGCGAATGACGCCATCAGCAACAGTTGAAGGCGCGGGTTCTGGAATGCCGGTGGTCATGGTCTCCAAGAGCAGGTCGATGATCTCGGCATCGCTGAGCGCGCGGTCGTAGATGCGCACATCGTCGATCCAGCCGGAGAAGGGCTGCGCGCCCGTGCTGAGCGCACCAAGCGATGCGGGAGCTTGCGGGCTCAACCCGATGAGGCCACTGGCCGTCGCTGTTCCCATGAGGCTTCCGTTGAGATAGAGGCGCATCTGAGAGCCGTTGTAGGTGCCCACGATGTGGTACCACTGCCCGCCGAAGAGCGAACTCGGCGGCGTGGTGATGTTGTACGCATTGCCGCCGCCGCGCAATCGGAAGCGCAAGCCGCTGCCGTTCACGAATGCGATGGACCAACTGTGGTCCGTGGCACTCGGCCCAGTAGCCTTGGCGATGAGCGTGCGATCCATGCCGGTCACGAAATCGGCCTTGGCCCAGAGCGAGATGGTGATGCCGCCCGTGCCAGTGGTGATGTCGCACGGGCCAAGAAGGATACGGTCGTCAACGCCATCGAAGCGCGCGCAGCCTTGGTGATGCCCTCCGGTGGGCGACCACGTGGTGCCACCAACAAGGGTTCCGTTGGTGCCTGTCCAAGCGTAGGCCACGGTGCCGCTGCTCTCATCCAACGGCCAATGGAATACAGGGCCTTGTGCTAGAGCAGCCATGCGCGAGGCCATGGCCAACCCGATGATCGCATGCTTCATGACAAGGAGCTTTCTGCACGCAACGCACGGCCTTAGCGGCGGTTGCAAACTTTCGATGAGTGCCAGCGCGCGATCGACGCGGCGTCAGATAAAGGCGCTGCCAGTGCGGCATGCCGCCAGATGCGCATAGGTGGCCACCAGTTCCTCCGTGCCGGCGTTCTTGTCTGCGCGCGCCATGATCCTGGCCGCTAAGCAACCATGCTCGATGATGATGGCCAAGTGCGCGCGCGCGTTCTCGCTCAAGTCGTTGTACAACTCAACGAAGAGGTGCTTGATGAGTTCGGTGGCCGTGGCTTGCTCTTGCTTCAGCATGCCCAGCATGAAGAGGTAATCGCGGTTGGTGATCAGAGCACTCGATCCGTCGCGCATGGTGCTCATCAGCACCGTCATGAGGTCTTCGGTACTCCACGCGCGCTGCAGGTAGTTGCTGCTCCAGCGTCCGGCTACAAGCGCACGAAGCAGTGCGATGGTGAACTCGAGCACGGCCATGTCGGCAGCGGCGTTCTCTTGCGCATCGATCACATGGATGCTGATGAAGCCCGCGTCGAGTTGCGCTGTTGCGCCGCGCAAGTTGAGCGCTTGGGCGTCGGTTGTTTCGCCGCCTCGTGAAGTGGCGATGGCCTGAAGGATGGGGCCGAGCACTTCGCGGTCGTAGTCCTGCACATCGAAGACCGCTTCGGGGATGAAGCCGCCCACGCGCTCCGGATGCTGGTCGTAGAGGTCGAGGCAGGCGCGCAGGCGTGTGCTGTGGAAGCCTGATGCTTGGCCATTTCTGAAGGGTGTTGCGGCGCTCAACGCTGGGAGCAGGGGCAGCGCCATGCGCACAGCGGCGTGCAGCTTACCGAAGTCCGTTTCGCGCGCGAAGTGCAGATCGAGGCGAAGGCCGCCACGGAAGCTGGCCGGGTGCGAATCGTCTCTCGCCCATGGCCCCAAAGGTGAAGGACCGGGCAGCATGGACAAGCCGCGCGTGTTGAGTACTGGTGCGAGCGTCGCGTGCAGTGCATTCAGCTTGCGCACCCAATTGGCAGGTCGCTTGGCCAAGCGAAGGCTCTGGACCGCGATGGTGCTAGCGCCGGTGCGCTGCAGGCCCATATCCTGCCGTTCAGGATGCTGGCGCGATGTGGGTGGAAGAGCAATAGCGGCGATCTCGTGCGCCAGGTCACATGGCTCGAGCGTGGCTGCGTGGCACAAGTTGGCTTCCGCAGCGAAACCGAAGGCGTCGAAGAGGGCAGGAAGGCGCTTGCGTTCGGTATCGGGCATGGGCAAAGGTCGCAATCGGCCCGGAACACCTGATCTGCGATGCCGATCCACCTAGAGAGCGGCGGAGAAAATCAGCTCTTGTGCGAGGT
>JBATND010000149.1:0-13597 GCA_049290175.1 Flavobacteriales bacterium | reverse complement strand
TTGTAGAATGGCGTGAGCGGATAGTTCTGCGCCGTCTTCTTGATCGTGGTGCGGTCCTTCGCGGTGAAGGCGCGCAGGGCGTGCTGCACCTTCAGGCCAAGTTGGCCGAGCACGCTCTCCGGCACATCGCTGGGGTCCTGCGTGCAGAAATAGATGCCCACGCCCTTGCTGCGGATGAGCTTGACGATGGTCTCGATCTGCTCCAGCAGCGCCTTGGTCGCTGTGTTGAAGATCAGGTGCGCCTCGTCGATGAAGAGCACGAGCTTGGGCTTCTCGGAGTCGCCCACTTCAGGAAAGGTGCTATAGATCTCAGCCAGCAGACACAGCATGAAGGTGCTGAACAGGCGCGGCTTGTCTTGGATGTCGGTGAGGCGCACGATGTGGACCACGCCACGGCCTTCGCGCAATTCGAGCAGGTCATTCACATCGAAGCTGCGCTCTCCGAAGAAGCGGTCGGCGCCTTGCTGCTCGATCTCGATGAGCTTGCGCAGGATGATGTTCACCGTGGCCCCGCTCACTTGGCCGTAGACCTTCTTGATCTCGTCCTTGCCCTCATCGCCGACGAACTGCAGCATGCGGCGCAGGTCCTTCAGGTCGAGCAGCGGCAGGCCATGGTCATCGCAATACTTGAAGATGAGCGCGAGCACGCTCTGCTGGGTGTCGTTCAGTTCGAGGATGCGGCCGAGCAGAACGGGACCGAACTCGCTCACCGTGGCACGCAAGCGGGCGCCGGGTTCCTTGCTCAGGCTGAGCAGTTCCACTGGCATGCCGTGCGCCGTGAAAGGGATGCCCAGCTTGGCATGGCGCGCTTCGATCTTCTCATTGCTCGCTCCGGGCGCTGCGATCCCGCTGAGGTCGCCCTTCACGTCCATGAGCATGGAGGGCACACCATGGAGCGAGAGCTGCTCCGCCAGAATCTGGAGCGTCTTGGTCTTGCCGCTGCCGGTTGCGCCGCAGATCAAGCCATGGCGATTCATGGTGCGCAAGGGCACCTTCACCGTGCACCCTTCTGGCACATCTCCTTGGAAGAGCGCGCCTCCCAGTGCGATCGCATCGCCCTTGAAGCTGTTGCCTTCGGTGATCGCGCGGATGAACTCGTCTCGTGTCGGCATCTGTTGCGGGTTGTGCCGCAAAGGAATGCGACCGCGCTATTTGAACGAGATGCGATCGATCGAGAAGCGGCCGCTGCCCGTGAACAAGAGGGCCAAGAAGGCGAAGAGGTACACGAGCGCCAGCTCCTTCTCCTTGAATGCAGCATCGCCCTTCACCATGAAGGCGATCACCGCCATGCCGATGATGAGCGGAATGAGGGTGATGCGCGTCCAGAGTCCGAGCATGACGAGCGCGCTACAGAGCACTTCGGCGATGAGGATGAGGATCAACGAGAAGGTGCCTCCCAATCCGAAGGGATCAGCGAAGCCATCGGCGATCTCGCTGAAGCGGTTGAGCTTGGGCCAGCCGTGCTGCAGGAGCATGGTGCCGCCGAAGCTGATGCGGGCAAGCAGGTAGCCGAAGTCTTCGGCGATGGGTTGGCTGTTGAGGAGCATGGGGGTGAAGGTTGTTCTGGTATCCGCACCCGAATCCGCCGTAGCGGGGACGCATGCGTCGCCTGCGGCGGTCGAGGTGTGGCGGTTTCAGGCCGAATGTTTTAGGTGCATTGGTCCAGTGCGCGGTGAAAGGAGATCGATTTCTGCGGAGCCGATGCCTTGCCAATCCTAGAGGTCAGTGATTTCGAAAGGCAAGTGTGGAATGACCAATCATCAGCCGCCGAGCGCAAGGCCGAAGGTGCTGCGGCCGCGAACGAGCGGAGACAGTACACCAAGCCCACTTATCCACCCTGCATTGGGAACTTTCCGATGCGGCCTGCGTTGCACGCCCCGCGATGAAGAAGCTGACCACCACCCTCCTGCTCCTGAGCGCTGCTGCCCTGCACGCCCAGAACGACGACATGCTCGCCGGCATGAGCGCGATGCGCGCCCAACAGCACGACCAAGCCGAAGCCGCCTTCAGCAAGGCCGTGAGCGAATCACCCGCCGACATGAAGACCTGGTACTACCGCGCCGTGAACCGCATTGGCATGGGCGACCTCGGCGGGGCCTTGAAGGACCTCGATCAAGCGCTTACGCTCAGCCCCGACGATGCGCACGCCCTCTTGCGTCGCGCTGAAGTGAAGAACCAGCTCGGTGCGGAGATCAGCGCTTTGGCCGACTTGGCCAAGATCCTCAGCGTGAGGCCAACCGGTCCGGCTGCCGAGCACGCCCTGCTGCAGCTCGGGCACTTCGCCATGAGCCGCATCGACTACATGGGCGCCAAGGCGCACTACGACCAACTGGTGCGCATCGCCCCGTACAATGCGCTGGGCTGGTGCAATCGCGGGATCGCCTACGGCGCCATGCACGAAGACGATCTCGCGCTAACCGACATCGATCGCGCCATTGAGCTCGACCCGACACTGGACCAAGCGCACGCCCAGCGCGCCATGGTGCTCCTGCGCATGGACCGCAAGCAAGAGGCTTGCGAGTCGCTGCACCAAGCGCAACAACTCGGCAACCGCAGCGTGGAAGAGATGCTGCTGATCTACTGCGAATAACCGGCCTTCCTGTGCCGACAGCCCGGATGGACCCCCGGGCGGCGATGGGGCTTCCGCGAGGAGGCCCTGTTGCATTGGCACTTATTGCTTCACCACGCGCGCATCGAAGCGCTGCCCATCGGCAATGGCCACCACCTGATAGCTGCCCGCCGCGAAACCAGTGAGATCGATCTCGTGGGCCCGGCCCGGTTGCGCAAGTCGCTCAAGCACCATAACGCCACGCGCATCGAACACGCGGAGATCGACCTGTGCGCTCAAAGGCACGCGCAAGAGCACGCGCACTAAGCCATCCGAAGGCGAAGGATAGACGCGATGCGTGCTGCGGTTGAGCTGATCGAAGCGCACCTGCCGCGGCAGACTGCGCCCTTCGGAAGCGAAGGCGATCCGGTAGTACAGGTCGCTCAGTTCCGGCGGATCAGCATCGGCCCAGCTGAAAGGCACAGCCACCTCTGGATCGCCGCAGAGGCCCTCGATGCGATGCACCGGCGCAAAGGTCTCGCCATCGGTGCTGCGCTCCACCACGGATCCATCGCAAGTGCTGCCGCCCTTCATCACCCACTGCACCAATACGCGCCCTTCCTGCGCGCTCAGCGTGAACGACTCGATGAAGGGATGCTCATCGGATTGGGCGAAACTGCTGCTCGCGCAAAGCACAATGGACAGTATGAACGCGAACCGAAGCATGCCACGAATGTATTCCTTGCGCCTGCGAATTCCTTTGACGCCAGCCTCTAGTACAATGAAACACATGCTCGCCGACCGCCTTCTACAGCACGTGCTGTCCTTCTCCTTGGCTGATGTGAAGCTGCCCAAGGGCGTTGGCGTGCTCGATCCGTTCAATGGCCTCAACGCAGCCGAAGTGCGGCGCATCGTCACGGCCTTCCACAGGAAGTACTACAGCGATGAAGAGCCGCGCACGCTTATGCTCGGCATCAATCCAGGGCGATTGGGGGCAGGCAGCACGGGCCTCTCCTTCACCGACACCAAGCGTTGCGAGAGCGACCTCGGCATTCCCGTGAATGGTTTGCGAACGCATGAGCCCAGCAGCGACTTCTTCTACCGCATGGTACGCGCGGCGGGCGGCGCCGATGCATTCTATCGCCGCGTTTATGTGCATGCCATCTGTCCGCTCGGCTTCGTGAAGAGCGGCGTAAACTTGAACTACTACGACGACAAAATGCTGGAGAAGGCCGTGACGCCCTTCGTGGAGAATTGGCTGCGCACGCTGGTGCAATGCGGAATGCGGGCGGATTCCGTGCTCATCATCGGAACAGGGAAGAACGCTGCCTACTTCTGCAAGCTGAATGAACGGCTCCGGTTGTTCCGCAGGATCATCGCGTTGGAGCACCCGCGCTACGTGATGCAGTACAAGGCGCGGAGCTTGGACCTGTACATCGACAAGTACTTGGCAGCGCTGGAAGCATGTGCTTGAGATACCGAACTCCGAAAAATTCATCAAGGCCGTGTAACCTCTCCCGTACTTCCGCGACATATCCTTTGAAAGCCCCCCATCCGTGGCCGACGACCAACGCACCGAGTTCATGCTGGCTTACCAGCCCTGCCACGAGCCCTTCGTGCGCTACTGCTCGGCGCTGGCTTACGGCAAGATGGATGCGCAGGACCTCGTCCAGGATGTGCTGCTCAGCGCTTTCCAGCAATTCGAGCGCATCCGCAAGAAGGATGAACTGCTGCACTACTTGATCCGCGCAGCACGCAATCGCGCCATCAGCATGTGGCGCTTGAACCGGCGCAACGAGGCGCTTTGCGAGCAGCAAGCATCACGGCTGCTCGCGCGCGGCGCTTCGGCCGAGATGCTGCTCGATGTGCAATTCCTCTATCGCGCGCTGGACAAGCTGCCTGCGGCGCAACGCGATGCCCTTGTGCTCTTCGAGGTCTCGGGGCTGAGCATGGCGGAGATCGCCGAGATCCAGCAATGCGCCGAGGGCGCGGTGAAAACGCGCGTGAGCCGAGCGCGTGCTGCGGTGCGCGGTTACCTCGATGGCGAAGCCAAGCCCGCCAGCCCTGCCCTGCTTCACACCCTTACCTCCTTCATGCTATGAAGCAGCACGACGACAACCTGGACGCGCTGCGCGCGCTGCGCGAATTGCCGCCCGAGGTGAGTCTTGAACAGGTACACCAGATGGTCGCGCTCTTCCCCATCGCCACCGGTGCCGCAGCCGGACTGCTCTACCTCATCAAGCAAAACCTCAGCACCATGCTCATGACCACCGCAGCCGGAAGCATCATCGTAGGCGGTAGCCTCTACCTCTTCAGCGCTGGAGATCCCGCACCTGCGAAAAGTGCAGAAACACCCACGCCCATCACCGTTGAAGCGGCCGCGATCGCTGAACTCGTTGAAGAGCCGGCCGTGGTGCTGCATATCGAAACGAAGAACGAGGAGAAGCCCACGCCTGTGCAATCGGTTGAGCCGAATCGTGCGTTGACCGTGGCTGCTGCTGCGCCCGCTGAAAGCACATCGCTCAATGAAGCGCCTGAACAGCTAGCCACCGTGGTTGATCCAGCTCCAACAGATGAGAACGAAGCAACGCCCTTCCGCGTGCTGCGCAAGAACGAAGGTGAGCGCAGCTTCGACCTGAGCGGCTTCACAAGTGTGGCGCTGCACGCCAGCATCGATGTGATCGTGGAGCAGGGCGCCTTCTCCGTGCGCGCCCTTGGCGAGGCGGATGCACTTGAAAGGCTGCAGGTCTCCGTTAAGAATGGCGTGCTCCTGGTTGATCAAGAGCGGGTCCGCTTCCAGCCTGGAAACTGCAATACATCGGCAGTTGTGCGGGTAAGGATGCCCAGCATCGCCAAATTGGAGGTGCTCGGCTCGGGCAACATGCGAGCGATGCGTTTCGATGGCGGTGGCCCACTGGATCTCAAGGTGCGCGGATCAGGCGATCTGATCGTGGAAGAGGTGCGCATGGCAACGGCGGTCAACATCACCGTCCATGGCTCGGGCGATCTGATCATGAAAGGCACGCAGGAGGCCGGTTCCTTGCGCATCAAGGTCGATGGCTCTGGCGACGTGGTATGCACTGGCATTGCCGTTGGCGGCAAAACGGTGATCGACGTAGCCGGAAGCGGCGATGTGCGCGTTACCGGCAGCACCGATCGCATTGAAGCCACTGTGACCGGATCGGGCGATGTGATGGCGCAGGAGATGCACGCGAACTCTGCCAAGGCGCGTGTGGTGGGATCAGGCGATGTGAGCGTCCGAAGCGAAGGCAGGGTGGAGCGCGAAGTGATCGGATCAGGCGATGTGCATGTGCTCGGGAGCGCCAGTGGCAACAGGCCACGAGGGGTTGGAGACAATAGCCAGTAGATCGGCTCTCTGATCGGTTAAGGGCCGCTGGCCTCCCAGCATTCGCGCTTTGCGAGTGCTATCCAAGTCGCTGCAGTCTGCTTGGCACTGATGAAACCTGGTTGGTTCAATCGGGTGCGAGCGCCTGATTGATTGAAGTCATGGTCGCGGAGCAGGCCCATCTTTGGCCTTCCCTCCTATCTTCACCCCATGCCGATCGAACGCCTCTTCGACATCCCGCGCCATCAGCTGGCCAACTACCCAAAGAAAGATGCCGTCTGCACCAAGGAGAACGGTGAATGGCGCCCATACTCAACGCAAGAGCTCATCGACATCAGTGAGCGCTTGGCACTCGGCCTCGTGGCCCTCGGTGTTGCACCGGGCCATAAAGTGGCCATCTGCAGCGGCAACCGCAGCGAATGGGCGCTGATCGATCAGGCCATCCTGCGCATCGGCGCCATCACGGTGCCCATCTACCCCACCAGCAGCAAGGACGATTACGCCTTCATCATGAAGCACGCATCGGTGAACGTATGCTTCAGCAGCAACGCCGATGTGCATGCCAAGGCATCAGGCGGAGGCGTGGCGGCGCATTGCTTCACCTTCGACCGCATAGCAGGTGCTCGCCATTGGAGCGAGGTGCTCGATCTGGGCGACCCCGGTCAATTGGCCACGCTCAGCGGTTACGAAGCCGCCGTGAAAGGCAGCGACCTGGCCACCATCATCTATACCAGTGGCACGACCGGAAAGCCCAAGGGCGTCATGCTCACGCACGGCAACGTGATCAGCAACCTGCTGGCCAGCTTGGAGCGCTTCCCAGTGGACCATGACGCGCGCTGCATTAGCTTCCTGCCTCTATCGCACATCTACGAGCGCATGCTCATGTACATGTACATGTACGTTGGCGTGAGCATCTACTTCCAAGAATCGCTCGACGACCTGGGCGACCGCATCCGCGAGGTGCAGCCCGATGTGTTCACTGCCGTGCCGCGCCTGCTGGAGAAGATCTTCGACAAGATCGTGGCTAAGGGCGAGGCCCTCACCGGCATCAAGCGCCGACTCTTCTTCTGGGCGCTGGAATTGGGTTTCAAGTACGATGTGCATGGACGTAGCTGGTGGTACAATGTGCAACTGACCATCGCACGCAAACTCATCTTCAGCAAGTGGCAAGCGGCATTGGGTGGCCGTTGCCGTGTGGTAGCCAGCGGCAGCGCGGCGCTGCAAGAGCGATTGGCGCGCGTGTTCAACGCTGCTGGCGTGCCCGTGATGGAAGGCTATGGCCTCACCGAAAGCAGTCCGGTGATCAGCGTGAACGATCTGCGCAATGATGGTTTGCGTTTCGGCACCGTTGGCCGTCCCATACCCGGTGTCGAGGTCCGCATCGCCCTGGATGGCGAGATCCTCGCACGCGGCCCCAACATCATGCAGGGCTACTACAATGAGCCCGAGCTTACCAAAGAGGCCATAGACGATGAAGGCTGGCTCCATACCGGCGATATCGGAGAGATCACCGCTGAAGGATTCCTGCGCATCACCGATCGGAAGAAGGAGATCTTCAAGACCAGCGGCGGCAAATACGTTGCGCCTCAAGTGCTGGAAAACCGTTTGAAGCAATCGCGTTTCATCGAGCAGGCCATGGTGATCGGAGAGAACCGGAAGTTCCCGGCGGCGCTGATCGTGCCGGACTACGCCTTCCTGAAAGACTATTGCGCGCTGAAGAGCATCCCTTTCGAGAGCCGCGAACAGGTAAGCTCCGATAAGCGTATAGTGGACCGGATCTTCAAAGAGGTGGAAGCCGCCAATGCCGACATGGGTAACTGGGAGAAGGTGAAGAAGATTGCTCTGCTGCCCGCCGAGTTCACCATCGATGGTGGCGACCTCACTCCTTCATTGAAGCTCAAGAGGAAGCCGATCATGGCCAAGAATGCAGCACTTGTCGAAGCCATCTACACCGACTGAATCGGAATCGGTCAAGTTCGCGCAACCTGCTGATAATCTGTTGATAAGGACATACAAAACCACCCCATCGCAAGAGACTCGTCTTATATTGCGCCGCCTTGGCAAGAAGTAGGCATTCAGACTACTCGATTCCTCGCACAGAATGAAGCACGCATTCCGCCTCCTGATCTGGTGCTTGCCATTCGTGTTCGCCACAATGGGATCAGAAGCGAAGGCCCAAGCGACCGGTGATTACGGTTCATGGGCAACGGGCAACTGGAACACCCTATCCACTTGGCGCGTGTACGATGGCGTAAGCTGGGCCTCATCGCCCACGGCTACGGCCGTTCCGAACGCCAATACCAACGTCTGGATCCGGTCAGGCACCACGGTCAATGCGGTTTACGGCAGTCTTTACTATTGCCAGGACCTTTACATCGAGGCAACGGCGCGCCTGTACAACAACAACGTAGGAGCCACTAACCTGTCCTATGTGCATGTCTTTGGAACCACGATCCAGGTGAATGGCAATTTGGGCAACGGTGCCACAGTCGATGGCATAAGCCTAGGCATCAATGGCGCCAACGTGACTTTGAGCGGTACCGGCGTGGTGGATGTAGCCCGGATCCGCAAGGAATTCACCACGCACCCGGTGAGCGGTGCGGCCTTGGCCACCACCAACTTCACCATTGCCCGTAATGTGAACCTGCGCTTCCAAGCGGGCAGTACCACCATGCTCTACAATGGTTGCTCGACAGCCAGCAATTTCCACGTGACCATTAATGCAGGCACCACTGTGGCACTGCTAGGCGCTGCCGGAACAGGAAACGTGAGCATCGATGGTTTGGCGGGGGCTGATGGATCGTCCAACGGTGGATCGATCACCGTGCATGGCACTCTCCTCATTCCCGGCATCCTTTACGCGACCACGAACAACACCAACGTGGCCCAGGAATGCCGTATCACCATTGGCCCTACCGGCTATGTGCGAACCGGTCAGGTGCATGCTGCCGCCTCTATGGCTGCTAGACACTACCTCATCTTGGACGCAGGAGCCATTTTGGAGATTACAAGTACGCCAACGGCTTGGACTTCGTACATCATCACGAACAATACGTACACATTCAATCCTGGCAGCCTGACCATCTATTCTGGAGCCGGCGCCCAGAACGTACCTAATGTGACTGGTGGCTACGGCCACTTGCGCATCACCGGGACGGGCGTGAAGAGCATCTTGGGCACCCTCTTGATCAAGGGGAATCTGGAAATCCTGAACGCCACCGGAACACCGGAGTTGGATGTCACCATATCGAACTTCCAAGTGACTGTTTACGGGAATTGGACGAACTACGGCACGGCTGGCTTCAATGAGCGCACTGGGCTGGTGCTCTTCAGCGGAACCACTTCCACGCAAGTGATCAACACGGTTGGCGGCGAGGATTTCTTCAATTGGCGCATTGCGAAGACCGCCGGGCAACCCATGGTGCAGATGAACTCGGATGTGCGTGTGGCATGGGTGCTGAACCTCAATACCACGGCCGCTATACTGGAACTGAACGGGAACATGCTCACCTTGCTGAACCCGGCACCAACGGCCATCACCACCAATACCACATTCGGTACAACACGTTGCATCCGAAGCGAGCGCACCGACAACATGAGCCGCGTGCGCTGGGAGATCGGCACGAACACTGGCGCACATCTGGTTCCTTTCAGCACGCCTACGTACTATATCCCCTTCACCTTCAACCTGCTCAGCGGCGACGCCGGCAGCGTGACCATGGCCACTTATGGCACGCCTCCGAACAACATGCCGCTGCCGGTGACACCCACCACCGTATTCGCATTGCCCAGTGGCTATGGCCTTTTGCCCGATAACGCAGAGGCCACCGTTGACCGCTTCTGGCAGATCGACGTGACCGGCACGCCGAACACCCTGCTCACCTTCTCCTACATGCCGAGCGAATTGCCCGGCGCCCCGTTAGCTGATCCGCTAAGCCTGCGCGCGCAACGCTACAACAGCACGGTGCCGTACTGGGAAGACCAGTTGGAATCGGTTGGCAACGGATCGTTCTTCGCCACCGCCAACAATGTGAATGCCTTCGGTCCATTCACCCTCACGCACATCTTGAGCCCCCTGCCGGTGGAACTCCTGCGCTTCGATGCACTGCCGGAAAATGGCGTGGTGCGCATCGATTGGACAACGGCAAGTGAACTGAACAACGACCACTATGAGGTGATGCGCAGCCGCGATGGAAGCGTGTACGAATCAGTGGATATCGTTCCGGGCGCAGGCTACAGCAATGCGCCGCTCAGCTACCGCACCGTGGATCGGCAGCCTTGGTCGGGCCTGAGCTATTACAAACTGCGGCAATTCGACACCGATGGCCGCTGGACCGACAGCCATGCCGTGCCCGTGTATTTCGGCGGCACACAGGCCGAGCCGGTGCTTTACCCCAACCCGGTTCGTGAAACCGCCTTCCTGCAAGGGCTGCCCGAAGGCCGGGTGGAACTGAGCATCGTTGATGCCACCGGCCGCGTGGTGGCCATGACGCGCAAGGATGGCGATGCCGACCGCCTCGAATGGCCGGTTGGCCAATTGCCCGCTGGCAGCTATGTGCTGCAATTGGTGAGCGAGAGCCGTGCGTGGAGCCTGCGCATGGTGCGCCAGTGAGGCTTCAGATTCCTCGGAGTTTTCAACAAGCACGGGCAATGCCAGTGCCTGTTCCGGCAATTCATCGCAACTTCGGATCCCCTTAAAGAATCGGCCACAATGCCGGCCTTCTTTCGTCCCGAAAACCAACGCCCCTCACCATGCTGAAACTGTTCACCAACCACCTGAGAACCGCATCGCTCTGCATCGCGGCGATTCTCGCGATGAGCGCATTCGCGCAACACAGCTACACCACGCTCGGTGTGCCCTACACGCAGAATTTCGATGGCATGGGGTCAAGCGGAACCGCCGCCTTCCCAACTGGTTGGCGAGCGAATAACGTGGCAGCAAGCGTGGCCACGGACTGGGACCTGCTAGGCACAATCGCAACCTTGGCCTACGGCACAACTGGTGGGGGAGCAGTAACAGGCACTTCCGGTGGGGGCACAATCAATTGGGCCAATGGCATTACGGCTAGCTCAACGGACCGCTCGATCGGTTTTCTGACTTCAGGCTCTTATACATCGGGCAAGTCTGTGGCTTTCCATTTCGAGAACAACACGGGCGTTACAGTAACGGAGCTTGCCGTCAGTTTCGACTACGAGAAGTACCGTGCAGGCACCCGTGCCTTCAATTGGAATTTCTTCCACGGGCCAGGCACCAATGCCACCATAGCAGCTACGGCTGGTGATCAGTTCTTCGCAGCCGATGCGGCGAACGCTGTGGTAAATCCACCCACAACAACGAGCAAGAGCTTCTCCATAACGGGGCTCAGTATCGCACCCGGCACGACGTACACGCTGCGCTGGCAGCATACGGGCGTCGGCGGTCACACGAACAGTCAAGGCATGGGCGTGGACAATTTCAGCATGACTGCTCTTCAGTCGGCTACGATCATTACCGAACTCACCGGCTTCACCGGCGCCTTCGGTAACGTGAATGTGGGCAGCAGCAGCGCTGGGCAGACCTTCACCGTGAGCGGCAGCAGCCTCACCGATGATCTGGAAGTGCTCGCACCCGCAGGCTTCGAGGTATCGCTCGATGGCAGCGATTGGAGCGTGAACCCCTTGGTGCTCGTGCCCACTGGCGGAACGGTGACCTCCACCACCATCCACGTGCGCTTCTCACCAGGAGCCGCTATCGCTTACAGCGATGATGTGACTTGCTCCAGCACCGGAGCCACGAGCCAGTTAGTGGCTGTAAGCGGTACCGGCATCGCGGTATCGACTCCAACGAAACTGGCCTTCACCAGCATCAATAGCGGTGATAATGTGATTGAGTTCACGTCTTTCAGCGTGACGGTGCAGGCGCAGGACGATGATGACAATCCACAGGATGTCACGGTGGATACCGATGTGCTCATCACCCTCGATCAAGGTTTCAATACGTTGAGCGGAACACTCACAGGGACCATTCTTGCAGGCACGAATTCCGTGGTGATCAATGGCCTCGAGTACGATGCGCCCGAAACCGATCTGGTGCTCCGTGCCGAAGTCACGGCTGGCGATGCGCTCGCGGATGCCTTGAGCCCCCTTTTCAATGTGCTGGGCGCCGCGCAGGACCTCAGCTTCAGCAATACGCCGCCGAGCGGACTCACCAGCCAAGTGCTGAGCGCCTTCCAGGTGGATGCCATGCGCGCCGATGCCACGGTGGCCACGGAATTCAACGGATCCATCACCATCAGCGTGCTCTTCGGACCTGGGAACATCGCGGGCACCCTCACGCAGACTGCCGTGAACGGAACGGCCACCTTCAACGACATCACGCTCGATGCGCCCGGCCTCTACGTGCTCACCGCCACCGCTTCGGGCCTCAACGATGGGAACAGCCCGGCCATCACCATCACGGATCAACCCACGCTCACCGAAGTGATCTTCCCGCAATACGCGGTGAATGGCACTACGGCTGGTACGCGCCTCCCGTACGTGTGCCGCCTGCAGCTGGACAATCTCGTGCCCAACGTCACCTACCGCTATGTGGTGGGCGCCAGCACCAATCCGAGCCTTGGCCTCGCCACCTCACCGGGGAATATGTACGCCATCAACAACACGGCTGGCGCTTTCGGCTTCATCACCGGCCAGACTTCGGCAAAGAGCGTGAATGCACCTGTGCTCGATGGCGATGAGTTCACCACTCTGACGCGCAGTGCCGAACTCACCACTGATGGGAATGGCAGTTACACGGGCTGGTTCAGCATGGTGCCTTCGGCGAATGCGGTGTTCGACAATGGCAACGACGTGTATTTCTACGTGCAACTCAACAACGGCTTCGGCGGCTTAGCAGCTACCACTTCGGTGCGGAGCACGAACACGATCAGCATGATCATCCCATCGAGCAGCGCACGCGCTGCTCGCGGCATTTCGAGCGCCACCGATGAGAACATGATCTTCCTCTACGACAATGAAGCCGGTACTGGCCGTCCCATCTGGGGCACCTGGGCCGAGAACGATGGCATCGACCAGACCTACACCACGTGGTACGATGCAGGCGTTGATGGCCAGAGCGGTCGCTGGGGAGCCTACCTGCCCACCGCGCTGCCGAATGGAATCCGCCGCATTGAGCAGCGCAGCACGGCCACCGGCGACTTGGTGAACTGTCCCGGCCTGAGCGCCACGGGCACATGGACCGGAGCAGGCAGTACGGTGAACCCGACATCGGGCACCACGCCGATCGTGTTCACCACCGATGACGCCAACTTCGATGCGCCCACCACTTGGTACGCTGATGCCGATGGTGATGGCTTGGGCGATCCGAACGATACGCAAGAAGCCTGCACGCAGCCCGAAGATTATGTGGCCGTTGCCGGTGACGATTGCCCCTTGGTTGAAGGAACGATTGGTTCACCCTGCGACGATGAGGATGAGACCACGATCAACGATGTGCTGCAGAACGATTGCACCTGCGCTGGCCAGAACGTCGATTGCGAGGGCACGCCTGAAGGCCCTGCGCTGCCTGGCACGCCCTGCGATGATGAGGACCCCGCTACCGGCAACGACACCTGGAACAACCAATGCGAGTGCGTGGGTGAGTTGATCGATTGCGAAAACGTGATCGGCGGACCTGCGCTGCCCGGCACGCCCTGCGACGATGAGGATCCTACAACGGGTAACGA
>JBATND010000148.1:0-3313 GCA_049290175.1 Flavobacteriales bacterium | reverse complement strand
TGGATGCGCAAGCCGACATGGTGTGCGTGGCCGTGCATCCTGATCTCTCGCAGATGATGCGCGACATCGACGCCGCGCGGCCCGACGTGATCGTGATGGACATCCAGATGCCGGGCATGAACGGGATCGAGGGCGTGAAGGCGATCCGCACACGCTATCCCAACGCGCGCATCCTCATGCAAACCGTGTTCGAGGACGATGACAAAGTGTTCGACGCCATCTGCGCCGGCGCGAACGGCTACATCCTGAAGACCGCGCCGGTAGAAGAGATCGCCAAGGCCATTCGTGATGTTCACGAAGGCGGAAGCGCCATGACGCCCACCATCGCCTACAAGGTGCTCGAGCGCTTCCGCGTGAGCGCACCACCAACCGAGCGCGGCAACGACCCCGGCCTCAGCGAGCGCGAGAAACAGGTGCTCACGCTACTGGTGAAAGGCCTCAGCTACAAGATGGTGGCGGCGGATCTGGGCCTGAGCATCCACACCGTTGATTCGCACATCCGGCACATCTACGAGAAACTGCATGTGAGCGGACTGGCTGAGGCGGTGGGCAAGGCGGTGAAGGATCGGTTGGTGTGAGGCCGCAATTCGCGTTACTAACACCCGTGGAAAACTCACGCCCGCCCGCGCGGGGAGCCACTTCTACTTTCACCGGCTGAAGAGAGGTCCGTTCCATGCTGGGCGGACCTTTTCGCAAGCCCTACGATGCCCATAGCACCGAAACGCTTCTTCGACTTCTGCGCCAGCCACGTGCCTTTGCTGCACGCCATTGCCACCAAGCCCGGCGATGTGAGCGAGGCGCAAGTAAGGCAGCTGATCCGCACCCACAGCGACACCGCCGTTGAGCAGCCCGAGACCACGTGGGATCGATTGCTCGAATTGCAGGTGATCGTGCCGCTGGAAGAAGGCAGCAACCATTACGTGATGGCACAGCCGCTGCTGCAGCTGATGAATTACCTGCACGACGATGCGCTGCCCACCAGTCCGGAGATCATCCAAGGCTACACGGCAGCGCTCGAGAGCGCGCGCAAGCGGATCGCCAGCGGCACCATGGCCTTCGACGCGCTGAGCGTTGGCCTGGCCGCCACCGAGGTGGACCACACGCTGCGCCGCATGCAGGAGGATCTGGACGCCACGCACCGCGCCGTGATGGCCGAAGTGGCGCGCTATAAGGCCGACCGCAGCAGCGTGAGCGTGCGCGAGCGCTACCTGCGCATCGTTCGCCTGATGGACCAGTACGTGCAACCACTTGTCGAGATCGTTCGCGTGGATGGCCAATTGGTGGACACGCTGAACGAACTGGACAACGCATTGAGCGTTGCGCGCGAAGGCGGCGTATTCGCCGAACTGGCGCCGCTCTTGCGCAACGAGCGGCAGATCCGTGCGCTGCGCCGTCGTGCCATCCATACACTGAACGAGAGCCGCAAGGAATTGCAGCCGCTTTACGAGGTGCTGCGCCGCAGCAGCGCCATTGCCCACGGTGCCACACTGGCACTGGGTCGCCTGCGCCACATGAAGCTCGACGATTGGGTGGCGCACTACGTGCCGCAAGCCGATCGCGCGCCGGTGGAATGCCCGCCAACGGATGCCGTGCTCAAGCGCACCATCCACCATGTGGCCGCGCATCCGCCGCAACCGCCGCCGAGCCTGCGCATGGATGAGAGTGCCGAGACGCCGCCCGACTACGTGCGACTCTTGTGGCTGAAGGCACTGCCCGATGCGCTCGCCGCCGAATTGCCTGTGAAGGACCTCACCGATTGGATGGTGAAGACCTATCCTGAGAAAGGAACAAGCGACGCCTTGCTCGGCCTCAGCAAGATCCTCTTCGACCCCGAGCTCACCGTCACCTTCAAGCACGGCAAAGCCAAGGCCTATCGCACGCGCGACGGCCACATCGAGGCCTCCACCTTCAGCATCAGCAAGCCATGAACGAGCTTCCCTACGTCAAGGACATCTTCGACAAGCTGCGCCAAGGCGCGTACATCACGCACGAGCAGGGCAACCTGCATGCGCCGCTCACCGAGCGCTACGATGCCTACGCCGAATACTTCAAGCCGCTGGGCCTCGACCTGGTGCGCCACCCGCGCGACTTCTTCTATTTCCGCACCGAGACCGCCGAGGCCACACCGCCGCCGCAGAGCCTCCCTCCCATCGCCGTATTCTGCTTCATCCTGATCGAAGCCACCGCGAACGAGGGCCGTCCGGTTGAAGAGTACCTGCTCACCGAGCGCTTCAGCATCGCGGGCCTGCCGCACCTCACCAGCGACCGCTTCAAGGCGCACATGAAGGCCGTGGGCATTGACGACGAAGCCAGCATGCGCAAACTGGTGAAGAGCATGGCGCGCATGGGCTGGGCCGAGTACTTCCCCGACGACACCTTCCGCTTCCTGCGTCCCTTCCACCGGGTATTCGACAAGTGCCAGGAGATCAGCCAAGTGGCCGAGCAAGAGCACCGCAGCGCGCTGAAGGATGGAGAGGACATCAACCCGGAGCTGAATTAGGAGGAGGCGCACTGGCGCATAGGCTTGGAGAAACCAATCCGCAACAAGACCAACTCATTGAATGACGATCGCGAAGCACACGGACCCAGAGCATGCCACGGCATTCTCCGCGAACTCCGAAGCTACGCGTGACAACATTTCTCGCACATGCAACTAGGACCATCGAAACTCATCGCCATCCGCTCGGGCAGCTACGACTATGCTGAGATCGAGCTGGGCACATCGTTGCAGCTGGTAGGCCCCAACAACGCGGGCAAGACCACGCTCATCAACACACTGCAGTTCCTCTATCTGGACAACAGGAACCAGATGGTGTTCGGCGACCACGACATGGAAGCCACGCGCGAGTACTACTTCCCCGACCACTACAGCTACCTGCTGTTCGAGTGCCAGGGTCCGCGCGGCACTTATGTATTGGGCTGGCGTGGCGTGAGCAAGGCCAGCAGCGGCGATCCCGTGCGGTTCACTTACGATGGCGGCTACGATGTGGCCGACTACCTGAGCGAGGATGGCCGCGTGGCCGAGCCGAAGCATGTGCTGAGCCGCTTGGCTGGCAAACAGTACCGCGAGCTTAAGGAGCCGCAACTGCATCGCGAAGCATTGCTCGTGGCCACCAAGGGCGAGAGCAATGGCCTGGGCATCGTGCAGCTCACCGAGACCGAGCGCTACGCACACTTCAAGGAGGTGCTGAAGAATCTGCTCAGCCTGCGCAGCATCGATCAGCATGAGATGAAGCGCAGCTTGCTGATGCTCGCGAGCCTGCCACCTAGCAAGCCCGCGCTGGAGGCCAACAAGCTGATGACGGAGGAATTC
>JBATND010000147.1:0-2605 GCA_049290175.1 Flavobacteriales bacterium | reverse complement strand
CCTTGTACCCATAGGCCAGGTGCCCGAACCACCAGTCGCTGGCGTGGCCCTGTGATGTGAATCTTGGCTCCTCAGCTTTTTCAATTGCCCCGACCGCCAATAGCCCAAGGCCTCGATCGGCAACCCTCCGGAACAAGCACACGTCATGTGGGCGAAGGGCCTCCGCATGGAACTGAAGACCGCCGGGAATAGGGATGCGCGTGCGCATGGTTCGTGCGCTCGTGCCGCATGGCCGAAGCGCGGCGCCAAAGTATCCACCCCTGCCTGCCGGATCTCATCAGGACCGATGGCCTTTGCCTGGGATCCGGTACATTCGTTCTCACGCCGATGAGCACCGCCGTCAAAATCCGAAGCCTATTCGCTGTCGTGCTGCTGCCGATCGCGAGCATCGCCTTGGCACAGGCGCGCGTGGTGCTCAACAACAATGCGTGGCTGTGCATCGACAACGGCGCGTGGGTGGTGATTGAAGAGCCGACGAACGTGGGCATCCAAACATTGGGCACGGGCGGCAACATCCGCAGCGAGGGTGAATTCAACCGCATCCGCTGGCAGATCCGGAACACCAACGGCGTGTACACCATCCCCTTCACCACAGCGAATGGCGTGAAAATGCCCTTCACCTACGAAGCCGTTGGCGGCGCGTCGAATGAAGCCCAGGCTAGCATCTGCTTCAGCACATACAACTACGGAACTGTCGCGGCGAACAACTGGGACAACAACCTCTACCGGCCCAGTGATGTCACGCACATGCACAACTACTATGTGGGTCCGCCCTCGAACAACTCTGACAATGTGGTGGACCGCTTCTGGCTGGTGGACCCCTACGCTGCACCAGCGTTCACCTACGCGGCCAAGCCGAGCATCCGCCTCGGCTTCACCGTTGACCCTGGGGCTGCCACGGGCGATGTACGCACCGGCAATGCCATCACCGGCGCGAGCACGGTTGGCGCGCAACGCTTCAACCCCGGCCCGCAGTGGTGGGGCGATTATTGGCCGCAAGGCACCTTCACCGCAGGAGCCGTGAACACGGTGACCAACGTGAACGTGATGCCCGCCGACTTCTTCCGCTCGTGGACGCTGAGCAACATCCTGCAGCCGCTGCCGGTGGAACTGCTCCGTTTCTCTGCCGTGTGCGATGGCGGTCGCGTGTTGCTGACATGGACCACTGCCAGCGAGCGCGATGCCGACCATTTCATCGTGGAGCGCAGCACCGACGGGGAGAGCTTCGAGCCGATCGGACAAGTGATTGCAATAGGCGACAGCCACAACACCACGGATTACAACTACACCGATCGGCGTCCATCACCTTCGGCCTATTACCGCCTGCGCATCGTTGACACCGATGGAACCGAAGCACTGGGTCCGTTGCGCCACGCAGCTTGCGGAGCAAGCGCAACCGTGCTCGTGAATACCTGGGACAGCGGATCACTGCTGAATGTGATGATCGCATCGCCAAAGGAGCAGGTCATTCAAGTGCGGCTATTCGACGCTGCTGGCAAGCTCACGGCTCAAGCGCAAGGCTTCGGCCTCGCGGAAGGCATGAACACATTCACCATCGATCAGGGCAGCATGGCCATGGGCATCTACGTGCTGGAGGTGCAGAGCGCCGATGGCCCATTAGTGCGCCGCGTGGCCTTGTACTGAGCGCCTGCGGATGGCTGCGATGAGCGCTGCCATGATGAGCAGGGCGCTGCACCAGGTCGCCGCCCTTCCGATCAAGTCGCCGTGGCGCACGAAGAAGGTGAGCCTGTTCTCCGGATGAACTCTGGCTGCGAAGGCAGCGGGCACCCACCAATCCGTTGCATGCGAGATGATGCCGCGCTGGTCAACGATGCACGAGATGCCGGTATTCGCGGAGCGCACCACGGCACGGCGCGTCTCGATGGCCCGCAGCGATGAGAATGCGAGATGCTGCTTGTAGCCCGGCGAATCGCTCCACCAGCCGTCGTTCGTCATCACCGCGATCAGCTCACCGCCGTTGCGCACATGCGCTGCGATGTGCTCGCCGAAAACGGATTCGTAGCAGATAGCAGGTACAATGCTCAAGCCGACGGATGCATCGCGCAGCACGCTCCGCTCCTCTTGCTGACCGAGGCTTCCCGTTGTGCCGCCGAGATCGAGTGCGAGTTCACTGAGCGAGCCGAGCACCTCCTCAAAGGGCATCAGTTCCACACCCGCTACGAGCTTGCTCTTGTGGTAGCTCTCCGCAGGGCCTTCCACAGGCAGCCACAGCGCGGCGTTGTACGCCTCGTACCAATGATTGCTGCCGCGGATGGGCCTTGCGGTCACCGGGCGCTCATCCTGCGCATCGAACCAGCGATCGCTGCTCATGCCGCAGAGCAGCGCCACCTTCGGATGCGCGCGTTGGAAGGCACGCATGCGCCGAACGCTGCGCGCGGCCTCCAGGTCGTTCTCCCACAGCCCATTGAACTCGATCCCGGTATCGGTGAAGTGCATGGTGGCATTCTCCTGCAGAGCCGTTTCTGGGAAAACCACCAATCGCGTGTCGTCCGTGATCCGTGCCTCGGCCTGCGCGAGCATGCGCTCCAGTTGCTCCAAGGGGTCAACGCCGCCGAACTTCTCCTTGTACGGATCGACATTGGGT
>JBATND010000146.1:0-2140 GCA_049290175.1 Flavobacteriales bacterium | reverse complement strand
GAGATGGTGAAGGTGTTGCCTTCCCAATCGGCGGGTTGCAGCTTCTTCTCCTTGGCCTTCTTCGAAATGTCGCGCACCTCGGCGCCGATGGTCCGCAACGCCTTGCCATCCGCGAAGCGCACAACGGGAACGAGCAAGCCTTCTTCCACCGCGACAGCAACGCCGATATGCACATGCTGGTTGAAGCGGATGCGATCACTGAGCCATGAGCTGTTCACCTTGGGGTGCTGCTTCAGGGCCACGGCCACGGCTTTGATCACGAGGTCGTTGAAGGAGATCTTGTCGGGCGCGATGCTCTTGTTGATCGCCTCACGGACCTGCATGGCGCGCTCCATGTCGATCTCGAGCGTGAGGTAGAAGTGCGGCGCGCTGAACTTGCTCTCGGCCAAGCGGCGCGCGATGGTCTTGCGCATCTGGCTCACCTCCACTTCGGTGAAGGCTTCCACTTGCGGAGCGATGTATGCCGCGCCGCCGCGGTGGTTCTCGATGTCCTGCTTGGTCACGCGTCCATCGGGACCACTGCCGCGCACACGGCTGATGTCGATGCCCTTCTCTTCGGCCAAATGGCGCGCGAGCGGACTGGCTTTCACGCGGCCGTTGGATGCGGCAATGGGTGCAGGTGCAGGCTTAGTTGCAACTGGAACAGGGGCAGGGGCAGATGCAGGCGCAGGTGCAGGTGCGGCTGGCTTTGATGCCTCTTGCGCCTGCTCTTGCTTCTTGGGGGCTGGTTCGCTCGATGCTGCTTCAGCGAGAAGCTTGGTGATGTCTTCCCCTTCCTTCCCGAACACGGCGAGGATGCTATCGACCGCAGCACTCTTACCGGCCTGCACGCCGATGTGCAGCAGCACGCCATCCACCGGGCTCTCGAAATCCATGGTGGCCTTATCGGTCTCGATCTCGGCGAGCAGGTCGCCGGTCTTCAGTTTGTCGCCAACTTTCTTGTGCCACTTGCTGAGACCGCCTTCGGTCATGGTGTCGCTCAGCTTGGGCATGCGGATGATCTCGGCCATGATGGGCGCGCCTTCTCCGGCGCAGGGTTAGGTCAGTCTTTCTCGAAAGGGTAATCGGCCTGCATGTACACATCGGTGTACAACTCGCTGGGATCGGGTACGGGGCTCTCCTCCGCGAACTTCACGGATTCCTCCACTTCCTTCTTCGCCGCTTCGTCAATAGCCTCTAGCTCGGCCTCGGTTGCCCACTTGTTCGCGATCAAAGTGGCGCGCACGCTCTCGATGGGATCCTGCTGCTTGTAGGCTTCCACCTCCTCCTTGGTGCGGTACTTCTGCGGGTCGCTCATGCTGTGGCCCTTGTACCGATAGGTCTGTATGTCGAGCAAGACGGGTCCATTTCCCGCGCGCACATGCTCGCAGGCTTTGCTGATGGCCTCATGCACCGCCTCGCAGCGCATGCCATCAACGGCCACCCCGGGCATGTCGTAGCTCTCGCCCAAGCGGTGCAGCTCATGCACGTTGCTGGTGCGCTCCACGCTGGTGCCCATGGCGTACTGGTTGTTCTCGATGATGAAGATCACCGGGAGCTTCCAGGTCATGGCCATGTTGAAGGTCTCGTGCAAGATGCCCTGACGCGCGGCGCCATCGCCGAACATGCAGAGCGTTGCATGGTCCTCGCCGCGGTACCAATCGGCGAAGGCGATGCCGGCACCAAGGCCGATCTGCCCGCCCACGATGCCGTGACCGCCGAAGAGGTTGCGGCTCTTATCGAAGAAGTGCATGCTGCCGCCCTTGCCCTTGCTGGTGCCGGTGGTGCGGCCGTAGAGCTCGGCCATCACGCGCTTGGGGGAATCGCCCAAAGCCAGCGGATGACAGTGGTCGCGATAGCCGGTGATGATGCGGTCGGTCTTGCGGATGGCGGTGACCATGCCCGCGAGCACGGCTTCTTGCCCGATGTAGAGGTGGCAGAATCCGCCGAACTTCTGCATGGTGTAGAGGTGGCCGCACTTCTCCTCGAAGCGGCGCATGAGCACCATGTCCTTGAACCAGCGCTGGTAGGTCTCCTTGCCGAAGGTTGAACCTTCGCTCGCGGCCTTCGGCTTGGCCTTGGCGGGTGGGGTTTTGGTGCTCATCGGGAAAAGCCCAAGGGGCTAGGCGGGCAAATATAGCCGTGGGTGTTCCGGCAATTC
>JBATND010000145.1:0-6216 GCA_049290175.1 Flavobacteriales bacterium | reverse complement strand
ACGAGAAGAGCGGATCATGCGTGAGTGTGACGGTCACATTCTCGCCACTCGCTCCGGTGCCATTGTACAAGCGGAGGGCGAATTTGAAAGGGTACCCTACACGTGATATCCCGGGAAGCACGTAGGTCCACATGTCAAATGAGGTAAGCATAGAGTCGGCGATGTGTACTACCGCGTTGCTGCCATTGCTCACACTGAACGCGATCGGTGCTGTTGGCGGGCATAGCTGCACCGCGTTGGGGTTCAACTGTTGCAGTGCATAGCTGCCGTAGGGAAGCGCCATGGAATAACCGCCGCCATTCGAGGTGATGGCATACATCGGCCCGGGCGTCACCTTCATCATCTGGTAGGGAATGCCCATTTCGAGGCCGTCCTGCACGCAATCCAGATCGGTCTCGTAGTGAACGGTCCCGCTCAAGGTGGCGCAGGCTGTGCCGAGGTTCGGCACGATGACCGGTACTTCGAGAACGCAAGGCTGCTGCGCACTTCCACTGAACTCGACCGTAGTGAACCGCAAGGTCCAATTGCCCGGAAGCAAGTTCATGAATTGGAAATTGTAAGTGCCCATCATGAAGGTGGTGTTCTGCACAGGCGAAACCTGCACGCCCTGGTCGTTTATGGCTCGCACCATCCACATGTCCTCGCTTAGGGGAATATCCGCTACTACCGTTATCTGGCCGGCTATGGTGCCGTTGTTGGCACCGGTGCAACTGCCCGTGATCTCGCCCACCGTTATGCTCGGCTCCAGAAGGGCGGGCATGGTGAACGAAGCGTTACCGGATCCGCACGCATTGCTCACGGAGAGCTGAATGTTCTGGCCGGCACATGCTCCCACTATCTCGTAGAGCTGATACATGCTCACGCTCCCACCCTCATTGGCGATGTTCTCAACAATGCTCATGGGCGGCGTGGTATTAATGGAGTATCCCCCTGTTTGGCGAAGCAGATACAGTCGGAAGCCACCGTTGCATTGGCCCGTACAGGGCGCGAGGCCGGAGAAAAAGACATTCTCCATGAGCATGCTCCCGGTCATTGGCGCCCCACCTTGGGTCACCCAAGCCTCTTCCACCGCTACTTGGCCGAGTTGATCGGTTACCGTTACGGTGTAGGTTCCAGGCAACAAGCCGAATCGATCGGTTTCCGTGGATCCATCACTCCACGAGTAGCTAAAGGGAGGTGTTCCGCCCGTGACTGTTGTGATGACCGCGCCATCATTCCCCGCGCATGACGCGGCGTACACCTCCAACTGCACTTGAAGTGCATTCGCATGCAGCGCAGCACAGAGGAGCACCATCGACAATGCAAGTGGTCGGATGGTAGCGCGAGAATTGATGCTCATGGGTTGGAGCGGTTTACAAGCTGATGTTGCAACCTGCCATTGGCCAGCGTTGCGCTGAGTATGTATGCGCCGGTTGCGAATGAGGAGACATCCATGTTCGCTGTTGGTGAGTTCGGTGCGCTCTGAAGCACCACTCGGCCGCGGAGATCACGCAGGATGAGGCTCACGATTGCTCCATCAGTGGAGTTGATGCAGAGTCGATCCGTTGCAGGGTTCGGGAAAACGGAGAGCGCGCTCGCACGATGCTCTGCTTCCCCCGTACTGAACTCCGCCACCAGCACGCTCGGTTCGGTGATCACCGGCGGGTTGAAGTCGAAGTAGATGTTGGCGATGTTCTCGATCACGGTTCCGGGTAGCATTGGCAAGTGCGGACGGATGCGGAACGACACGAAGCCGTGGCTGCGCGGCTCGTTCACGTTGCTATCGGGCAACAGGATGTTGGGGAAGATGAACTTGAGCACGCCTTGCCCAAGCAGCGCGCGCGAGTGCGCATGCGAGCCCGCTCCCCAAGTAATGCTTGCCGGATCAAGCGTAGTGGGCAGTGTATCGGTGATGATCACATTGAAGGCGGTGTCGGTGCCGGTGTTCTGGAAACGGATGGTGTAGTCGATCCACGCATCCTCGTTGATCAGCCACACGCTGTTGCTGCCGAGGCTGGTGCTCGCGAGCTTGTCGTTCGGGTCGAAGCTGCCCGTGACAACTTGGTTCGAGATGGCGCTGTTGTTCGCGAGGTTGCCATCGGCATTCGCCGTGGTCACCTGCGCGGCAGTGCTCAGCGTGCTGCCAATAAGCCCTACATCCGGCGGGACCTGGGCGCGCACGGATACGTTGCGTTGCTGGAACACTTGATTCATCACCAAGCTCCAGGTGAGCACGTTACCAGCAACGGAAGAGGGTGCAGGATTCGCGGAGATGAACCCGAGGGTCGGATCGAGGGTCATCGTCAACGTGACCGCTCCCGTGGATGCTGGCGTGAGGTTCTCCACGCTGAGTCCGTATCCCAATTCGAAACCCGGACGTGCCGGTCCGTTCGCCATGGCCAACTGCACATCGAGCGGCTCACCGCCTGCGCAACCCACATTCAAGGTTTGGTTGCCGCTGGCCAGCGTTACCGTGCCCGGGCAGCTTTGATCGAACACGGGGTTCTGTTCCGTGACCGTGTAATTCCCGAAGTTGAGTCCGATGCTGTACTGGCCGGTGCTGCTCGTGGTCAGGTAGATCGGCCCCGGCGTGATCTCCACGATCGTCGAAGGCACGCTATTCTCGATGCCGTCGCGGATGCAATCGGCATCGTCGTCGATGTACACCCGACCGCTTAGCACGCCGCAATCGATGCCGAGCGAGGGAACCGTGACGAGGGTGGAGTCCTTGCATGCGTTCGCTGACAACGACGTTCCGGTGAGCCACCGATTGGCGTCCGTGGTGGTGATCAGCCAGTAATCGCCAGGGAGCAGGTTGTTCACCGTGCGCGTACCGCTTGACGAATATGCTCCGACCCATTCTACGATCACCTGCGGAGCACATTCACCCGAAACCGCATCGGGCCTCAGGAGCACGCTGTACTCGTAATCCAGGAAACCAGCGTGTGAGAACGTGATGGAACCCGTGGCAGTCGATGCGCAGCTCGGGTTCACGTTCACCGCTTGCACTTGCGGAAGGTCCTCTAGCGGCGGGGTGATCAGCACCTCCATGGTTCCAGGGCAGCCGAGGTTATCCCAGAAATCGACCGTGTAATTGCCGGGTGCCGTTCCTTGGAACACGAGCAGATCCATCCATTGGTTCTGCTCATTCTGGCACTCCATCGATGTGGTCGGCCACGGGTTCTCCGAGCCGCCGTACATGTAGGGAGGCGGACCTATGGTCACTGTCGGGACGTAGTCGAGAATGACCGGGAAGGTTGGCACGATCGGGTCGTCTCCCACGCAGCGCGGCAAGCTCCTGAAATACCCGAAGAGGCCGTATCCCGGCAGCAGATCGATCGTGAAGTTCGCTGTGGCCTCGTCCGATTGCGAATCGGTGACGGTCAGGCTGTAACTGCCAGCAAACAGCCCTAGAGCGTGCTGGTCGCTTGACCCATTGCTCCATGCGTAAGTGTATGGCGGAACGCCACCGCTCACGAAGGCCGCCGCATAGCCCGATTCACGGCCGCAGTATGAATGACGATAGACCTCTACCTCAACCGAGATCGCGGAGACGGAAATGACCAACAGGTTCGTCGTTAGGAGTAAGCTGGTTCTCATCCGGGTCATTGTTTAACGAAGCGCTCACGGGCCTCGCTTCCATTCGTGAATGTGGCGATGAGCAGGTAAGCGCCCGCTTGCAGTTGATCTACGGCAATGCTGGCGTACGCTGTGCGCACCGATCGCGTGAGCATCTCCCTCCCATCGGCTGCAATCACGCGCAACGAGGCGATGTTGCTGTTCGCGTTGACGCGTAGCTCATCGTTGACCGGGTTCGGCAGAAGGCGCAGGGCATCTTGCGACTGCTCCCCCACCCCCGTGCTGAACTCCGCCACCAGCACGCTCGGATCGGTGATGATGGGCGGGTTGTAATCGAAGTAGATGTTGGCGATGTTCTCGATCACGGTGGCCGGCGCGATTGGCAAGTGCGGTTTGATCCGGAACTGCACAAGGCCATGCGAAGCAGGCTCATTCACGTTGCTGTCCGGCAACTGGATGTTGTTGAAGATGAAGCGCAGCAAGCCCTGCCCGCCCATTTGCGTGATGCAGCTGTGCGAGCGCGGCCCTAGCTCGAAAGTGCCTGGATCGAGCGTCGGCGGGAGCGTGTCGGTGATCACCACGTTGAAGGCCGTGTCCGTTCCCGTGTTCTGGAAGCGTATAGTGTAGTCGATCCACTCGTCCTGGTCGATGTAATAGAGGGCATCGCTGAGCTCGCTGCTGGTGCGCGCCAGCTTGTCGTTGGGGTCGTAGCTGCCGGTCACCGTTCGGGTGTGAACCGCGCTGTTATTCGTCAGGTCGGTCTCGGGCTGGGCGATGCTCACCGAAGCGCTATGCATCAGGTCCGTGCCGATCAGGCCAGGGTTCGGCGGCACCTGCAGGTTCACGCTGATGTGCCGATGCCCGAAAGAGGTGATCTGGGAAAGCGTCCACGTGAGGGTGTTGCCGCTCACATTGCTCGGCGCTGGACTCGAATTGGTGAAACTGAGCACGGGATCGAATGTGCAGGTGACCGTTACCGTTCCCGTACCGCCGAGCGTCTCATGATGCACATGGATGTAGAGGTCATGGTTGAACCCGGGCCTCGCCGGGCCGGTGCCGATGAAGAGCTCCACATCGCGTGGGATCAGCACGGTATCGGCCATGTTCTGCGTCACCGACTGACCGTTCACGCCGAGGTTCACAGGAATCGGCCCGCCGATGCAATGCTCGTCGAGCACGGCTGAAGCTTGCTCGACCGTGTAGGACCCGGTGGGCAAATTGACCTGGTAGTAGCCATTGGAACCGGACATGGCCGTGTAGCCGCCCGGTTCGATCAGCATCACCTCGTTCGGCACGCGTGTCTCGAGGCCCGCCATGATGCAATCCTGGTTATCGTCCATATAGACGGTGCCCTTCAGCGTGCCACAGGGTCCCGGTATCTCAGGCACGGTGAACCACACGGTGTCCGTGCAGTAATCCTCGGATACGAAGAAGTACCCTTCAAGCCATTCGTAAGCGGAGTCCTCGAATCTCGGAGACGAGACCAGCGCGTACTCCCCCGGTGCGAGATTCTGACGCAGAATGGTGTGCGGGATCTGGCCGAACATCTGGCCAATCGTGGACTGTGTCTGGAGATCACCGGCGTCCGCACCATCGCGGATGAGCCGCAAGAGGTAGGGGTCATCGTTGGGCGCTTCATCCACCTGCACCAGAGCGCTGCCATTGAATCCGGCGGCGCAAGCCGCATCCACCATCAGCACTTGCCGATCAGGGTGCGCAGGCGGCTGCGGCACCTGCCCGTAGATCGTTCCCGGACAACCATTGGCATCGGTGAATGCGATGGAGAGCGGTGTGCCCGCAGGAGGCCACATATCGAAGTTGCCCACATACAAGGCGGCATAGCCATTCGGACCATCGATCACATCCGCGACATAATTCCCCGATAGGGTCAACGGGGGCACACCCGTGTAATAGAGGCTCGCCTGTCCGAACATCCGGAATGGAGGGCCGAGCATTTGGTCCGGGCAGCCGACCATGCCATCCACCCACGCCTCAAAAGGAGAGGCCGTGAGCGTGAATTCCGCAGTGGCTTGATCCAGGTTCGCGTCCGTTACGGTGACGCTGTAGGTGCCCGCAACCAGATCGTTCAGCCACGAATCCGTGGAGCCCGTGTTCCAGGAATAGGTGTAAGGCTCCGTCCCGCCTTGTGGCTGCGCGTAGATCGATCCGGTCGGGTACGTGCAGAATGCCGGTATGTACATCTGTATGGTCACCGTGACGGAAAGCGCGGGCGAACTGATCAGCGCGCAGAAGACGAATGCGTTGAGTTGTTTCATGGCGGCGGTTATTCGTGCTCGATGAGGAATGAATGGTGCAACTGGTTGCCTTCAGTGTCCGTGACCCGGAGGAGGTAGGCACCCGAAGGAAGCCCTTGCAGATCCACCAAGGCGCGGTGTCCTTGTATCGGCTCTTCGCGGACCATGCGCCCATCCAAGGTCAGGATCGACAGCCGCGTCAGCAGTGTGGTCGAATGAACGTTCAATTGTGTTCGCGCCGGAACGGGGTAGACTTGAAGGTGGTCCGTGCTCATCTCCTCCATCCCCGTGCTGAACTCCGCCACCAGAACGCTGGGCTCGGTGATCACCGGCGGGTTGAAGTCGAAATAGATGTTGGCGATGTTGGTGATCTCTTCGCCGGGCAACAAGGGCAGCCGCGGGC
>JBATND010000144.1:0-1866 GCA_049290175.1 Flavobacteriales bacterium | reverse complement strand
GGTGTGACGTGCGGGTGGCGATTGAGCGGATTTTGGGGATTAGGGTTGAGGTTTAGAGTTCAGGTGTGGTGGATGGGTGTTGTTCTGCCTCCTTCGGTCTGCTCATTGCGCTGGCAGGCGAGAGTGTTCTTGGTCCTCTTGTGTTTGAGTTGAGCAAAGTTGTTGGTTGGTCGTTGGCACCCTTGACATTTGTATTGCTTTGTTGGGCAGCAGCGCTTCTGTTGCTTTGGCGCGGTCGTTTTCGTCTGGGGGTTGGCGCAGCGCTTTGTGGCGTGATGGGGCTGTGGATAGTGGCTACGCCGTACTTTGCCCACACGCTTGCAAGCCAGCTGGAAAGCCGGTATCCCGCTTTACCGGTGGCGCAGTCACCAAGGGCAGATGCGATTCTGGTTCTGGGCGGTGCACTGGCGGGCGCGAGCCCACCTTTACGACCCAGCTTTGATATGGGTTCGGCGGCGGATCGCGTCTGGCATGCGGCGGCTTTGTTCCGCGCGGGCAAGGCGCCTTGGGTGCTGGTCTCGGGCGGTAACCAACCTGGCGCCCGGGGAATTGAGGTAGAGGCTGTAGCGATGCGGTCCATGTTGACGACCCTCGGTGTGCAGGCTTCGGCTATCCGTTTGGAAGGCAATAGCCGTAACACCGCTGAGAATGCAGCGGAGAGCTTGGGGTTGATTCAGGGGGTAAGTGCCAAACGGGTGCTGCTGGTGACCTCGGCGTTGCATATGCCGAGAGCGCTGCGAACGTTTCAGGCGGTTATGGGCGGTTCCGGTGTGACGCTCTTGCCAGTCAGCACCGATGTGGAGGGCCTGCCGGCCACCTTGCATCCCCTGGGTCGTTGGTTGCCCGATGCAAATGCCCTCTTGTTAAGTACGCGCGCGTTGAAGGAGTATCTGGCATTGGCCATCATGGGTCTGCGCGACTACCAGGCCTTCGTTGGTGGTCACTGAGTTTCGACGCGCAAGTCTTGAACGGCATAAGCCGATGGCTGAAGGGAAGCTAGCTGGCACAGAGGATTTTGTCGGCTCTGAGCTAGAGGATGGCTTGTGGCTCTGACCATTTCTGTGATTACCGCTGTCTTCAATCGGGCCGGCACCATCGGCCAAGCCCTGGCCAGCGTGCAGGCGCAGACTTGGGAGAGGGTGGAGCATATCGTGATTGATGGAGGTTCGACTGATGGTACCTTGGAACTGCTTGAGGTGCAGCGCAATCGACTCGCCGTCTTGGTCAGCGAGCGGGACAAAGGAATTTACGATGCGCTCAACAAGGGTCTGGGGCGAGCTTCCGGGGATGTGTTGGGGCTAATGCATTCTGATGATTTCTATGCGGACGATCGCGTTCTCGAGCGTGTCGCGCGCGCGTTCGCCGATCCGGCGGTGGATGGTGTGTATGGCGACCTGGACTATGTGGCTAAGGAGGACCCGTCGCGCATCATTCGACGCTGGCGCTCGGGCGCCTACGAGCCCGCCCGCCTAGCCCGCGGCTGGATGCCGCCTCATCCGACAGTGTACTTGCGGCGCTCGGTGATTGAACAGTGGGGCGGTTTTGATACTGATTTCCGCATTGCCGCAGACTACGATGCGATGCTGCGCTATCTGGCGCGTGGGAAGATCCGGCTAGCTTATATCCCGGAAGTGTTGGTGAAAATGCGCGTCGGCGGGGAGAGCAACCGTTCCCTGACGCGCATACTGCGCAAGAGCAGCGAGGACTATGCTGCGCTTCGCCGCAATGGCGTCGGGGGGGTAGGGGCGCTTATTTGGAAGAATCTGAGCAAGTTGCCGCAGTTTCTTGGTCGCCCGGAAGGGAGCGCGGCGCGGCGATAGCAGCCCGAGGCGAAAGCGGGCGGGCACAAGGGGACCGAACACATAC
>JBATND010000143.1:0-2574 GCA_049290175.1 Flavobacteriales bacterium | reverse complement strand
CCGCGAAGCACCGTGCTACCCTCGGAGAGATCAGCGACGCCCTCGAAAATGCCTTTGGCCGTTACGCCGCCGTGCCGCGCGCGATCAGCGGTGTTTATTCCGCAGAAGCCATGCAAGACCCCGAGATGAAGGAGGCCATGAGCCTCGCCGATGAGTTCGCGAAAGCCGAAGGCCGCCGCCCGCGCATCCTTGTTGCCAAGATGGGCCAGGACGGGCACGACCGAGGCGCCAAGGTGATCGCCACCAGCTTCGCCGACATCGGCTTCGACGTGGACATCGGCCCTCTGTTCCAAACGCCGCAGGAAGTAGCCAAGCAAGCCATCGAGAACGATGTACACGTGCTGGGCGTGAGCAGCCTTGCCGGTGGCCACAAGACCTTGGTGCCTGAAGTGATCAAGGAACTGCGCGAGACCTACAACCGCCCCGACATCCTAGTGGTAGCCGGCGGCGTGATCCCGCCGGACCATTACCAATTCCTGAAGGATGCGGGATGCTTCGATGTGTACGGGCCGGGGACGAAAATCCCGGTGGCGGCGAAGGGGATCATTGCGCAGCTGATGCAGCGCTGATCAGCAACGCACCTGCATCACAGGTGCGCACCTGTACCGGCGATCCCCTTGGGTCGCCCTACCGCCATTTTCACAACAGGATCCCCATCTTCACCACATGGCGCCGATCTTCCACAAACACATTCGCCTGCTCGACCGCGACTATACGCGCGGCGCCTATTTCGTGACGATATGTGCTCACCGCCGAGGCGACATCTTCGGACGGATCGTGGGAAATGGGGCGAATGCCCGCATGGAATTGAATGATGCCGGCTTGATCGTAATGGACCGCTGGAACGCGATCCCTGAACACCATCCCGGAACTCGGCTGGATGAATTGCAGATCATGCCGGATCATCTGCACGCGATCCTGGTATTGGCCCCGCCTACGAACATCCGACCTGTTGCTGTGAACGGGGAATTGGATCAATCGTTGGGCATCGCATCCGTTGGGGCGACCCAAGGGGTCGACGCTACGGGTGCGTTGAATGAACGTGGTGCCAGGCCGAAGGGGCCCGCACCTGGATCATTGGGTGCCATCATCGGCGCGTTCAAATCGGTGACAACGAAACGCATCAACGCGGCACTGGGCCGCCACGGCGGAACCATTTGGCAACATGGTTACTATGAACGCGTGATCCGCCGCCATGGCGGCGAATACAGACGTATCGCGCAATACATCGCCGAGAACCCGGCGAAATGGACGTGATGCGCGCTGCATGGGCATTCCCCATACGATGCACATTGCATCATGCTCTCTCCCCTAGAACTGGAAGTAGATGAACGGCACCATCTCCGCCGTCACTGTCTGATACACCAGCACAACAACTCCCGCGCTGAGCAGGGCCATGAGCCAAAGGGAAAGGGATGCGAAGGCTGAGTGACGCTTGTTATGTTTACGGGCCTTGAGCTGACTCTAAGTCTTGCTGACAGGGCGACTGACTTGAATACATCCAGATGGCGATGAATTCGTGGATGGAATACTGGGCCGTGTTCGATGAGTTGTGCATATCCCTTCAGAACCGAGGTGAAACGAACACGGTTCAGAAACTTCGTGATTGCCAACTCTACGTGAATGGCCTCAGCGATGGCTGGTGGGACTTCCTCGAGCACTTCCGAGCGACTGTAAGCGAAGTAGAAAAGCACCTGTTACCAAACGAACGAGACTTCGTCGCTACCCTGGATCGCACCTTGCATGAAGCACTGACAAAACGATGAACGAGCAGAATCAAGAGACATGCGTTCGGGGAATGAAGACCCCGGCGGCGGCGAAGGAGATCGTTGAAGCAATGCGTAATAAATCCCTTCAAGCATGAGCACCCCTCCCAGATTGAAGGGCTTCCAGTATTCCGGAGAACTTACTCCTGCAATGGCAGCCCGTGGAGTTCAAGCGGTCATGGCCAATGCCGAGCAGCTCTTGACCGAAGCGATTCTACTATGGAACAACAAGCACTTCTGCCGGGCAGTCGTACTTGCCATTCTTGCAATAGAAGAGGCGGGCAAGTCACAAGTCTTAATGCACATCCTATGCTCCAAAACGGATGGTGCGCGACGAAAGCTCTGGAAGGAATTTCGCACTCATACAAGCAAAACAGGCATTGCAGCAGTTGCACATATCCAGGCCACCACTGCTGCCACGTTGGATGCTGCACTGATTGACTGGAATGATGCCCCGAAGATGTTCGAAGATTGGAAGCAATCTGCCTTGTATGCTGACGCCTTTGGCAAAGGCTATTGGTGCATCCCGGAGGAACAGGTCCCATTGGACAAGGCGCAGTGGGTTATCGAGACCGCACAGCGAGTCATCACATCCAAGGGAATGAATGTGTATGCGAATGAGAAGTACCTCGAACTTTGGAAAAAGCACGCGTGCATTGCACAAGAAAAAGATAAGGTGGAGTGGGCACTTGCAATGATCAAGCTTCAAGAAGAGGCGTTTTCTGTTGGACTGATCTCACAAGAAGAACTGGATGCTGCCAAGCACTTCTTCGGTTCACAATCCATACGCACAAACCAAGCCTAGGGT